>NZ_JARTVW010000006.1:0-437704 GCF_031450995.1 Caballeronia sp. LP006 | reverse complement strand
TGAGGAAACAGCGCATAGCGCTGGAACACCATGTTGACCGCGCGCTTCTCGGGCATCACGCCCGTGACTTCGCGGCCATTGATATGCACTTCGCCACTGGTTGCGTCATCGAAGCCGGCGATGATGCGCATGAGCGTGGTTTTGCCGCATCCGCTTGGTCCAAGCAGCGTGAGAATCTCGCCCTTACGTACGTTCAGGTTGATGTTGTCCAAGGCCTTGAAGCTGCCGAACTTCTTCGTGACTTTCTTCAGTTGCACGATGTCGTGAGTCATGATGCTTCCTCGATTTGCGGGTTCTTCCATGGATGGCGATGCGGCGTTGCAGCCAGAACACAAGGCCGCCCGCAGCCGTAATAGCGATGGACAGCGCGAGCGCGACCATCGACGCTGCGTTGATGGTTGGGTTGACTGTGCGGCGCATCATCGACCAGATCATCAGCGGCAACGTGGTGTCGTTGCCGCTTACGAATACGGTGATAATGAATTCGTCGAACGAGAGCGCGAACGTAAGGATCGACGCGCCCGCGATGGTCGGCCCGAGTATCGGCAAGGTCACGCGACGAAACGCCTGAAAACCGCTCGCGCCCAGATCGCGCGCCGCTTCTTCGAGTGAAAGATCAAAGTATTGAATGCGCGAACGCATCGCCTCGACGAAGAAGGGCAACGCATACAAAACATGCGCGAATGTGACCGTCACCAGCGAACGCTGCACGCCGAATTGCGCGAACAGCGCCACCAGTCCGATACCCAGAAACAGTCCCGGCAGCGCAACTGGCGCGGTACAGAGAAAGCCGAGCGCCGCTTTGGGATTGCCCTTGAGACGCATCAGCGCAAGCGCGGCGCTGCATCCGAGAATCGTGGTGACCGCGCATGCGCAGGTGGCCACCAGCACGCTGTTGCCGAGCGAGGTGATGAAGGTATCGTTGGTCATCAGCGCCTGATACCAGCGCAGACTCACGCCCTGAAACGGAAACACCAGCGATGGCGAGCTATGGAAGCTAAATAGCCCGATGACGACGATCGGCCCGTAAAGAAATACCAGCGCCAGAATCACGAAAAGAAATAGCATGTCGATGGCGCTCCGTCAGAGTTCGGCGTGATAACGCCGGCCCGGCGACACCCTGCACATGCGAAGGAAGCCGACGAACAGCACATAGCTGAGCGCGAACACGCACAGCAGCAGAAAAGCCATTGCCGCGCCGAGCGGCCAGTTGCCCGCACTGCGGAACTGGTTCGCGATCAGGAGGCCGCTGGTCACGCCTTCGCCGCCGCCCAACAACTGCGGCGTAATGTAATCGCCCGCCGAGAGGATGAAGGTGAACATGAACGCGCCGACCAAACCCTTGTGCGACATTGGCAGGATCACGCGCGTGAGCATCTGCACGGACGTGGCACCAAGATCGCGTGCGGCATCAAGATAATCGCGCTTGATGTCGCGCAGCGCGGAGACCAGCAGCAGCAATGCGAACGGAAACATGATGTGAATCAGCGTGATGGTCGTGGCAAGCGGGCTGAACAGCAGGAAGCGCAGGGGTTCGTCGATCACACCGAGATTCATCAGCGTGCTGTTGATGACACCGTTGGTGCCGAGTATCGTGCGCCATGCATACACGCGTACCAGATAGCTCGAAAACCAAGAGAGCAGCACTGCATAGAAGATGAAGTTTGTCTTCGCGCGATACACGATGTAATACGCCACCGGAAACGCCGTGACGACGCACACCAGCGCGGTCCAGAAGCCGTTTTTGAAGCCGGTCCAGGTTGCCTGATAGAAGGCGTCCGCGCGCAGTGCACGCGCATAGCTTTCCATCGTGAAAACGGGCGTGACAGTAAAGTCTCCCGCGGTCCAGAAGCTGTACAGCAGAAGCAGCAGCGAAGGCGCGAGAAAGAAAATCAGCAGATAGACGACGGGTGGCGCGGATAGTCCCGCGCCCGTCAGCCTCTGCCTCTGTGCGAGGTTCAGGCTCACTTGTAATCTCCTCGTAGACGTATCAGACGGTGGCGCGGAAATCCGACCACGCCTGCAGCCAGTCCGCGTAAGTCGCGTACTGCGAGGACGTGCGCGGCGGCTGGCCCTTGAGCGGCGTAGTCGCGAGCAACTGGTCGATGGTGTTGTAGTCGAACAGCGCGCGTGTCTTGGCATCGAGCAGCGGAATAGCCTTGCGATTCACGCAGCCGCCGACCGTCGATGCGCACGCATCCGCCTGCACCTGCGGCGACAGCGCCTGATTGATGAAGGCGTGAGCCGTGTCGATGTTCTGCGAGGTCATCGGCACGAACCAGGCATCGGCCCACAGGGCGCCCGCGCCCTTGAAAGTTGCGCCCACGGTCGTCACGTTCTGCTTGGCGGTCTCCAACGGCACCGCCGACCACACCACGAAGCACGCGGCGATCTCACCGGACGCGAACAGCGAAATCACGTCGCCGTTCGATCCAGCGAACACGCGGCATTGCTTGCGGTACGGCTCCATCCGCCTGAAGCAGTCCTTGAGTTCTTCCTTGGTCAAGTTCGGAAATTTGTCGCCGTAACCTGCCACCAGTGCGATCTGCGGCCACGTGGTGAGCGGATTGTCGACGAAGGTCAGCTTGCCCTTGAACTCAGGCTTGAGCAGGTCTTTATGGCTTTCGACCTTGCCGTATTTCGGGTTGTAGACGAGTGTATCGAGGCCCCAGATCCACGGAATCGCGAAGTGCTGGCCGTCCCAGTACCACATGTCGGCGTCGTAGAAGCGGGCAAGGATATCGCTCTTGTTGTAGTTCGGAATCTTGCCAATATCGATTGGCTTGAGAACCTTCAGGTCCTTGTAGATTGCGTTATAGCCATTCGAGTATTCGGCGACGTCGAGCCGCACCGGCGAGCCGACCAGCTTAGCGGTCACGTCGTCCTGATTACTCATCACCGCGGCGTTCACGCTCACACCGTTCTGGCCGCGCCAGCGCGCGGTCTCGTTCTGCAGCGAATAGCCTTCCCAGGACATCAGGTCCAGCCGTCCGCCGACATTGGCCCGCGCGCCGGGAGACCAGGCTCCGAGTGTCGCGCCTGCGGCGGCTGCCGCACTTGCCAGCATGAAATGACGACGGCTCACTTCGCGACCGCTTGTGCGTCCGGATGTCGGCTCGCCGGTCGTCGATGCGAGCTTTTCGTTTGGGGCAGATTTCATGGATGTCCTGTGTTTCAGGTTGGGAGGGAAGACCGAACTCCACTCTGCACAAGGCATGCCACTTTATTTTGGCGCGCTAAGCGATTGATTCTTGTGAGAAAAAAATTGGCCTATAAAACAAGCGCCTAAGGCGGTGAGTCTCACTGGCGAGACGTCAAAATCGCGGGTGAGACGTGCAACCTGACGTTGCAAGGACAATGAAAAAGCCGTCGTTTCCAATTGGAAGACGACGGCTGTTCAGAACGGGCAAAAACCTCAGGGACGAATTTCGTAGCGCTTGAGTTTGCGATATATCGTCGCGCGGCTCATCGACAGCGCCTGCGCGGCAGCATCGATATTGTTGCCGTGCTTTTCCAGCGCCCGGACAATGGCGGTGCGCTCAGCGTTGGCGAGGGCATCGCGCACGGAATCGTCGAAGTCGCGTGGCGGGGCTTCGTAGCCTGCGCGCGCGGGCTGCATCGGCGGTGCAAGGGGAGCGGGCGCCGATGCCGTGCGGCGCGGCGCAAGCGGCAGATTCGTCAGCAACAAGTCGCCTTCGCGAATGATGCCGCCTTCGCACAGCTTGACCGCGCGTTGGATCACATGCCGCAGCTCGCGCACATTGCCCGGCCAGCGATGCGAGCGAATGGCCAACAGCGCGCCTTCATCGAAGGAGAGCGGCCTGCCTTCCGTGCAACGTGCGAGGATGGCACGTGCGATGCGTTCGATATCGTCGCGTTCGCGCAGCGGCGGTATGTCGATAACCACACCCGCCAGCCTATAGAACAAGTCTTCGCGGAACAGGCCGTCCATGACCTTCGCGCGCAGATTGTGATTGGTCGCCGCGATCACCTGAAGATCGACAATGCGGCTGCGGCCTGAACCGAGCGGCGTCACTTCGCCGGATTCGAGTACGCGCAGCAAGCGCGTTTGCAGCGCGAGCGGCATATCGCCGATTTCATCGAGAAAAATCGTGCCGCCATGCGCTTCCACCAGCCGTCCGACATTGCCTTCGCGATTCGCGCCGGTGAATGCGCCACGGCTGTAGCCGAACAGTTCGCTGTCAATCAATGACTCTGGCACGGCCGCGCAATTGAACGCCACGAAAGGCTGCGACGCACGTGCGCTTTCCGCATGAATGGCCTTTGCGAGCGTGTCCTTGCCGGTGCCCGTTTCGCCCAGCAACAGCACGGGAATACCGCTGTTCTGGAGTTTGCGCAACACCTTTACGTTGCCCTGCATCTGCCGGTCTTCACCGGCCCACTCCGCGATCGACACGCTGTAGTTGCGTTCGGCGCGCGTGTTGCGTTCGCTCTTTTGGCCTTCGACCGTCGACGAAAAACCACGCGGATCCAGCCGCCGGCCATGCCATACCGCGACTCGGTGTCGTCTTCCAGTGGAGAGCAGACGCAGCGCCGTCGCGTGCAATTCATTCGAGGATCGCAGTTCGGCTTCGCCTGCGCGATCGAATACGTCCCAGAGATTGGTGAGGTTATCGCCGCAATCGTTTAGGCCGAACAAGGTGCGGGCGGACTTGGTCGCGCTGAGCACCTGACCGTCTTCGCCCATCGCCACCATGACGGCGGGCGCGGAGCGGCGTTCAAATTGCAGCACGCAATCGTTCGGAAAACGCGCGCGAAATAGCTTCGATTCGAGGCGGCAAGCGCTGTCTTGCGCAAGCTGATAGATAACGCGATGCGCGGATTCGGTGATATCCGAATTACGCGTGGCGAGATTGATGACGCCGCGAATACGCCCGTCGAAATCGCGCACGGGCGCGGCTACGCAGGACTGGCTAATAAGGTCCACACAGAAGTGATCGGACTTGTACACCGAGGTCGCGCGCTGTTCGATGATTGTCGAGCCGATGCCGTTGGTGCCCCCGTTCTCCTCCGTCCAGAGCATCCCTTCCTTGTCGCTGATGCACGCATGTGCTGGATCGTCCGGTGACATCTCAACGAGGATCAGGCCTTTGGCATCCGCCAGGGTCGCGTTATAGCCGACGGGTCCGACGATGGAGAGTACGCGTTCAAGCTCGGGCAGGATCAGCGAAAGATTCTCGTCGCCGAAGGCACCGCGCGCGTCGTTAATCTCGCGTTGGGTAAGCGTGGGAATCTCGGGCGCATACGACGGTTCGAGCCGGTAACTCTCAACGCAGCGCTTCCAGGATGCGAGGGGGTTCCAATCCGGCACGGCATTAGATCCGGCTCCTTGCGGCGTCTCACCATTGGACGCGGCCAGTACCGACATGATTCTCGTCAAATGATCGTCGCTTCTCATCGTTAAGTTCCATACCGCGAAAGCAGTTTTCAAAGACGGCTTACCTATGGTCGCTGCAATTTTCGCGCCGGGTTTTGCTTTGTAACGCTAACTACCAGTTTTTATTAGGGATTCTGCTTAGGCGTAGACGCCTTTCCAAAGCTATAGATGCACCTTTCTAGTGCGATTCGCCCCATCGAACGATTGTCTGCACTCTGCTTTTGTGCGCCAAGCAGGGGAAATCCCTTATCAGATGTCGGCGGTCATGAGTAGGTCTCATACACACCGGTTAGGCGATCTCACGCTTGCGACGTTACCGCGTCGCAAGCGTGAGATGCGGTATCGCCGAAATAATATAAGCCATTGAATTTACGAATGAAAACCGATTGGCATAACGTTTGCAGATTAGCTCCACATTGCGGTGAACCTTGCGTGACCCATCGCAGAAACCAACAAACCTTTTGCTGAGACTTCCATGGCTTATCCGAATGTCTTTCTATTGATCAACGGCGAATGGCGCGCTGCCGCGCATGGCGAGACGCTCGATGTTATCAATCCCGCGAACGGCAAAATCATCGGCAACGTCGCGAAGGCGGCGCGCGACGACATCGAGCGGTCGCTTAAAGCCGCGCAAGCCGGCTTCAAGTCTTGGAGCGCGACATCAGCTTACGACCGCGCCAAAAAGATGCGCCGCGCGGCCGATCTCGTGCGCGCTCGCGCCGACGACATCGCGCGCCTACTCACGCTGGAAGAAGGCAAGCCCTATGCGGAAGCGCGCAACGAAGTCGTCAATTGTGCAGAACTGATCGATTGGTTCGCCGATGAAGCACGCCGTACCTACGGACGCCTGATCCCCGCGCGTCAGGCAGGCGTGATGTCGGCGACGGTCAAGGAACCGGTCGGCCCCGCAATCGGCTTCACCCCATGGAATTTCCCGGTCGCGCAGGTTACGCGCAAACTGGCGCCGGCGCTGGCGGCGGGCTGCTCTATTGTCATCAAGGCGCCGGAAGAGACGCCTGCATCGCCGGCGGCGCTGATCCAGTGTTTCGTCGATGCTGATATCGCGCCGGGCGTCATCGGCCTGCTGTACGGCGAGCCGTCCGAAATCTCGTCTTACGCGATCCCGCACCCAACGATCCGCAAGGTCTCGTTCACCGGCTCGGTTCCCGTTGGCAAGCATTTGGCGGCGTTGGCAAGTGCGCATATGAAGCGCATCACGATGGAACTTGGCGGCCACGGTCCGGTGATCGTGTGCGAAGACGCGGATCTCGAATCGGCCGCATCAGCGCTCGCGATGGCGAAATTCCGCAACGCGGGACAAGTGTGCGTGGCACCGACGCGTTTCATCGTCCACGAAGCCGTGTACGCGGAATTTACCGATCTGTTCACGAAGAAGGCGCAGGCGCTGAAGATCGGCGACGGTCTCGACGCGGGCACGACCATGGGCCCGCTCATCAACGAACGTCGCCGCGCGAGCGTCGAGCGGCTGATTGCTGATGCGGTGGAAAAGGGTGCATCGCTCAAATGCGGCGGCGAGCGGATCGCAGGCGATGGCTTCTTCTTCCAGCCGACCGTGCTCGCCGATGTCACCACGGAGATGGTCGCGATGAACGAAGAGCCGTTCGGCCCCATCGCGCTGTTCATGTCGTATTCGAAGCTCGACGATGCCATCGCCGAAGCAAATCGTCTGCCCTTCGGACTCGCGGCCTACGTCTGGACGCGCGATGCAAAGAAAGCATCGGCGCTGGGACGCGGCATCGAGTCGGGCATGGTCACGATCAACCATTTGGGCATCGCTCTGCCGGAAACGCCGTATGGCGGGATCCGTGAATCCGGCTATGGATCGGAAGGCGGTCCCGAGGCGGTGGAAGCGTATCTCAACACCAAGTTCGTATCTCATCTGAGCGAGTAATGCCATGAACAACGATCAAGCGTTTCGTGAGGCAATGGCGCGCTTTCCCGGTGCCGTCACGGCAATCACGACGGCCGAGGCGGGCGAGCCGCTTGGCTTTATTGCCACCGCCGTATGCAGCCTGTCGATGGACCCGCCTTCGGTCGTCGTATGCGTCAACAAGTCCGTATCAGCGCACGACGTGATCCTGCATCAGGGCTTTTTCGCGGTGAACGTGCTGACCGCCAATCACGCCGATATCGTCAAGCGCTTCGGCGAACGCAAGGGCTCGGCGCGCTTCGCAGGCACCGAGTGGGTCGCGGGCGACACGGGCGCGCCGCTGATCGTGGGCGCGCGCGTGAGTTTGGACTGCACCCTGGCCAAGGCGCACGACGGTTTCTCGCACACGATTCTCGTGGGCGTGGTCGAGCGTGTCGTGCTGCCTGACGTGCGCGAGGGGCATTGCCTGCTGTGGCAGGGGCGCAGTTTCCACAAGGCGATCGAACTGGTCTGATGCATGTCGGAACGGGAGGCGAAGGTGAAAGCGCAGGTGAAGGTGTATGTCGAGAACTACAACCGCGATCGGCAGTATTCGATCTCGCACGAACAGGTCGAACGGTGTCTGGCTGCCGTCGGAGTGACAGGTGAAATCACACCCGCGTGGCATGAGGAGCCGGATCTGAAGGCGCTCGCCGATGCACAGTTTCTTGTCGCGCCGCGCTTCAACCCGTCGCTGATCGCTCAGCACGGAAAGGCGCTTAAGCTGGCGCACTGTATCAACGCGGGCGTAGAGCGTTGTATGCCGCTCGACTGGCTGCCGCACGACGCGGTGCTCACCAACAGCAGCGGCATCCATGCAGCCAAGGCGGCGGAATACGGGTTGATGGCGCTTTTGATGCTCAACACGCGCATGCCGCGCTTCGCGACGGATCAGGGAGGCCAGCGCTGGCAGCCGGTTTACTCCACGCCAATGGCGGGCAAACGCGTAGTCATTGTCGGCACCGGCGGCGTGGGCAGTGCGGTTGCAAAAGCGGCGCGCGGCGCGGCGTTGCATGTGACGGGTGTGAGTCGCTCGGGCGTACCGGTCGATGGTTTCCACGCGGTCGCGACTTCTCACGAACTGGACAACGTACTCGCACAAGCCGATTTCGTTGTGCTTGCGTGTCCGCTGACCAACCAGACGCATGGACTGATGTCGCGGGCGCGGCTCAAATCGCTGAAGCCGGGCTGCGGCATCGTGAACCTAGCTCGGGGCGGTGTCATCGATTACGTAGCGACGGCCGATCTGCTCGCGAGCGGCCATCTGAGCGGCTGCATCGCCGATGTGTTCGACCCCGAGCCCCTCCCGTGGAACTCGTTTCTATGGACGACGCCGGGCTTCTGCGTCACGCCGCATATCTCATGCGATTCGCCTGCCGGTTATGTAGAAGCCGGTCTGGCGATCTTCGCCAATAACGTTCAGCGGTTCCTGCAAGGACGGGAGTTGCTCAACGTAGTGGATGCGCGCCATCAGTACTAGCAGAAAGGGTGCGCTCGATGTGGCCGGCGTCATGCCGGCTTTTTTGTGTCTTTTCCTTTACCGCAACGAGACGACAAGATGAAAAAAAGCAGCATCGCAGGGACGATTGCATTGGCATTGAGCGCGCCCGCGGCTTACGCGCAGAGTTCGGTCACCTTGTACGGCATCATCGATACGGGCATCGACTACATCCACAACAGCGGCGGTCAGGCATCGCAATGGCGCATGCAGACCAGCAACCTGAACGGCGCGCAGTGGGGCCTGAAAGGCACAGAAGATCTCGGCGGCGGACTGAGCGCGATCTTCCAGATCGAGAACGGCTTCGACAGCAGCAACGGACAACTCGGCTTCGGCGGCCGCGAGTTTGGTCGGCAGGCGTTCGTCGGCGTCGCGAGCACGACGCTCGGCACGCTCTCGCTTGGACGCCAGTACGATCCGGTGACCGATCTGGTTCAGCCGCTCACGGCGGACTCGTTCAGCGGCTGGTTTGCGACACCCGGCGATATCGACAATTACGACGACAGCGCGCGCTTCTCCAATGCGGTGAAGTGGGTCAGCCCGACGTGGGGCGGCGTGACGGTTGAGGGCCTTTATGCGCTCGGCGGCGTGGCCGGCTCGACCGGATCGGGTCAGAGCTGGAGTGCGGCCGCGACGTATGCCGCATCCAGCTTCAACGTGGCGGGCGGTTATCTGCATATCGACAACGGCAACGCGGCGGTCGTCGCGCGCGGCACATCGACGGCCGATACCTTGTTCAACTCGCCGGTGAACGCGGCTTATGCATCGGCGCGCAGCATCAATATCGCGCGCGTGGGCGGCAATGCGCTTTTCGGTGCACTGACGGTCGGCGCGGCGTATAGCTATTCGCGCTACGAAGCGGACGCACAATCGAGCTTCGGCGATGCCGAGAAGTATCACAATGTCTCGGTGTACGGGAGCTATATGTTCGCGCCGGATTTTCAGGTGATCGGCGCGTACAACTACACGCGCGCCCTCGGCGATTCGTCGGCGAAATATCACCAGTTCAATGTCGGCGTGGACTATCTTCTGAGCAAGCGCACGGACCTGTATGCACTGGCGGGCTATCAGCACGCGCTGGGGCAGAACGGACAGGGCTCAGCGGAAGCGTCGATCGGCTCGTTCGGTTTTGCGGCCGGCAAGAGCACGCAGGAAATGGCGGCGGTCGGCATTCGCCACAAATTTTGAACGCGGACGGTCGCGTCTCATCGGCGGGCGCGATCGTCGCATAGCTGAGACAAACCGAGAATGTCGTCGCTGCGCTCGTAAAAAGACGATACGAAACAAAGGCTTGGCGAGGCCGCTGAGATTGGCCCGCACATTGCTTTATCTACGCAGAACGTTGATGCAGCACCCGACAGTGCAGAATTCAGGAGGAAGTGACGTGGTTGACTACATTGTTGTCGGCGGTGGTCCCGCCGGATGCGCGACGGCCGGCCGGCTGAGCGAAGACGCTTCGACATCCGTACTGCTGTTCGAACAGGGGCCGCGTGATACCAATCCGTACATCCATATGCCGGCCACGTACTTCAAGACGGCAAAGGGCAATCTGCTCACGCGCTATCGCCTGCAGCCGCAGCGTCATCAGAACATGGTCACGCCGGAGATCGTGCAGGGCCGCGTGCTCGGCGGCGGCAGTTCAGTGAACGCGATGGTCTACATGCGCGGCTGTCCCGAAGACTACGACGGCTGGGCCGCCATGGGTTGCGATGGCTGGTCGTATCGCGACGTGCTACCGTGGTTCAAGAAGGCCGAGGACAACGAGCGCTTCGCGGGCGAGGCGCACGGCGTGGGCGGGCCGCTGGGCGTCTCCGATCAACGCTATACGCATTATCTGACCAAGGCGTGGCTGCGCGCGTGTCAGGAAATGGGCATCAACTACAACCCGGATTTCAACTCGGGCAAGCAGGCCGGCTGCGGTCTCTATCAGACGACCACGCGCGACGGTAAGCGATGCAGCGCCGCCACCGCTTATCTTAAGCCCGCGCGCGATCGCAAGAATCTGACTGTTAAAACGGATTCGCGCGTGCTGCGCGTGGTAGTCGAGAAGGGCCGGGCGATCGGCGTCGAATATCTTGAAGGCACGGAGCGCAAATTCGTGCGTGCCGAACGCGAAGTGATCGTGTCGGCGGGCGCCATCGGGTCGCCGCATTTGCTGATGCTCTCTGGCATTGGGCCGGCGGAGCATCTGCGCAGCGTGGGCGTGCCTGTCGTACACGATCTGCCGGGTGTTGGCGAGAACCTTCAGGATCATATGGACATGTTCCTGATTTACGATCTGACCGGGCCGCATAGCTACGACAAGTACAAGAAGCTGCACAATCAGGCGCTCGCCGGACTGGAATACGCGCTGTTCAAGACTGGGCCGGTGGCATCGAACATTTGCGAAGGCGCGCTGCTCTGGTACGGCGACCAGAACGATCCGCTGCCCAATCTTCAGTATCACTTCCTGCCGGGTGCGGGTGTCGAGGAGGGCGCGGATCAGTCGCCGAGCGGCAACGGTCTCACGCTCAACGTGTATCAGACGCGGCCGCGTTCGCGCGGCACGGTGCGCTTAAAGAGCGGTGATCCTTCCGTGCCGCCGCTGGTCGACCCGAACTACCTGTCCGATCCCTACGATGCCGAAGTGCTCGCGGAAGGCGTGCGGATCGGTCAGGAAACGCTCGCACAAAGCGCGCTGAGCAAGTTTGTGCGCGCGCCGTACCGGCCGGGACGCATTCTGACGAGCAAGGAAGAGCGCATTCGCTTCGTGAGGGAAACGGGGCAGGGCGCGCTGCATCCGTCGGGCGCATGCCGCATGGGCGTGGACGAACTGGCCGTGGTCGATCCGACCTTCCGCCTGCACGGCATCGAGGGCCTGCGCGTTGCCGATACGTCGATCATGCCGAAGCTGGTGTCGGGCAATACGAACGCTCCTTCGATGATGCTCGGCGAGCGGCTCGCGCACTTCATCAAGACGAATGCGCGTTCGGCTGCGACCCCTTCTGTGGAAGTGGATCTGAGCGTGTATCGCAGTGAAAAGGTCGTGTCGTGAATATTGACTGCGTAGAATAAATACCTCATCGCGCAGCATGGGAGAGACCATCGTCGGGCATTTGGCCCAGATGGCGCCGACGGAGCAACCGCCCCGGAAACTCTCAGGCAAAAGGACCGTGCAGCGCGGATATCACATCTGGAGAGCGGCGCAGCAGTGCGCCCGCCGAAGGAGATTTGCGGCATTGCCCGCAATTTAAACTCTCAGGCAAATGGGACAGATGGGGCTTCCTCGCCGCCGTTTTGGCGCGTGGCAAGGAATCTCACATTGGACCTTTACAAATGGAACGAATCGCCATCATCGGCGCCGGCATCACGGGCGTCTCGACTGCCTACGCCCTCGCACAACGCGGCCACGACGTGACCGTGTTCGAGCGCCATCGCTATGCGGCAATGGAAACATCGTTTGCCAACGGTGGACAGCTTTCAGCCAGCAACGCGGAAGTGTGGAACAGCACGGCCACCGTGCTCAAGGGCATCAAATGGATGCTGCGCTCGGATGCACCGCTGCTGCTCAATCCCAGGCCTTCCTGGCACAAGTACTCGTGGATCGGCGAGTTTCTCGGCCAGATTTCGAACTATCGCCACAACACCATTGAAACCGTGCGGCTCGCCATCGAAGCGCGCGAGCATCTGTTCTCGGTGGCGCAGCGCGAGGGCATCGAGTTCGATTTGGAGCGGCGCGGCATCCTGCACGTGTACGAGGATCGTAAGGGCTTCGAGGCGGCATCGAAGGTCAATCTCTTGTATCGCGAAGGCGGGCTGGACCGACGCGCGGTGACGGCGGGCGAGATCGAGTCGATCGAACCGGCGATTCGCGGCAGCTTCTACGGCGGCTTCTTCACGCCGTCGGATTCCACCGGTGATATCCACAAATTCACGCGCGGTCTGGCGCAGGCGTGCGTGCGCAAGGGCGTGGAATTCCGCTTCGATTCGGAAATTACGCAGATCACGCAATCCGTTGACGGCATCCGCCTCGACGTAAGCCGCGCCGTGGCATCCGAAGAACACCGCTTCGACAAGCTCGTTATTTGCGCGGGCGTGGGCAGCCGCCAGTTCGCGTCGATGCTGGGCGATCACGTTAACGTGTATCCGGTGAAAGGCTATTCGATCACCGTCTTTCTCGACGATTCGGACAGCCAGAACGGCGCGCCTTGGGTCAGTCTGCTCGATGATGCGGCGAAAATCGTCACCAGCCGTCTGGGAAGCGACCGCTTCCGCGTAGCTGGCACGGCGGAAATTAACGGCGTCAACCGCGATATCCGCGCGGACCGCATCGTGCCGCTGGTCGATTGGGTGCGCCGCTATTTCCCCGAAATCTCGACATCGCGCGTGATTCCGTGGACCGGCTTGCGTCCGATGCTGCCTAGCATGTTGCCGCGCGTGGGCGCGGGCAAGCGGCCGGGCGTGTTCTACAACACCGGACACGGCCATCTGGGCTGGACGCTTTCCATGGCGACCGCAGAGATCCTGGCGTCCGTGCTCGAAGCATCGCAGGACCAGCGCAGCGCCGTCGCGACCATTTAGTCGTTCTTTCATCATACGACCGGGAGCCGGAAACGGTTTCGGGTCGGGTCGGGTCGGGCGCAGCGAATGATACTTTGGGTAACGAAATAAATAGCCAATGTCGCACCGATGCGATTCGGGCATCGCACTCATGAGACAACACCCAGAATGCATCGAACGATTTAATCAAAAAAGCACCTCTCCAACAAAGACATAAATCGAAAAAAAACCATTGGCGCGGGTTTTGCAGCAAGGGACGTACGGGGTTAGCAAGGTTTTAGCGTCCGGTTTCAAAGGAGGCGCCGACGTTGAATATGACGGCGGCGATAAGAGAAATATCGGCACGTTCGTCCGGCAACATTATTTCCGGACGGACTCGGGAGCGTTTGGAGGAGCACTGTGGCAAATCATCATCACCGCTCGGATTCCGAGCATCTTGCATCATTAGGATACGAGCAGAAGTTCGAGCGGAGCATGTCGCTCTGGTCGAATCTCGCGCTGGGATTTCTTTATCTGTCGCCGTTGGTCAGTGTCGTTTCGATGTTCGCGCAAGGCCTGTCCACGGCAGGCCCGCCGTCCATGTTCTGGATCATCATCGTCGGATGCGGGCAATTGCTGGTGGCGCTGGTGTTCAGTGAAGTGGTCGCACAGTATCCGATTGCGGGTGGCCTCTATCAGTGGGCCAGACGGCTGTGGAACGGGCAGTATGCGTGGCTGCTGTCGTGGATCTATCTGTCCTGCGTGATTGTGGCGATTGCGACTACGGCAATCTTTGGTTCGGGCTTTGTCGCGAATCTGTTCGTGGGGACGAAAGAGCATCCGGTTGTCGCCATCACGCCGGGCATGACCGCGTGTGTGGCGGCCGGCATGTTGCTACTCGGGATGATCCTTAATTTCACGGGGACAAAAACACTGGCACGTATCGCGGGGGCGGGACTCGCCGCCGAATTGCTCGGCGTGATCGCAGTGGGACTGTATCTGCTGATCTTCGAACGCAAGCATTCGTTTTCGGTGTTCTTCGACACGATGGGCACGTCGATTAACGGTAACTATATGCCGGCCTTCATCGGCGCGGCGCTCGTCGGTCTGTTCATGGTGTACGGCTTCGAAGCATGCGGCGAAGTGGCCGAAGAAGTTCCAAATCCCGGCCGCCAGATCCCTAAGGCGATGATGCTGACGGTGGTGGTGGGATGCGGATCGGCCATTTTCTCCTTCGCGGGCTATGTGCTCGCCGCGCCCGATCTCACGCTGATCGTGGCGGGCAAGGTGCTCGATCCGATCCCCGAGATTCTTTATCACACCATCGGCTTCTGGGGACTCAAGGCGTTTCAGGCCGTGGCGCTGCTGTCGTTCCTTGCGTGCGTGATGGGGCAGCAAGCCTCCGCAAGCCGCCTCGTCTATTCGTTCGCACGGGACAACATGTTCCCCGGCTCGGCGGTGTTTGCGAAGATGATGAATCACACGCCGGTATGGGCCAACGTCGCGGTCAATTCGCTGTCCGCGCTGCTGATCGTGCTGGTGTATTGCGTGCCGAGTTCGCTATTCCGTATCGCTGGCATGCAGATGTTGGCGGGGTACATCGCGTTTCAGATGGTCGTCATTGCGGCGCTTCGTGCCCGTGCGAAGGGACGGAAGCCGGCCGGTTCGTTCAGCCTTGGCAAGTGGGGCCTCGCGGTGAATGTCGGCGCGTTGATCTACGGCATCTTCGCGTGCGTCGTTATGGCGATGCCGTCGAACGATATGTCGCTCTCGACACTGGACCGATGGATCGCGCTGGTCGGTATCGCGGTGGTAGTCGTGACGGGCGGGCTATATCTGCTGATCGCGAGGCCGCATCTGCGGTCGTCGGCCCCCGAAGGCGATGCGGTCGAATTCGCCGACATGATCCGCGCGAAGGCGCATGAGACACATATCGCGAAAGCGCAACTGGCCAAGCGAGAACGCGCGGAAGCGACGGTTTAATCAGACCGTTCAATTAGTAGCCCCGCAAGCTGCCGCGTGTCATGGGCACCGGCAGCTTTTTTTCGTCCCGTGTCTTGCGCGCGGCATATCTCTGAGGATAGCTAGGCGCGCTGATGTGCAAGAGGTGATTGCGAAAAGGGGTCATCCTCGGTCTTGACTGAAACACCGAGCTTACTTGCAAGCATTATCCGAAGGAACGCTGACCGCCCTGCACGCCAGAAAGACGCTTAATGCCTTGTCGACCCGGCCTGCCTTTGAGTCATTGCTGACCGCTTTGCCGTTGAATCCAGAAAGTTCGACATTGTCTCAAGGTGGATCGAAAACTGCCGTCACACAGAAATATCTTCAGCAGTACTCCGAGGGCCGAAACGCAGACATAAGCGTGCGCCACGTCCAGCAAAGAGCCGAATAGGCCAGTCTGGAGCTAACCCGCATTCCGCGGGTTTTTTTGTTCGTTGCTCTGTCGCAAAAAACCGCAATCTCTTAATTGCAAGACCGCAGTACTACGTGGAAGCGCTATTTCCGTTAATCAACCTACTTTGGCCAACTAACCTTCTCCGGTCCCGCTTGGACACTGCTCTTTACGCGATCGCCCTTGCTTCGCGAGAAGGTGTTCGACTTTCTCTGATGCCGCAATTATCGCGTGCAGTCGGGTCTCGCGCATTTGGCGATCATACTCGTTAATAACCAGCGTGAATTGATTAGTTAGAGCGTCCGTGAAAGTCCACACACCACTGCTTGCGCCATTATCTAACGCATCAAGGGCACCTTTTCGGGCCTGTTGGATTAATGGCAGCGGCAATAGACCATGGCCGGCTGCTGTGATCATCTCGCACATGAGTGAGATTGAAGCCATGTTCATGGCGGTGGCTCTATCCCCTCGATTTTCCCGCATCGCTTGAAACGAAGGCGCGCTTGTAAGCACAACTGGTCAGACTCTGGCTGTTTTAGAGGCAGATACAACTGCTTTTTGCGGCGGGATTGTACGGTTCTCGATTCGGACGACCTTTGACGCTTTTTCGATACTGGCATGGTTAGACGGCGTACGGGCAAAAAGCTTCATATTAGGTCGAGATAAAACGCCGGTGTGGTGGCATGCATTCATTTTTTAACGGCGAGTGCGCGACATCTGTAGGCAATGATCTGCGATTTTGCAGACGTAGGCGACGTTCGTCTGAGCGATAAGATGTGACGCGGCTTGTTCGTCGCAAGACTTTTGATTGCCCGAGCCTATCAACTGATCAAGCCTGATAATCGTATATTATCGGGATAGCATTTCAGGGTAAAAATTGGCTTTATTCAAAACGCGTGAGAGGGCCAAGCTCCGTGGCACAAGACTTCTTGGGCGATTCCGGTGATCAGGGCGATTTCAGCTGGGCCGGCTGGCGGCGACGGTCGCGTGGTCGGCGCGATCCCCGCGAACCTCATGACCCGATCGATCCCAGTGACTCGAACGACCGCTGGCCAGCTGAGATGCCCAGCGTTGAAGTCGCGCGCGTCGTGTTGAAAGTCGATGCGTCGATCACGCTCAAACGCACGGCGGCCGCGGCGTGGCTCACGGCGCAGGGTGACGCCGTGCCCTTGTTGCCGGTGAAACCGACGCGAATGGAACTGGCCGTGGTGATCGCGCTCGCCGAAACCTACGGGACCCCGCTATATAAAGACGCGCGCTTCGTGCCTGTGATCGACTTCATCGCCGACTACGGCGCGGTCGTGTTCGTGCAGCGCGTGATGTATGGCGCGCGACCTGCATCGGATAACAGCGCCGATTTCGACGTCACCGCCTACGCCGCGGAAAACGCGCGGCTCGCGGAAGCGGTGCGCGATGCGCGCGTGGCCTTCGAGTTTCTCTGTGCGACCTGGCCCGAGGTGTTTCTCGCGCAGACGCATGCGGTGCTGGCCGGGCTCGGCATACGAGTGCGGCCGCCGGAGGCGGATCTTGTCCCGCCGTTGAGCGATATCGAAGATCAGCGTCACGACGTCGACGAGAACGACCGCGACAAAGATGGCCATAACCACCGTGACCACCACGACGGTGATGACGAAGGTAACGACTCAGATGGCAAGGAGGGCGGTCATGCCTGAACGCAAGTCGATGTCCAAAGCACCCGTCTCGCCGGTCGCTGCCGTCGCGATCGAACGAGGCTTTACGACCAAGGACTTCACGGCGTTGCGCGCGTTCGTGCAACGCATTGCGCCCGCGATCATCGCGCGCACCTATTACGATCCGGACGAAGACGCGCATGCGGCCACGCCCGCCGCAATGGAACGGCACCTGAACGCGATGCTCGATTCGCTGGTCCAGCTCGCGATGGCGCACGGCTCGTCGGCGCTCGCCACGCACCTGCGTGCGTCGATCAAACAGCACGATCGCCCGTTGCTCACCGCCGTCACCTTCCGCATGGTGACTGAAGCGGCGCAACTCGCGGCAGCGACCCCGCACGCGGACCACCCGATCGGTGCGTGGTTGCGTCCGCGCATCGCGCGACGGCTGAAAGGGGAGGGCATTGCGACACTGGGTGAACTGGTCGCGTTCTGCAACCGGCGCGGGCCGAGCTGGTGGCGCTCGATTCCCCGAATCGGGCGCGGGCGCGCGCGCGCAATCGTGAGTTGGTTGCGCAAGCACCAGGCGAAGTTGCAGCTCACCATCGAGATCGATGTCGATTCGGAGGAGCGCGATGGCGTGCCGCTGATGGCCGATGAACTGGTCGAGGTCGTGCCTGAATACTATGCGGATCGCGGGCCGCTCGGATCGTTGCCACGCCTGCGGCTTGCGCCGCTCGAACGCTTGTCGGTGCCACACGCGCTGTCCGGCGCCGATGGGGAAAACCGCTCGAGCGCGTTCTGCTACATCCAGGCGAATCACGATCTCGATGCGGTGCGCGCGTATCTGAATCGCTATCGCGATCAGCCGAAAACCCTGCGCGCCTACACGAAGGAGCTTGAGCGGTTCCTGTTATGGGCGGTGGTGTTGCGCGGCAAGGCGCTGAGCGATCTGAAGGTCGACGATTGCGAGGCGTACAAGGATTTCCTGAAAAATCCGGACCCGCGATTTGTAGGGGAGCGGTTCGTGCGGCACTCGCCGCGGTGGCGTCCCTTCGCCGCGGGCGCGGATGGATCGGCGTCGTTGTCGGCCGAGTCGCAACGCTACGCGGTGCGTGCGCTACGTGCAGCGTTCACCTGGTGGGTCGACGTGCGCTATCTTGCCGGCAATCCATGGAAGGCGGTCAATGACCCGGCCGTGGTCAAACGGGCGAGTGCGATGAAGATCGAGCGCGCGTTGCCGGCAAAGCTGTGGCGAAAGCTGCGTGGCGAGCTTGATGCGCGCTCGGCCAAGGAGGGCGCGGTGCAGTGGCGCGCGGTCCGCGCGGCAATTCTATTGATGGGCGATTCGGGGGTTGCGCCGCGAGGAAGCCGCGCTTGCCCGGCGCGAGAATCTCATTCCGTCTTTCTACGGGACACCCGATCGACCAGTATGGGAGCTAACTGTCGTGGGCAAAGGCCAGCGTGAAAGAACGGTGCCGGTGAGTGCTGCGACTCTTGATGCCCTTCGGGCACACTGGATGGATCGACATAGAGCCTTCGATCCGAGCGGTGATCATGTAATAAAGAATGGACCGCTCGTCGCGCCTGTCATCATTCCTTGGACGGACGCTTCGCGGCGAAGGCATCGAGCGGGGCAAAGTCCAGTTTCTGCACAGATGAACGAAGCCGGTTACACCGCCGATGGACTGAACCGGCTGATTGGGCGAATGTTGACTGAACTCCTAGTGACCGCAGACGCACTGGATCTGGACGACCGCATGCGGCTTGGACAAGCCAATGCACACGCATTTCGACATACGTTCGGCACGCAATCGGTCGCAGATGACGTACCGTTCGATGTGGTGCAAAAGGTTCTTGGACACGCATCATTGCAAACTACGACCATTTATGTCCAGGCTGAGAAGCGCCGCGTCGTCGAAGAAGTAGCTCGATACTTTGCGAACGACTTAACACGCAAGGGCGTCGCTTGAGCACAAGGCTCCAACAGATTTCATTTTTGTTTCAATGAAATCACTCACTAATCTGCGATCCGTGAGCGCATCGACGCATAGCTTTTGACGCATCCCGCAGCTGAACTACGATGCTTCTACTAACAAAGCATTTTTTTTTTCACGCCACTAAAAGCAAGAATAGAGACTCGAAATTGAGCAAAAAATCTAGAAATCGACCCACCAAAAAGCGGTCTGGGAAGCCTGACGCCTTGCAACTTTTCCGACGCCTCGTGCACTCGGCCAGAACTCCAAGGAGCGGATTAGCTCGGGCTCGCGCCGCGTTACGTCCTGAAACCTTCCCGGCGATCGTTGAGGAACTAGCGCGGCAGCCATTGTATAAGCCGCTTTTGGCACCGACGACCTTCCCAGGGACGCTAAAAGATTTCACTTCGAAACCGCGCTTGCCGCGACTGGACGCAGATGCAGAAATCCTTTGGACCGCATCTGTTCTTGCCCAATACAAAGCAGAACTTCGCGAATTCACCTCCCGCCGTGAAGAGTTCTACGCCTCCTACCTTCGTGGCGAGTTAACAAAAGCACAGAGCCTTCTCCAAGAAATTGAGGCGCTGTTTGGCATCTCCATTTGGCTGCTTAACCAAAGGCTGCAGATCCTTCAGTTGCTTAAGGGCTTGAAAGCGCAAAAGGATCTGCTGGAAGAGGTCGTTACAACACCCGGGTTTAGTCAGTACGCAGCGTGGTTGGTCTACTACTTCAGCGTCCGCGCTGAGGAAAACGTTTCCTACACCAGTCTGGAACAACAAGCCGGAAGCATCATCGACATTCCCGAGCTCGGAGACTACTGGCTGAGCCACGTGCTGCCGTATGACCTTACACAAATCGAGAACATTGGCATTCCAATCGCTCAGGAGGAGCCGAATCCCATTATCGATCGCTACGAGACATTCGTCTCTATGCTTCAACTTTATGCAACGAGGGTTAGCTCCACATCGTTGCATCGACTTAAGCTTGCGTTGGAGCAGCTTGACGGAGTTGCTGATGTCCGCATTACCCGGCTGCAAGAGGTATTTGGACTGCGTAAGCAAGGCTCCGTTGATGCCACGTTGCCGGCTGCGGATTCCTACACGGTCGGACGCTACGACCTGCTACTTCCTGATACTGGGGATAATCTAGAGTTGATCGCGCGATCCGCAGCGATAGCTGAAATCGAAGAATTAGGCGAAGTAGGTTTTTCTATAAAAAGCCAGATTGTGCGCTTGATGGCGGATATTTTAGTCCGGTCCGACAGAGCCGCACAAAGTCGCTTAACTTTAAAGAAGCTCGCCTTGCTGTGTTCCAAGCACGGCTACGGGATACAAATTGCTGCGTTTCTTGAACGGAGGCATGAGCATCTGCAAGTCTCGGAATACACAGAGCTAGATCGGTTGGCGGCAATTGCCGGCCCTATTGATAACCCTTGGAGTGCGCCGATCCTATCTCAGCTAACTCCAGATGTATCCTGGCTCGACAGGCTTAGCGTTATGGACCCGCAATCGCCTTCGATAAGGCTGAGGCAAGCATTGTCGAATAAAAGTAATGAGTTACTAGAGGCTTTGCGGGGAACGGTGCCGGAATACCGCTTTAATTCATACGCGGGGCACATAGCTTTTAGCAACAGTGACTACGACGTGGCGGCCGACTTTTACCGCAAAGTCCGAGATACTGGAAACGACTATCTGGAAACTACGGCAACTCGCTATTTGTTTGAATCCCACTATGCTGTCGGGCGGTACGAAGATGCGATGACGATCGCCGTGGCGGAACTATTGCGGAAGCCGACAGCTTGGGATTCTTATCCACTTGAAAGATTGACGAAGTTGTGTTTGAAGGACCATAGGTTGATCAGCCGAGTTGAGTTGGCGATTCTCGTCTATCTAACTTCGCGTCACATCGACCCGAAATGGGAACGTGAGTTGTCGGACATATACGAAAATGTTCTTGACAATCTTGGGTTCGCCCGGCCTTCGGAGATAACCGATACTTTTTTTGACGCTGGCCAACCTGATCACCACCTGTGGATTTTCTTTCTACGCAACATTGCTATACCGCGCGTGCTTGACGACACAACGGCATTCGACGATGTTGACGCAGTCGATCAGGAGCGAATTTCCGTTCTCCAGATTCTCAACAAAGCGGATCCCGAACATGGGCCGATATACTTAGCAGAGATTCGAACAATCACTCGCGACCTAAACGTAGCCCATTTCCTCAAGAAAGTTCAGTCAAGCAAGATCTACGTGGATGAAAGTGGAGTGCGGCGCGCGCTTGAAGTTACGCTGAAGGAGTCATTTGCGCGATATGAACGATTGTTGAGTTTTCCTGCTTTAGCCTATCAGGCTGAGAAGCTGACTAAACGGCTCGTTGCAATGCTTAACGTAAAGGGCAGTCCTGAGCTGAAGGAACTGAAACTGCCCGCATCCGAGTTGGAAGGCCTGGTGCAGTCGATGCTTTCAGACACAGTCCACGAGTTTGCGCTCAACCCCGCTTTTGGTCTGGATACGCACATAAGTACTTCGATTCGGCATGGCTCCTTTGAAGGGCATTTAAGAAGCCCTTTAGCGTTGGAGAACCTTTTGTGCGCCCGTGTCGATGGAGATTACGCACTCCCGGCTGTTTGGCGAGACGAACTCTACACACTTGCGCAGGAGGAAGTTCAATTTGTTAGGAAACAACTTGGGAGATTCACTCAAAGGTTTGAGGAGCTTGTGCAAAGCTACACTAAGCAAAAGCTGCATATCCGAGCAATAGGCGACAACGTTGCTATGTTTAACTACCATTCGTCGGAGGGTGAGCTTGTTGCACTAGAAGCTTCTGTAGCTGAAAATCCCAATTACGAGCTAGTAGTGGACAAGCTGATCGCATACTGTTGGTTCCTGACAGACAGGTCCCTTGATGCTATTCGTATGGATCTCCAGACCTCAATGAGGGGCCAGCTGACTATCGCGTTCGATGTTTTGGTTACCAACCTTGAGTCAAAACTTCGACATGATCAGATAGTTTCTATGATTGACGCTGTGGCGCGGGCGCGTGTCTCGTTGGATTCTGCACTTCATGACGTGATTGAATGGTTCCATAAACCGACTGATCTCTCCCGAGAACCGTTTGAGTTCGATTTAGCGGTGCATGTTGCGATGCTGCAGGCGACGAACTGCTACACACAAACGTCACTTGTTCCGACTCTCAACTTGGCAGCTACTCTGAAGATTCCTGGCGCTTCACTTGACGGGTTATGCGAACTAGTTTTCATTCTTTTTCAGAACGCAATTATTCACGGGCTTGTTGAGGATGGCGGAGTAAAGGTAAAAATCAGCACATCGCGGCGCGAAGGGTCGGTCTTGTTGGAGTGTCGGAATCTCATCCCGGAAGACGTCGACCTCGCTGAGCGACGAGCGACGTCTGACGCGGCAATGCGACGTTATGAGCGCGATTCTGCGTTGAAGAGGGCACGAAGCGAGGGAGGCTCAGGTCTATCCAAAATATGGCGGATCGCTGAATTCGATCTTCGGGTGAAGCATAGTATTGAGTTAGAAGTGACAAACGAGCGGGAGTTTGTTGCGAAGGTCGAATTGCGAGGGGAGGCGGTGGACGAATGCTGACTTACGTTATAGAAGACAGTCCCGCAAAAGCATCTGCGATTCTGCATTTCTTGGGCGCACGCTATCCTGACTGCCTCGCCCATTTGTATGCAAGTTTCCAAAGTGGACTAAAACAAGTCGAATCGCTGACTCCGCAGTTGATCATCCTTGATATGACATTGCCGACTTTTGATCGGGTTCCTAACGGCCGAGAAGGGCGATCGCGCCCGCTTGGAGGTTACGACTTACTACGAAAGTTGAGACATCGCATGATCAACTGCAAGGTGATTGTGGTTACGCAACTCGAAACGTTCGGTGAAGGTGAAGATAAGATTAGCTTTGCCGAAATCACATCAGTCTGTGAGCGAGAGTTTCCGGGCTTATTCGTGGGGAGCGTGTATTTCGACCAGGGCTCGACCAATTGGCAGGGGCAGCTTGGATCATTGATCGATGAGGTCAGAAAGGAAGGAACATGTTAAAGATCTTGATCGTAGAGGATGAACAGGAAAAAAGACGCTTGATCGCTGCGGCGGTTCTCGGTACGCAGGGAATCAATGAAGAAGACGTCGAATACGCGACAGATGTCTCCGCCGCGAAGCGAGCGATACGTCGATGCCGCTTTGATCTCGTAATTCTAGATATCAATTTGCCCGAGAAGCCTGACGCGTACGCGACCGCTGGAGCGGGGCTCCAGGTCGTGAGCTTTATAAAGAATAACGTCGCTGCGAAACCGCCAGGTTACTTGGTGGGCATGACGGCTTATGACGAAAGCGCAGATGCTGCGGCGGACGAGTTTGCTTCCCCACTTTGGAAGTTGGTTCGTTTTTCCTATACCGAGAACGGATGGAAGCAATCTTTGGAGCTTGCGCTTGAGTACTTGGTCCAAAAACACCGCCCTCCATACGTGAGCGATGGAAAAACCTATCATACTGATCTTGCCATTTTTACCGCACTGGATGAGGAGTTGGAGAGCGTATTGGCTTTGAACGCAAATTGGAGCCAAGAGGTCGTCGCGCATGATCATGCGCGTTACTACGTCGGAACGTTCGCATCACAGCATCGCCCAATGCGAGTTGTAGCGGTCGCGGCACCAAGAATGGGAATGCCGCCAGCGGCGGCAGTCGCTGCAAAATTGATCAGTACCTTCAGACCGCGAACGCTCGTAATTGCGGGTATCTGCGCCGGAGTTAGAGGAAAAACCGAACTAGGGGATATCCTCATCGCCGACCCGTGCTTCGATTGGGGCAGTGGAAAGTGGGTTCGTGACGAAACAACGTCTGAGCTTCGCTTCAGACCCGCGCCGTATCAGTGGCGTCTGGATGAAAGGCTGCGTGCTGGTGCGCGCGCGGTCGCCTTGACACCGGGCATTCTCGATGGGATTCATCGCCAATTTGAAGGGGCTCGGCCGGCTAAAACACCTCGAGTAATCATCGATGCGATGGCGTCTGGCGCGTCTGTTCTGCAAGCGGCGAGGCTTGTCGATGACGTCCGCGACCAGCATAAGAACCTTGTTGGGGTAGAGATGGAGAGCTACGCGGTCTTCACAGCTGCGGAGTACGCTTCGGAACCGCGACCAGCGTGCATTGCAATAAAGTCAGTTTGCGATTTTGGCGACGAGACCAAATCTGACGACGCACATACTTATGCCTCATACACTAGCGCTCAATTCTTGCACTCGTTTGCGACAGAATTTCTTGCGGGAGAAGAAGTCGCATAAAGAAAAAATAAGACAGTCAAGCTCGTAGATATGTTTCACACGGTTTGACGGCTGTCTTTTGATTTCTTGGAGAATATTGGCTTGCCGACATAGCTGATCAACAGAAGTTTCGACTGGTCGTTGCAAGGCCACCAAGCAAATGAGACATGTCGGCAAGCCGCTGTGCCACAAGGTGCCGAACCTCACCTTCACATTGCCAGGTGCCGTACACCGCGAGTAATGACGCTCCAAGGGCTTCTCGTCGGTACGTCTCCAACAGCGAAGGCCAAACAATTACGTTTACATTGCCAGTTTCGTCTTCGATAGTGATGAACATCACCCCCTTCGCAGTACCGGGGCGTTGTCGCACCGTGACCAGCCCGCATCCCCGAGCGAGACGTCCATTTCTATAAGTGCGCAGTGTTGAGGCCGGCATGAGTCGCTGCTGGAGAAGTGTAGGACGCAACAGTGACAACGGGTGCCTGCCGAGCGTCAGCCCCGTCGAGTGGTAGTCGCTCACAATGTCGTCGGCCTCTGATGGTGCACCGAGTGCCGGTGTTTCGTCGTCGATGCAAGTGTCGGAGAGAAGATCTCGGTCAGGCACAGCGGCAACCGATTGCCAAAGCGCTTCGCGCCGGTTGCCCGCGAGCGAGCGTAGGGCGTTGGCTGCCGCCAGCACCTGAAGATCGTGGCGATCAAGTTGCGCACGCCGCAAGATCAGTGACGCTTTCGAACGGTTTGACGGCTCGCGCGTTTTCAATGCGCTCGGCGGCGCCGTCGCGCATTCCCTTGAGTAGAGAGAGCCCTAGACGAACGATTGGCGTCGCGCCATGATGCTGTCGTTCGAGGACCGAATCCCAGCCGCAGATCGTGACATCGATCGACGCTACCTTGACGCCATGACGCTTCGCATCTTGTACGAGCTGTGAGGGCGAATAGAAGCCCATCGGCTGGCTGTTCAGCATTGCAGCGAGGAACGCGGCCGGTTCATGGCATTTGAGCCAGCTACTTGCATATACCAGCAGCGCAAAACTCGCCGCGTGGCTCTCCGGAAAGCCATATTCACCAAAGCCCTTGATCTGCTCGAATATCGCTTCCGCGAATGACTGGTCGTAGCCGCGCTCTTTCATCCCATTGACGATGCGGTCATAGTACTTTTCCAGCCCGCCCTTGCGTTTCCATGCTGCCATCGCGCGGCGAAGCTGATCGGCTTCGCCCGGCGTGAAGCCCGCCGCGAGAATGGCAACCTGCATCACCTGCTCCTGGAAGATCGGCACGCCGAGCGTGCGACCCAGTGCGATTTTGAGTTCCGGACTTGGATACGAAACAGCCTCGATTTTTTGCCGCCGCCGCAGATAAGGGTGGACCGCGCCACCCTGAATCGGTCCCGGCCGCACGATGGCGACTTCGATCACGAGATCGTAGAAGGTGCGCGGTTGCATGCGTGGCAACATGCTCATCTGCGCGCGCGATTCGATCTGGAACACGCCAACCGTATCCGCCTGCGAGATCATCTAGTAAGTGACCGGATCTTCCGGCGGAATGTCCTGCATCTCGAAACGTTCGCCGCGTTGCTCGGAAACGATATCAAGCGTGCGGCGAATGGCCGACAGCATGCCGAGCGCAAGCACATCGATCTTCAGGAGCCCAAGCGCTTCCAGGTCGTCCTTGTCCCATTGGATCGCGCTGCGATCCGCCATCGCTGCATTCCCGACGGGTACAAGTCGCGTGAGTTTGCCGCGGCTGATGACGAAGCCGCCTGAATGCTGCGATAGGTGTCGCGGAAAATTGAGGATCTGCGCGGCGAGCTTCGCCCACATTCGAATGAGCGGGTTCTCCGGATCAAGCCCGGTTTCTTCGAACCGGCGCAACAGGTCCTGAGAGTGATCGAACCACTGGTGGCTTTTTGCCACCTTGTCGACGATCTGTGGGTCGATGCCGAGCGCCTTGCCGGTCTCACGCAACGCACCGCGTGGCCGGTATGTGGAGACCGCCGCCGCGATCGCCGCACGATCTCGACCATACTTGCGGTAGATGTACTGGATGACTTCTTCTCGCCGCTGATGCTCGAAGTCCACATCGATATCCGGCGGCTCGCCGCGTTCCTTCGAGATGAAGCGCTCGAACAACATGTTGCCGCGCGACGGATCGACTTCCGTCACGCCCAGGCAGTAGCACACGGCGCTATTCGCCGCCGACCCGCGCCCCTGACACAGGATGTGTTGGCTACGCGCAAACCGCACGATGTCGTAGACCGTAAGGAAGTACGCCTCGTACCGCATCTCGCCGATCAGCTGCAATTCGTATTTGATCTGTTGCTGCACCTCATGCGGAATGCCGGCCGGAAAACGCTTGTGCGCGCCGATGTACGTCTCCTGGCGCAGATACGCCTCATGCGTAAAACCTTCGGGCACGAGTTCATCGGGATACTCGTAGCGCAGTTCATCCAGCGAGAACGTGCAGCGCTTAAAGATGTTGAGCGTTTGAGCGATCGCGTGCGCAGGATAGAGGTTCGCGATCCGCAGCCGCGAGCGAAGGTGTTGCTCCGCGTTGGGCGCGAGATCGTAACCGCATTCGGCAACGGGCCGGCCGACGCGAATGGCTGTCATCGTGTCCTGAAGCGGCTTGCGTGAGCGCACATGCATCACCACGTTGCCGAGCGCGACGACTGGCACGCGATGTTGCTCGGCGACGTACTCGACACTGCCGCAATGAATATCATCCATCGCGCGCTGATGCAGGATCAGCCCAACCCATGCGCGCGCGGAAACGTCTCGTTGAGCCATTCGATCTGTGCAGAGAGCCCGTCTTCCTTTGCCGGAAAATCCGGCACAAGGATCGCCAGACAATCAGGCATGCCACGCAGGTGTGCGTACGCCGGTTCGGGCTTCGAAAGATCATGCGGCGTGAGCATGTACGTGCCCTTCGTGGCGCGCATGCGCCCCAGCGTGATTAGCTCGGACAGGTTGCCGTAGCCGTTGCGATTCTGTGCGAGCAGGATAAGACCGAATGCCGGACTCTTGTCTGCTTGAACGAGCTGGAAATACGAGCCTATGATCAGCGGCAGCTTTTCTTCCTTCGCCTGGACGTGTGCGCGCACGACACCGGCGAGCGAACATTCGTCCGTGATCGCGAGACCCAAATAGCCGAGTTGCGACGCGCGCAGCACGAGTTCTTCGCCATGCGATGCGCCGTGCAGAAACGAGAAATTCGTGAACGCGAAAAGCTCCGCGTAGTCGGGAAGGGTCGACGAGAAAAGATCCACGGCCACACCACCGACTATCCGAAGAGCCCGTGCAGGAACCACCGAACTTCCTCGGTCTTCACGCTCGGTCGTTCGCGATAAATCCAGTAGCAGCTTTTATCGGTGGCTTCCGCGACATAGTAGTCGCGCGTCACCAGTTGGCCGTCGTACCAGCCGGCCTCGATGCGCTCGCCCGTCGAGACGAGTTTCAGTGGCGAGCCGTAGAACGGCCGGTGATGCTTGATCATCAGCCGTACGGGCGTGTCGAGTAACCACGTCGGCCGCGGCAGTTCAGCCGGAGGCGCGCACGCCTTCGTTGTGTCCTGTACGGGCACCCACTGATTCGCGTGTTCCGGCCGGTGGTCCGATGTCGGCGCAGGCCGCAAGACGTTTTCGACGCCCAACCTCGCCACCAGCAGTTCGATCAGTCGATTATGGTCCTGGGCTGAACCGCCGGGATCAGGAAACAGCGAATCGCTCGGCGGTTCCGCCGGCTCGACTTTGGACGCTGTCAGGCGTACTGCGATGACGGCCGCTTCGAGGTCGATGCGACCGAGCCGTTCCTTCAACAGTCGAACAAGGTGTTCCTCGTGCCACGTCGGTTCAGCCAGCGCGATGTCGATCGTCGTCGGCTCAATCGCCTGCCGGCCGCGTTCATGTTCGAGCGTGATCGTCGCCTGCGTGAGCGCGAGCTGTTGCGCACTCAACCATCCGCACAGCTGGACAATCAGGCGCCTCGCTGAAAAGAGGATGGCTTCTGCATGTTCGACGCGATCGGGCAACTCGGTACGTGCACTGAACGAGGGCGGCAACTCCAGCCATTCGTAGAGCTCGGGCGACAGGCCGTAGGCGCGGTCAAGAGAATCCAGTAAATCCACGCCACACCTCTTCTTGAGACCTGCCCGCGGCAGGCGACGAACATCATTGAGCACGCGGCACCCGAGTCCGTTGAACCAATCGGCGAATGACCGGACTTCGGGGACGATTACGAAAGGCAACTGTCCCAGATAGCGTTCGAGCGAACCCATCTTGAGCACGCGCCGGCGGCCGCGTTTGGCCAGCAGCCAGGCACCTTGCCCCGTCGGTGCGACGCTCATTCGGGCAGTGACACCGATCGCGTTGACCACCTCCTGGATCTGCCGGCACACGCGTCGGATGCCGCCGAAGAGTCGAAGACTGGCGGTGACGTCGACCAGAATCGTTTCTTCTTCCCGCACCGCCACCTGAGGCGAGAAACGCAGCAGCGCGAACGCGACTTCGCGCTGCACATCAAGCTCCCGCAAAGGGGTGCGGTCGTACATCAGCGCGTCGGCGGTGAGTGTCGTGACCCCGCCGCGCTTCATCCCCACCATCACGCGCGCTTCCCTTGCTGCCTGGTCCAGCACGATGACTTTGTCGCGTTCCAGTACCACACAGCCGTGCTTAGTCGGAGGTGAGTACCTCGGCCGGAACACTTCCAGCGAAAGCCGGGGCAGGAAGATGGCGACGAACACGGCCATGAGGACTGAGCAGAATCGGAGATGGTTGGAGATGGATGGACAGTTGATCGGTTCGAGTTGGGCCTCGTCGCTTGATGACATCGACGTCGAGGCCGCCGTCGGCGGGTCGCACACCGAGCCGCAGGGCTGCTGGTGACGAATCCTGAGCGGCGGCAAGCGGTCGGACCAGAATCAGCAAGGTCTCTGTCGCCTGTGCCGCCAGATGCAATCGTCGTAACGCTTCAGAGCGGATGTGCTGTTGCCAGACAAGCAGCGCGCCGCAACTTCGGGCATTGAGCACGCGCTCGGCGCACCAGAGCGCATCCGCCGTCTTCGGCGCGCGCAACAACATGAGCTTGTCCAGCGGCACGCCCAGATAGGCGAACGCCAAGCTGTTCGGCACGTGAGGCGCCTGCAGTAGCGCGACCGGCCGTTTGCTCGCGGCGACCAGAGCGGGTTTGAGCAACCGCATCTCGCCAATGCCCGGCTGCTGAACCAGCAGCTCCACCAGCGCGCCGATCGGCCAGCCGCCACCGGGCAGCTCCGCCGACAGGGCCGCGTAGCCGGTGTCGACGGTCTTGCCGTGGGCACGGGCGAGTTGGTGGCCGCGCCACAAGCTTTCGTGGATTGACGAGATGTCTTTTGGCAGAGCGGCCATGGCTGCTAGGTCTGGACGAAGTACTGTATATTTGTACAGTATCGTAACTCAAAATTAGCAGCAGTGAATTGCCCCTTTAAAGGTCGCTCCTGGAGGCGCGAATGGATATGCTTGTACGGAAGCACCCGATGCCGGAGATCGCAGACTTCGTTTCCAGCCTGCGCGACGCTTTCGGTGACGCGACCATTGACGAGGCGATCGCACGCGGCAAAGCTGGCGAGCCGACATTTCTCGCACGGGAAGCGGGCCGGACAATCGGCACCCAATCGATCGACAATTTCAACTGCTGGACGGCCGACGACAGCGTGCACAATCGTCGCTACTGCAAAGGATGCGACGGCTCATGCGTTGGAACGGCCGTGCGCTGTAGCCAGCGTAGGTGACGGAACGCAGACGGTTGAAACGTGTCGTGTTGCCCGCAGTTGCAGGAAGTGAACAGAAGGCATCAACAATCTGGGGGACCGAGCGGGCAGAGCAATGGACCAACTCGACATCGATTACATTCCTGGCGCGCGCGCCGACCTGTTGTGCTTTTTGGTGGCGACCGTTGCCGCATCCCACACGTTGACGTGTGAGTGGCGAATCGACCATCTCGTGGAGAGCGGTCGAATCTGGCTGGTCCGAAACGTCGTTTCGATGGACTGGCTCGATCGTGTGCTGCTCGGTCAGCTCGCGCTGAAAATCGCGAAACGAGAATTGAAGGAGGCCGGCATCGCCGTGCGGCAGCGTGACGTGCAGGCATTGTTCACGAGCGAGATGGCGCTCAATCACGCCAGCACCGTGGTCCAGAAGATGATGAAGGTGTGCAAGGAATCGCTCTGACGAGCATGCCCGCGACTCAGCCCGCCCACCGATCGATCAAGGAGATGATGCATGTGCTACTCGGCCCAAATCCAGGCGGATTTTCGGAAGTACGTGAAGACCTTCGGTGCCCACATGGGCATCGAGGAGTTTGCACGCCTCTACTTCGAACGGGCCGAGGGTAGCAAAGCGAAAATCCCGAAGGCGATCGATGAGAATTTCCGCGATCCGCAGACTGACCTTGAACGGCAGATTAAAACCGCCATCGAAGCATTCAACGCCGAGCAAACCACAAAGCTCGAGCAAGAGCTGTTCAAACAACGGACGCGACTTACCAAGGCCGAGCGTGCTTTGGAGACAAAAGTCACGAAGGTCGCGTCAGAAGACAAACGCATCGCTACGAACAAAATCGAGAACGCGCTCCGCGGACTTGAAGACATCCATCGAACGGACTCGAAGCGGCGCGACTTACGAATTTTCCCCGAGAGCTACGCACCGGTGCTGGTGATGGAAGACGGCAGGTACGTGGTGAAGCCCATGCGCTATAAATTCCGCATCGCCGGCAAGCCCACAACTACGATATTAAGTACCCCGGAACATATAATGCGCGTTTCGATAATTTGGAATGCTTCTGGAAGCCGTGCTTTGGTGTAAAGCACGGCATCATGTTAGCGGACGTTTTTTACGAGAACGTCAAACGCGCAAGAAACGAAAATACTCTACTTGAGACGCACGATCGAGAAGAAAACGTCGTCCTGGAATTTTGTCCCAGCAACGGTCAACTGCTGCACGTGGCCTGCTTGTGGTCTCACTGGAGCGCGCCCGGTCAACCTGATTTGCTGTCATTCGCCGCTATCACAGACGAGCCGCCTCCGGAAGTCGAAGCTGCCGGTCATGATCGCTGCATCATTCCGATCAAGCCTGAGAACATCGCGGCGTGGTTGAATCCGACATCATCAGATTTGGACGCGATGTATGCCATTCTTGAAGACCGCGACCGGCCTTACTACGAACATCGACTCGCAGCGTAAATCGAACGGTTTTTGCGTGCGGTCATCGCAGCTCATCGTTCGGGAGCCACATCAACGCGCCGTTGCGCTCGTTTCCGGCGATAGATGTCCAAGTGCGACCGTCTTCGTCGACTGCAACGCATCCCGGTTGCCAGTGGTCAGGATTGCGGAGGCTATTCACCCAACTCTGCACGTCGCCGTTGAATATCACGACAACGCCGGCGCGACCTACATAACCGTTTGCCTGGCGCCAGCGGGTTGCTGTATCGAATGGTTCCACGACATTTCCTCTCTGCATCATCCGGCGTCACTCCATGCATCGACATGTTAGCGAGAACGGTGATCTACGATCAAGTGCGACAGACGGGAGGCAACACACAACACGCGATGGGCGGCCCGGGTCGGTCACCACAAGATGAGATAATGCGCCTGCCCCCACCGCTGGCTCACGGTTCTCGACCAGACTGTTTCTTCCTTATTGAAATCACATGCGCACGACGTTGGATCAGGTGAATCGCTGGCTGTCCGCACCCTCTGAGAGTGAACATTTAGAGTTCAAAGAGGCGAAGGAGCAGTACGACCTTACTAAGTTGAAGCGCTACTGCGTAGCCTTGGCTAATGAGGGTGGCGGCAACCTAATCTTCGGCGTGTCGGACAAACACCCGCGCCGCGTGGTGGGTACTTCTGCGTTTCAAGATCCATCGGATGTCGCGAGTAAGTTGTTCAGCGCCCTTCGGTTTCGGGTTGATGTTGAAGAGTTCGCACATGCCGACGGTCGTGTATTGATCTTTCACGTTCCGAGTCGACCCAATGGGACCGCATATAGTCTCGATGGGGCGTATTGGATGAGATCGACTCACGAACTTGTTCCCATGACTGAAGACCGCTTACGCGAGATCTTTTCAGAGGGAAAGGCAGAATGGCTCTCCGAGGCTGCCATGTCCGGATGCACTTCCGAACAGGTGGTCGCGCTACTTGATTCGCAGGCCTATTTCGATCTGATCGGGATGCCCTATCCGACCAATCAGAGCGCTGTGCTCGCCAGGCTGGAAGGGGAGCAGTTGATTCATCGAATCGGTGAGGCGTGGACGATCTCCAACCTTGGGGCGATTCTTCTTGCGAAGCACCTTGAGGCCTTTCCGCTTTCCGTTTCGCGCAAGGCTTTTCGACTGGTCGTGTACGAAGGCACGAGTAAGGTACAAACGAAGCTCGATCAAATCGGAAAAGAAGGATATGCGCTTGGCTTCGAGCCGTTGCTTTCGATGCTTCACAGTCTTGCACCGAAAAATCACGTCATCGAGCAGGCGCTGCGTGAGGAAGTTCGCATGTTTCCCAAGCAGGCGCTGCGCGAGCTGATCGCGAACGCACTCGTGCATCAGGACTACTCGCTCACAGGCATGTCGGTCATGATCGAAATGTATGCAGATCGGGTCGAGATTTCCAATCCGGGCATCCCTCCGATTCCGCTTGAGCGCTTCATCGACGAATATCGATCCCGCAATGAACGTCTTGCCGACATCATGCGCAGGATGGGGGTCTGTGAAGAAAAGGGGAGCGGGATCGACAAGGTCATAGCCGCTTCTGAGATATACCAACTTCCCGCGCCGGACTTCCGGGTTGGAAACGTTCGGACGACATCGGTGATGTTCGCCCATCAGGACTTCAAGGACATGAGTAAGGGCGACCGGATTCGAGCGTGCTATCAGCACTGCGTGCTGGAGTACGTGAATAATCGACGCATGTCGAATCAAGGCCTCAGAGAACGCTTTCGACTACCCTCAACGAAGGTCGAAGTTGTTTCGGCGATCATTAATCAAACGCTCGAAGCCGGAAAGATTAAGTTAGATGATTCCGAGTCTACCTCTCGCCGGTATGCTCGATATGTCCCTTATTGGGCGTAGGCAGCGTTAGGCTCATCTAAAAGCAAACTAATGGTGGCACTGGTCACTTGAAAAAAATGTTTGTAAATCAACTTCTTACAATCTAAAAGCAAAACTATCCAAGGGGTAGTTGTCGCATCGCCATTGCGCGACACTCTGCCGTTCCGCACTGTCTCACTGTCCCATCCTGGTAGTCCCGTACGCATCCACGTCAGCTGTTGCGGTCCAATGACGGAGGAGCGCCGGCAGGGTTGCCAAGCACCAAAGGCCCGAAATCCATACCGACCAGGAATGCTCGAACGCGCATCGAACTGACATTGCGCCTGTTCTAGCCGATACCAACCTTGGTACCCATCCACCGCCTCGGCCAAATCACTGTCGCGATGCCGAATATGCCGACCAACAATGAGACACGAGGCAACGTAATCATCCGTCCAGCGGACGGCCCGGGTTGGCGAGTGTCGTTCCCTCGCAAAAAGCAGCCGTTCGATGTGGTCGTTCTGCATCAGCATGATGCGCTGAAACTTGCTGAAATGATGCGGCCAGATCTGACGATTTGCTTACTCGATAGCACAAAGGTGCCCGAGGCCCCTGCCGGTTCCGCCAATCGCTAGACAAAATCCATTAAACAAGTAACTACATGTCAGAATGTCCGCATCACTGTTTCTGACCCGGAGCGTGTAGACATGCGGACAGATGAGGATACGGATACCAGCTGTGTCGTGATTCGGCGCAACTACGATGGAGGTTGGCGTGTCGAGTCAGCCGGCCAGACGACAACGTTGGTATGTATCGTTACAAGCCAGACCGAGGCGCTCTCCCTTGCGCGTCAGCTCGATCCTCGCGGTCTGATCCGCATTTGCCCTCCAATCGTCGCCGCTCGTGACCGCGCCATGTACGATCTTGATGAGAGGCTAAGCGCCAGTGTCGCTTAGCCATCAGCGGCTCTTGAACTAAATCGCTCTTGGGCCGACCGAAGAAATCTCATGCGTGGGTATCGACTGCCGCGAGGCACAAAACCGCGTCTAAGGCATACGTGAGGATCCAATGACGCAACTGACCACCGCTCTTGCGCTGCGCGCCGCAATCAATGTTTTGCGGGATTCCGCAGAGTCTCGCCGAATGCCGTCAGGCGAACCGCTCAATGAAGCTGGCGTTGAACATCACTTCGAGGCCGCAGACGTTCTCGAGGATGCGCTCTCAACATTGCGTGAGCACGAATAGCGAGCAACTCAGATCCGTACCCGTATGCTGCGAAAAGCAGCGCGCTCATGGCGCGACTGCATTTATCCCAATCCTTATAAATCGCCTCACATGAAAACACTTTCCACGCTCGTCGTCGTTTTTGCGGTCTGTGGCGCATCGACATCTACGTTTGCCGAGGGCTGTCTGAAGGGCGCCGCAGTCGGCGGTGTTGCAGGTCACTTCGCAGGTAAGCACGCAGTCCTTGGCGCGGCGGCCGGATGTGCCATTGGACATCACGAAGCATCGAAGAAGCAGAAAGCGGCGAAGCTGGCTGCCGCCAGCGCACCGTCGGCGAATTGATGCGATCAGACGATCAGCCATAAGCTCCAGCGCGCGTCGATATCGTCGTGCTCGGAGCCTGCATCAACATGAAAGGCGACATAGCGACGGTCCTCACGTACAAGCATGATGATGAACGCGCCCAGCATCGATAAACGGGTCAGCGCGGGTCAGGAGGTGGTCGATCGCGAGAGCGTGCAGAAACGCGCTTCGGAAAATCGAACAGTCCGCTAACTGTCTATCGAGGCGTCAGAATCAACAATCTTAGAGTTGCGTCCAAACCTATAAAAGACGCTCAACGTCCTGGTCATGACTCAGGATGTCGCGAAACGTCTTCTAGAGAGCGATGAGCACCCGCCTCGGACGAATCGTCGACTTCATCTTGAGATTCGTATCACGAACGCAAACTGCGGAAGCTATCGGAACGCATCGTCCCGAGTCATCGTCTTGTTTGCCCGAAGCTTGCAAACGCGGTGAATCGTATGGCTCGCAAACTTCCACGCTTCGAACCTATCGGCGTCAATGAGAGTCGCGCGCTTTGGAAGAAATATCGAGGTCACACGGACGTCGAGAGAATGCTGTTGGAAATCGAGCATGGCCGCCGAACCATGTTGGAGCTGGCGGACTACTTCAGCTGCCTGCATAAGATCTGGATCGAAGAGGATCTTGGCCAACTTGTGGCGATGGAAAAAGTTCGGCTGCTCTTGAATGAACAAGCCTTGCGCCAACACGCGCTTGCAGGGTTGAAGCCTCCACCATGCCGAGACGAACCCGATGAGCCTGAGCCTGCTGTGATCGATTAGCGCGACTGGCGAGGTTCGACGCTCATCGACGATCTGCCCACCCGCGGTTTACCGACACTGCCTAGCTTGACTACGTCTGATCGGGACGAGTATTAGTCGACGCACAAAGGTCGCCTGTCGGCGCCCCACACCCTGATCAGCGGCGCTCCGCGCCGAAAGGGCACACGCACCTGGCGGTGCCTGTGCGGTGCGGTTGCTCGTGCAGGAAACACGTCCTCGCGCTCCACCCTTCGTCTGCCGTTCAAAGCACGTTTCATCCGCCCTTCAAAGCCGCCTCTTAATCGACGCATAGCACGAACCGGATTCGGCACAAGGGTTCGCTCCGCCGCGTCCTCATCCGTTCGATGCTCGCCTGCGGCTGCGCTTCGCTGCGGCTTCCGGGCGCGCCCTTGCACCGAATCCGGCCCGTGCAAATCATGCGCCGAGGCGGCTCCGAAGAGCAGATGAAACTGAACGACAGACAAAGGAGGTAGTCATGAGCGCAACGACCACCCGCACAAGCAACCCCACCCAAGAAGCGGGCGTTCCCCCCGCGCCCCCCCAAAGAACATATGTTGAAAGCGACATTCGAGTTGTGACCGTTGATTGTTCCCAAATCGAATTGCAATACCACGAAGGCAGATGGTTGAGCGTGATGGTGACGACGCTCTAATTATTTCATTCATACGATTAGGAATGCAGATCATGATAACGAACCACTTTACCTGTGCAGAAACCGCGAAGCTGATTCGACAGTCGCTCTCGGAGGCATTCAGCGGTGTGAAGTTTTCAGTCCGGAGTCGAACCTATAGCGGAGGCGCGTCGATCTATGTGAGTTGGACCGATGGACCGAACGCCGCACAGGTTGAAGCGGCAACGGGTGGATTCAAGGCGGGCTATTTCGACGGCCTGATCGACTACCAAGGATCGATCTACCACATGATGGATGGTCAACAGGTCTGTTTTGGTGCGGATCATATTGCGACGGTGCGCGAGCACAGCGACGCCGCAGTCCAAACTGCAATTGACCGAATTTATCGACGCTACAAAGGCAACTTCACCGAAAGCGGTCTGATTGCGCCCACTGTCGATCAGTTCCGGTCGGGCGAACTCTATCGAGTCCAGGTTGCGGGCCTGCATTGGGATGGCGCGAGCAACGTACAGACCATGATTCACGCGGCGCTCGCGAAGAATAGCGACCGCCTTAAAGTGACCCACAGCAAAACAGCATCTCGAAAGTTCGTAACTCATGACGACGGCTATAGCAGGGCCTGCGGCGAGGGATTCTGCGCTGTAAAAGCGACCGGTCCCGTCGGCATCGTCGACGCCAACTAACTCAGCAGGGGAAGCGATCTCGTTCATGCCATCGCTTCCCGTTCCGCATCGATTTTGTATCAAAACCGGCCCGCAACCCGTTCGGCATGTTGCACCGTGCGACTTGCTCGGTCGCTGGCACACTCTGGGAGATTGAAAATGGATGACCGCAACGAAACCATCGACGTTCAGAGCGGTGTTGTCGAGTTAGACGATGCTGTAGCTTCGACCACGATCCTCGAAAGCACATTTGGCGACGACATTGCCATCGAGCAGGTCGCGCTGTCGCGCCTGAGCCTGTCCCCGAGCAATGTGCGCCGTAAAGCCCCCACCGGCATCGAGGGCCTTGCGGACAGCATCGCCGCGAAAGGACTGCTGCAAAACCTCGTCGCTCATCCGATGAAGGGCGCACGCGGCAAGAAGCTGAAGCTCTGCGTGTGCGCAGGTCAGCGCCGACTCGCTGCGCTTCAATTGCTCGTGGAACGGGGCGTGATCAGCCCGGACGAACCTATCCCGGTGAAGGTCGTCACGGAGGCTGAAGCCGTCGCTGCCTCACTCATTGAGAACCACGCGCGCGAACCGATGCACGGGGCAGATCAGGCAATGGCCTTCCGTATGCTGATCGAGGAGGGCAAAAGCGCCGACTACATCGCCGCGCTTTTCTCGGTCCCGGTTCTGATCGTCCAGCGCCGCCTCAAGATCGCAAACGTCTCGCCGCGACTGTTGGACGTGTTCCGCGATGATGGCATGAGCATCGAGCAGGTGATCGCGCTCGCGCTGACCGATGATCTTGAATTGCAGGAGCGGTTGTGGTTCGACGCTCCGCAGCCATGGTTGCGCGAACCGCACCAGCTTCGCGCGGCGATCACAAACGAGGAGGTCGAGGTTCGCAACAATCCACTTGTCGGATTTGTGACGCTTGCCGCCTATGAGGCCGCCGGTGGCTTTGTGCGCCGGGACCTGTTCAGCGACGATGAGAACGCCGGATACATCGCCGACGCCGCGCTGTTGCAGCAGCTTGCGACCGACCGTCTGATCGAGGTGGCGCAAACCATTAGCGGCGAGGGATGGAAGTGGGTCGAGACCCGCGTCAAGCGCGACTACAGCGAACTGAGTGCTTACGGTCGACTGTCATCGCGCACGCGCGACATGACGACGAAGGAGGAACGCGAATTCGCCAAGCTCCAAAAAGCTCGGGACATGGCGACCAATGCGCTTAATGCGTACTACGACGACGAGTCAGGCGACGAGACGAGGAAAAGCGCGATGCGTTAGAGCAAGCAGCAAACGCGACGAGCGACGCGTGCGATGCCTTTGTTGAGAACTTGGAAGCATGGTTGCCCGAGCAACTGGAGACGGGCGGCGCATTCGTGTTCCTCAACTACGCGGGCGAGGTCGTGATCGAACGTGGCTTCGTGAAGCCTGAGGACAAGCCCTCTGGCGAAGTTAGCTCGACCGGGTTCGGCGATACGGTCGAACCGGCAAAGAAGGAGAAACCCCTTCACAGCGAAAAGCTCTGCCGACGCCTGACCGCACATCGTACAGCCGCCGTTCAAGTTGAATTAGCCGCGCAACCGGGCGTCGCACTCGCCGTGCTCATGCACCACATGATCCCGACTATCTTCCGGGAAAAGTATGGATACGTGTTCAACGGGACGATGCTGGAAGCGCAGTTCACGTCGTCGCACGAGAAGTTGCTGCGCGAGGCCGACGATATGGCAGACAGCCCTGCATGGCAGCAGATCGACGCCGGGCGTGCAAAATGGTCTTCGATGCTGCCGACAAGAGGCTCGGAGCTTCTGCCATGGCTCTTGCAGCAGAGCGATGACATTACTTCGAACCTTTTCGCATTCTGCGTCGCCGCGACTCTCGACAGCGTAAGCGGGATCGATCGCGCGCATACGGTGAACGCCCTATGCGACGTGTTGAATCTCGACATGACGAAGTACTGGAAGGCCACGCAAGCCAGTTACTTAAATCACGTCTCGAAGGATCGAATTTCGGAAGTTGTGACTGTCGCCGTATCGGCAGATGCTGCGGCACCGCTCGCATCAAACAAGAATCAAGAGGTTGCATCGATGGCCGAGCGCTTGTTGTCTGACACTGGCTGGCTTCCGGAAGTATTGGTCAATCGCGAGGTGCCGGGCGATTACAGCTTTGCGTCTGCCGAGACTGACGAGGTGGATTCCGACCAAGACTACCCGGCCGAACCAAACGAACAAGCGGGGTGTGAACGCGAAGAAATCAGAGGGGAAGAAGATTAACGACTGCCCAGACGTACTGAGGGACGAGCGGTCTCATGGCCGTTCAGTCGTCAGGGTCATCGATAAAAAACAAAAGGCTCGGAGCGCGGCAACGCTTCGAGCCTTTCCGTCCAACACCGCAGGAGTAGAACGGGATCCAACTCATTATATCGATCCGCTTGCAAAACACCAAGTGAAACACCGACTCTTTTGCGCGCGTGGCGGCGCTGCGCGCGCCGTTGCTAGGTGATGGGTCTTGCTGGTTATGTCGCACCGGCTGTCGGGCGTATCTGCTCGTCGGAGTCGGCCAGTCGCTCACGCCCTTGAATCTGCCACACGCCCCGGCTTGCCCGGTCAAGGACTTTCGCGGCATATCCCCGACCGCTGCGCGGTCTGCGGTATTCCACGTTCCCTTGACCGCGCCGATGCGCGCAGCAGAACGGGCTTACCGCGACCGACCGACTCCGACGAGCAGAACCAACCAGGGTCCTCGCGTGCTTTACGCCGGAGGAAGTGAGACAGACGCTTACGCGCCCGTCTGAAACCAACGATCCGCTCCCTCACTCGTCCTCGGGGCAGGACCTTGAAAGCAAACTGATCGCCCCAGGCAGTAAATACAATAAATATATATATTTACAGGTATTGACTTTTAGAGGCTTTCGTCCTATCATACTTACATCGACACGCTAATCAGCACATCGTCTCGATACCGGGAATCAAGCGGCGGCAACCGCTCCCGGACTTTTTACAACACCGCAATTTAGGAGTACTGTAAATGCAACTCGCATCCAAGTTCGGTTATAACGCGCCCGTTCTCCGTTCGGAAATCCCCCTGACGGACGAGCAAATCCAAAGCATCGCGCCGTCGATTTTCGCTGCTGAAAAGCACGAAAGCCGCTCGAAGCGGTACACCTACATTCCGACGATCGATGTACTCAACGGCCTGCGCCGCGAAGGTTTCCAGCCCTTCATGGTCGCGCAGACGCGCGTGCGCAGCGAAGACAAGCGCGATTTCACCAAGCACATGATTCGTCTCCGTCATGCCGACCAGATCAGCGGCAAGGAAGCGAACGAAATCATTTTGCTGAATAGCCACGATGGAACGAGCAGCTATCAGATGCTCGCCGGTATGTTCCGCTTCGTCTGCTGCAACGGCATGGTGTGCGGCACGAATGTCGGAGAGGTCCGCGTCCCGCATAAGGGTGACGTTGTTGGCGAAGTGATCGAGGGTGCATTTCGCGTGCTCGACAACTTCGAGGTGGTAGACGAGCAACGCGAAGGCATGCAAGGCGTGACGCTCGACACCGGCGCACAAAACGCCTTTGCGCGCGCGGCCCTCGAATTGAAGTACGACACGGAAGACGCCGCCGCGCCCGTAACGGAAACGCAGATTCTCCGGCCCCGCCGCATGGAGGATGGTGGGTCGGACCTGTGGACGACTTTTAACCGCGTACAAGAAAATATGGTGAAGGGTGGGCTGCGCGGACGAAGTGCGACGGGCCGCACGACCACCACCCGAGCGGTCAGCGGCATCGACCAGAACGTCAAACTGAATCGGGCTTTGTGGGTTCTCGCCGATGAGATGCGCAAGATGATCGGCTAACGCGGATAGGCTACCGGGCGAATGCAGCCGCCCGGTAGTTCCTCGGACACATGGAGAGAACACCATGAGCAAGGTCTTTTTTATTCCGGGCGAGCCGACCGCGATCGATTACGCGTTGGAACTGACGGACGGCACAACCACCACTTACGTCACAAACTGGACACGCGAAACGCTCGACCAGCTCGCGCAGCGCTATCCGGGCGTGGTGATCGGTGAGGAGGATTCTTTCATCGAGCAGCAGGAGCGTGCGTTATCGACTCACCCGGAGGAAATCACCGAGGCCGAATATCACGCAGCCATGTCCGGCCCATGGCCGCCGCTCGTCTGGCAACTGGGCGATGGCGTCGAATCGTTCAAAGGTAGCGAACCCGTCGAGGGAAACGTCACCTTCATCTATGCCCGAAAAGGGTCGCGCTACTGGCGATTCCGCGGTGTCGCCACGCTCCCTCATCCACTGATCGCGCAGAAGATCCAGCACCACTAACGCGAGAGGACAGCACGCCGCACGCAGAACGCCGTGCGGCGTTCTTTTGGCATCTATTGACCGCTATTGACTCCAAGCAGATAATCTAGCCCCGAATCCACGCATTCAGATGGGGGCGCAAACATGGCAGGAGAGAGCATGACAGCGAAGGATTTTAAGTCACTCATGCCCCGTCTCAAACGCATGACGGTCGGCAACGTTGAAGTTGCCCGTCGCGTATTGGTCGATGGCATCTCGCAGACCGAAGCCGCCAATGAAAGCGGATTGACGAAACAGCGCGTCGGCGCAGTGATTAAATCCGTGCTGGCCGTGTCGCAAGAGTACCCGGCGAATTGGGTGCAGGTCGAGGTCTGGCTGCCACCTGAACTTGCAACTCAAGTTCGGCAGATGGCTGATGAGGCGAAGGCGCGCATCAAGCAAACAGACTAACCGAGAAGTACTCAGCGCCGAGACGACCCGAGGCGCGTCGCTCCGGCTCACATCAATTTCTTGTCAGGGTCGCAGCCAAATTGCCGTACCGTTCTAGACGAGATGCCGGACAAGCAGGATAGCGACCGCCGCGCCGATAGTAGCGCCGATCGTCGCGGTTGCGCCGCAACACACCACCAGCAGGGGAATTGACCGGCGCACGCCCACCGAGACCGCACCTTGACTCGTTGCGGCGACGGATCGCGCAGCGTCTGCGTTGCTGGCTTTTGCATCGCGGAGGGTCTGCGCCAGTTCGCGGTGGGCCGCCACCAATTCTCGTGTCGCTGCCTGGACCGTCGCATCCAGTTCGCCCTTTGCAGTGACAATCCCATCGCGCACGCTTTCAGCGTCGGCCGCCGCCGCCTTCAGGTCGGCGGCGATCGCCTTTGAGTCGCCAAGGAACCACTCAAGCAGTACTTCCTCTTTGGACGGCGGCCGATCCATCACGACACCAAGGTCGAAAATGCGTCGTTGAGGTTGTTCCGCACCGGTATGGCCAGCTTCTTCCACCGATACATGCGAGCGAAATCCTTGGCCCTGTCCGGGTCGGACTCGGAATTGGCGAGCGTCCGGTAATCCACGCCATCATCGATCAACTGGTCAAAGCCGATCCGCTTGGCGGCCAAATAGCCGTAGATGTCGCTCTCGAACAGGTACGCATTCGGATCGATCCACGCCTTTTTGGTTTTCTTGACGTAATTGAACACGGCTGGAATTTCGCCGGTCGGTTCCGACGCAATCCTGTTCGGCAACAGGCGAATTTTCGCCGGCTGAACACCGATATTCGAAAGCGCCTCGACGGTCTTTAAACTTTCCTGCCAGGCCTTTTGATCTGGTGTCACCGGAATCACATACAGATCGAACTCCTGTTCAGCATCGGAAAACCGTGACATGGCTTCGAAGAACGGTTCGATGTTAGATGCACCGATATCGATGATGGCGTCGTCTTCCAGAACCAATGCTTCAAGCAATTCGCCAAACTTCTTTCCCTGCAATTGTGACACTTGATCCGCGCCCAGATCGCTCGCGGATTGATTGATCGTCTCGACTGAAAAGAACGCTGCATTCGGCATGCGCGGCTTGAGAAGGTAATGCGCGGCGACCGTTTTACCCACGCTCCCGCTGTAATTTAAGACGGCAATCTTCAATTTGCACCTCACTTGAATTTATCGTCGAACTCACTGAAATCCATGCTGTGAACACGTTCAAAGTCACGCGTTGTCTTAATGCGGTTGGGCTTTGCTTCGGCGCCTTGCGGCTTATCAGATGCCTCTTGATTTTTCTCGACCGGAAAAAATCGTTCAGTCGAGCGACTGATCAGAGCCGATGTGCGAGATTCCAACTCCGCTGGTTGCGATTGACGCAAGGTCGGCTGTTCCTGAGATCTTCTAGCCCGCCACAAAGCCTTTACGAAGCCCTCGAACGTCAGTGTGAGTCCCTGTTCTTCGCAAAGCGTCTTCCAGATCGATTCACGTGAGGCACCTACATTTAACGCCGTTTCAATCTCTCCAAGCATGTTGCGCACGACCGCCGAATCGCTTTTCGGTTTGAGTTGCGATAGCGGCATTGGCAATCCCTCCTGTTGAGTAACGTCTTCGCGAGTTTGAAGTCACTCTAATGATCACAGCGACTTGACGCAAGCATGTTGTCTCTTGAAACGTGCTATTCAGTCCTCGCTGTAGCCTCGATTGGTCATCGATGCGTCTCCTAAGTGTCCTCTTTCGGCCCATTCACGCAGATGCCTTCACGCGATGCGTGAAGGATAGGAAAGAACGTTATTTGGATGCGCGAATAGGTTGTAAACATTCCCGACTTCCCCTTAAAACAGCGGTTCGCCATGGCCCTTAAAGGCTATACACCATACGCAATGCTTCGCATTGCCTAAGTGCTTGATTCAGCGCAGTCTTTGCCGACCGACCAAAAGCATGCTGTAAAACCGGGGTCCTACACAACCCCTTGAACGTGCTATCGCATAAGGATTAGGGTGTAGGACAAGCGTATTACCGGAGTGCCCTCATGCCCACCATCAGCCTGCGTGTTTCCGAGTCACAGAAGATTGAGCTAGAGGAACGATCTTCGCGACACGAAGGGAACGTATCGGACTACATCAAGCACGCGCTATTTGGAGAAGCCCAGGACCAGCGGCAGGCTCTGATTGCGCAACTGGACGAGTTGACGCTTTCCGTCTCAAAGATGTCGAGTGATTCTCGAAGTCGATCAGATTCCTATGACAACGAGCCTTCTTCTCACATGCTGATGGAGATATTGATCTTACTCAGAATGGCGCTACCACCCGACAAGTTGCGCGGCGCGCGTGCTGAGCTCGACCGCCTGGACATTCGCTCATGGCAGCCTGCTTCGGAGAGCACTCGTGGATGATATTCAAAAGCGACAGGCCGCCATGGCTGCATTAGTGTTCGTTCCGCTTTTCGCCTGGTTTGTAACGGCAAAGGCGGTCTTCGGTTTTACGCCGCAGGATGCACGGGTCGTTGTTCCATATCTGATCTCGAACACCTTTCATCTGGTTCCACTTTGGGCTGCGTTGATTGGTGGCGAAGTAGTGGCGATTATTGGATTGGTGATCGCTACAAAAGCCGCGAACGGACCGTTCAAAGGCGCGGCGTTTTCAAAATTCTTTCGCGGAACGGAAATCGTCACGGCAAACGAACTGGCGAGAAAGACGCAGGAAAAGGGAAAGCATCAAATTACGATCGCCGGCGTACCAATCCCTCTCGCGGCAGAAAACACTCATGTTTCCATCGGAGGGTCAACAGGGACGGGAAAATCAACGATCTTCAGAGAGATGATTTTAGGTGCGCTCGCGCGTGGTGATCGAATGGTGGTACTGGATCCCGACGGCGAGTTTCTCTCGACCTTTTACCGCAATGGCGACAAGGTCTTAAACCCCTACGACGCGAGATCGGAAGGCTGGTCGTTTTTCAATGAAATTCGCGCGGAATTTGACTTCAAGCGCTATTCGGCGTCGATCATCCAGCGATCGGGCAGCGTCGAATCGGAAGAGTGGAATGACTACGGTCGGCTGCTATTCACAGAGGTCGCCCGAAAAGTGTATGCGACCTCGCGCAATCCGACGATGGAAGAGGTATTCGAGTGGACGAATCGCAAGACGCTTGAAGAACTGGAAGCCTATGTTGAGGGCACCAATGCTCAGGCACTTTTCACGGGGAACAGCCGCGCGTCCGGTAGTGCGCGATTCGTGTTGTCCAACAAGTTGCCACCGCATCTTGACATGCCGCATGGCGACTTTTCATTGCGCGATTGGATCGCCGATCCTAAGGGAGGCAATCTGTTCATCACCTGGGACGAAAATATGCGGGCGGCGCTCGTTCCGCTGATCTCGTGCTTTGCGGACACGATTTTCAGCAGCGTGCTCGGGATGAGCGCCGACCTGAATCGCCGGCTCTGGGTCTATTTGGACGAACTGGAGTCGCTGGCGCGCCTTCCCACCCTGGGCGACGCGCTGACCAAGGGGCGGAAGAAGGGGTTGCGGGTCGTGTCCGGATATCAAACCTACACCCAACTGGTGGACGTGTACGGCGAGAATCTCGCTGAGACCATGCTCGGCAACCATCGCACGATGGTGGCGCTGGGTGTCGGCCGCATGGGCGAGAAGACGGCTGAGAAGATGTCGCGCGCCCTCGGGCAACACGAAATCATGCGCCATCGCTCGGGACGCAGCCGCCGCGCATTCGGCGGGTTAGGTACCAACAGCCAAAATGAGGAGATCAAGCCGGAGTCGGTCGTGCTTGCGTCCGAATTGATGCGGCTTCCGAACCTCGAAGGGTATCTCGCCTTTCCGGGCGATCTGCCCATCGCTCGCTTCAAAACCGAATCGGTGACCTACACGCGCAAGCGCCGCGTTCCCGGGATCGTGTCGCCCGATGGCGAAATTCTCGGGGCGGCCTGATGCTCAACATCACGACGATCAAGCGCCAGAACGTCGGCAAGGTCGTGGGCTACTACGCCGACAGCGCCGACGATTATTACGCGAAGGATGGCAGCGCCATGCAGTGGCATGGGAAGGGGGCAGAGGCGCTTGGGCTGGCTGGAGCGGTTGAGCAGAGCCGCTTTGCTGAATTGCTGAATGGCCGGATCAATGAGCGCACGCAATTGCGCCGAACCAAGCCCTCGGAGGCCCGAAAGGAGCGGCTGGGTTACGACCTAACGTTCTCAGCCCCTAAGGGCGTCTCGCTGCAGGCGCTCGTACACGGTGACGCGCGGATCATTGCGGCGCACGACAGCGCGGTGGCCGCTGCGTTGCGCGAGGCCGAGATGCTGGCTGCAGCCCGCTCTACCTTGGACGGTAAGACGAGCGTCGAGCACACCCATAAACTGGTCGCGGCAACCTTCCGGCATGAGACCTCGCGCGAAGTGGACCCGGATCTGCACACGCATGCTTTCGTGCTCAACATGACCCAACGTGCGAACGGCGAATGGCGTGCGCTGGTCAATGACGGCATCGTCAATTCGTTGAGCCACCTCGGGAACGTCTATAAGGCAGAGCTCGCGAAGGCGCTCGAGTTGCAAGGCTTCAAACTGAAGTTCGAGCGCAACGGCACCTTCGATCTCGCGCATTTTACAGAGCACCAGATCACCGAGTTCAGCGCGAGGCGCAACCAGATCGACGCGAAGCTGGCTGAATGGGGCTTGAGTCGCGAAAGCGCCACCCCGGAGCAGCGCGATCTCGCTGCGATGCAAACCCGCGAGCGGAAGAGCGTCATCGATCGGGATGACGTGCGCGAGTCCTGGCTTGCGCGCGCCAAAGAACTCGGGATCGATTTCGATCGCCGTGAATGGGCCGGAGTGGGGAATGATGGCCCCGCTAGCCCACCGGACAGCGGATTGCGCGATCGATTAGGCAAAGAGTCAGGCAATGAATCCGGCAATGAATCCGGCAATGAACCCCGTGATGGATTACACAACGTCCCTGCGGATGAATCCGGCCAATCCGGCCGACCGCCACAGATCGACCAGCCGCTCGTCTTTCACGCCGACCAAACCGTGAAATTCGCGATTCAGAGTCTGACTGAGCGACAGGCGATCGTCACGCGCGAACAGCTACTTGCGGTCGCGCTCAGGCACGGCTACGGGCGGCTGAGTGCGACCGACATTCGCGCCGCGATCGACCGCGCGCAACGCAGCGGACATCTCATCCGAGAGGAGGCCCTCTATCGATCGCTGAATCCGGCCGAGCGTGCAGACGATAAGACGGCGTCGACTGGGACGACGGGACCCGCGATGTCACGCGAGAAATGGATCGCTCAGTTGATGGGTGACCAGAGCGAGGGTGAAGGCACCCGGGGGCGACGGACCCGCGAACAGGCGCGGGCGCTGGTCGACGCCGGCATTGCGCAAGGACGACTGGAGAGACTAGGGGCGCGCTACACGACGCACATCGCTCAGCGGCGCGAGCGCGACATCTTGGCACTCGAGTCGGCGGGGCGCGGGGCGGTCACCTCGCGCATCACGGCACAGCAGATTGATGCTTATCTGGCGACACGCACCCAGACGGTAGAGCGCGCAGGGCTGAACGTCGAGCAGGCGCGGGCGGTTGCGCGCATCGCGGATTCGACTAATCGATTCACGGCGGTGCCCGGCTTCGCAGGTGTCGGGAAAAGCTTCATGACCAAGGCGGCGAAAGAGCTGCTTGAGCAGCAGGGTTTCTCGGTCGTCGCGCTCGCGCCCTACGGGAGTCAGAAGAAGGCGCTCGAATCCGAGGGGATCGAGGCTCGTACGCTCCAGTCGTTTCTAAAGGCAAAAAACAAGAAGCTCAACAGCGGCACGGTCATCTTCGTGGATGAGGCCGGCGTCATCCCGGCTCGTCAGATGCTCGAAACGATGAAGATTGTTGAGGCGCATCATGCGCGCGTCGTATTTCTGGGAGACACGGCGCAAACGAAAGCGATCGAGGCGGGCAAGCCGTTCGAACAGCTCCTGAAAGCTGGGATGCAAGCGACCGAGATCCGGACGATCCAGCGTCAGAAGGATCCGGAATTGTTGAAGGCAGTTGAGCTGGCTGCGGTGGGCAAGACTGCCGACTCGCTCGCGCACGTGACGCGGATCCACGAAGTAAAGGAAGCGGCCGAGCGCTATGCTCAGATCGTAAAGACCTACGTCGACCTGTTGCCGGTAGACCGCGTACAGACGCTCGTGATCACCGGAACGAACCAGAGTCGCAAGGCGATCAACGAGGGAATACAACAGGCGCTAGGGTTAAAGGGAACCGGTCGCGAGTACACGTTACTCGACCGGCTCGATACAACACAAGCCGAGCGGCGACACAGCAAATACTATGAGAAGGGCGCCGTCATCATCCCGGAACGCGACTACGCCATCGGTCTGCGCCGCGGCGAGCAATACGAGGTGCTGGACACGGGACCCGGAAATCGGCTCACCGTCCGCGCACCGGACAGCGCAGTGTTGACGTTCTCGCCAGCCCAGACCACGCAGCTATCCGTCTATCGACCCGAGCGTATCGAGGTGGCGGTGGGCGATCAGATCAAAGTCACACGCAACGACAAGGATCGGGATCTTGCGAATGGTGATCGACTGACGGTCCGGGACGTTCAAGAGACGGAGATCGTTGTTGAGTCGCATGGGCGGTCCATCAAGCTCGATGCGACGCGAGCCATGTATGCAGCGCTCGCCTACGCTTCGACCGTCCACAGTGCTCAAGGTCTAACGAGCGATAAGGTGCTGATCAACCTCGATACGCGATCCCTCACCACGGCGAAAGACGTCTACTACGTCGCAGTCTCGCGCGCCAGATACGAGGCAGAGATATTCACCGACAACCGTGCGCGGTTGCCTAGCGCTGTGTTACGAGAAGCGACCAAGACAGCTGCGCTTGAACTCAATCAGCTCAAGCACTGGATTGAGCAAGGGCACGAAAAAAGCGGTCCGCCGATTGAAGGTCAAAAGATCCGAGCTAAAGAGAAAGCAGCGGTTGGTCCGGAGGTGGGTATCGGTCAGTGAAACGAACGCGGTTTGACCGTCAGGAGGTTCCCCGAATGAAAATTCCCGATCTTCGAATTGACGAACCCGGCAGCTCTTTGACCCCTGAACAGATCGTCGATGCGCTTTTCGCCGGTAGGTCGATCACGATTCATCAACACTACTTCGTGTTCGATGACGCCGACGAGATCGTCTGGTACACGAACCCGTATGGCATCGATGGGATTCTCTGCAAGCGGCCAAGCGTTGAGAGGTTTCGGAAGCTCATGTACGAGCTCGAGCGCGGTCGTGAACTTGGCCTCACGCCGCTTAAGTAGGTCGCGAACGAGTTTCTGTTTGAGTTGTAGGGGACGGTCCGCGGCCAGATGATTTTGCCGACCTTCAGTTTTCGACTGAAACGCGTCTATCGCGATAAGAGTAGTTATCTTGCTAGTGGCGTTTGCGAGGCCTAACTGCCTCCGCGAACCGGAAAGACAACGATTAGAAGCGATGGATATTCCAGCAGCAATCACACCGCCGGATTACGGTTCTTGTGGAAACGGTGCGACATCAAATTTTGTCGCGTAAGGAGCGTAGGGTGCTTCTCGGTGAGCGGCTGCACAGTGTCGGCGCTGGCAGTAACGCTCCGGCAGCAAGCGTTACGCCCATGTCTTCCTCTGAGGGAGCAGACGCCGCGGTGATCAGGATTGAAGCTCGATTTTAATGTTGCGGGTATTAACCCGCGCCTCGTTGAGCTCGTTTTCGACGGGATCGACATGATACCGCAGCAGGTGTTTCCAGCGCGCAGAGCGCTGCTTTGTAAGCGGCACCCGTCCAAACGACCGCGGCCAATTGACGTATCGCTAACGATTGAGGCCACGCCGCTGCGCAGTTCTTGCGCGATAAGGAACCTGTGCTTGCGCCGATGGCATCACAATATGCTGTGTCGATGCGGGTGCTTCTAATAATGGCGTAAATCCGCCCGACCGATTGCCTGAGCAGACCCAGCTCAAAGTACCTCAGCGCCTTCACTTCGGGTGTCGCGGCCATTAGCGCAAACCATTCGCGCGCGCAGTGTCGTAGCCGGGCTCCGTGCAGCGCGCCGTTCCCAGAGAACCTCGCAATTTTCCATCGAGGTCTGCGTACGTTCCGCCGCGAGCTTGGGTTTGTCAGGTAGGCTGGACGGAAGCCCGCTGTAGAGTCGTCCCGCGAAGCAAAGCGATGTCGCAACAGAGGCGCGAGAAGACTTTCTCAAGCCGATCGTCCATGCTCGCCCATAGCATCAAAACGTCACTAGTAAAAAGGCGATGAAGACTTTGCAAAGCGGTAAGTAACGTATTACCGCGTCTTGAGATTTCCGCGAGGGTCTTGGCCGGGACTTGAGTCGCGCTGTCTAGCGAGCTGCCGCTGCGCACTGAGCAGCGTTTCCGGATAGTCGTCGCGATTTGGCTCATAGCCCTCTCGCACCAGCCTGACCACTTCGGAGCGGACTTGCGCACGAGTGATAGGCTGGCTCGCTTGCGCGTGCGCGACAGCGCATGCGCATACAGCGAAAGCTGCAGCGGTTACTTCGATAGTAGATTTCATAGCTTGACACCTTACTGAAAGGGTTTTGCAGGAATGGGCAAGTAGCGCAAACCATTATACGTTTTCCCCAGATGGGCGGCCGCTGGCATGCTCAGATCCGCATGGCGCCCAAGGAGTCGAATAGCTGGCGCGCTGCGGGATTCGGCGAGAGCCCCAGATACAGGCTGTAAGTGACGTCCGGAAGACGCGGTAATCCGTCCGTTGCGCCGAGCACGCGAAAATCGGGACCCATCACTTCGACGGAGCGGGCTGTCACGCCAAGACCTGCGCGAAGTGCGGCGCGTATGCCCGGCAAGGTCGGTGCGACGTAGCGGATGCGCCAGGCGATGCCCGCGCGTTCCAGATGCTCGAGCGCCATCGTACGGAACAAGCTGGGCTCGTCGGACGTGATGAGATCGAGCGGCTGCGAGCGGTCGTAGTTATAATCGGCGGCGCAAATCCACACGGTCGGAGATGTGCGGAGCGTCAAGTGTCTAAACTCGGGATGCGGTCGAGCAGAGATGGTCATATCGATTTCGCCTCGCTTCATCGCTTGCACTAGGAATGCGGTGCGGCCAGTGTCGATCGTCATGCGCAAGCTCGGGAAGGACTTCGAGAAGCGTTGCAGTAGATTGGGTAGCATGGAGTCGGCGACGTCGGCGGGCGCGCCTAATTTGACTTCTCCCGTCAAAGTCACACCGGCGATTGCCGAGCAAGCTTCGTCGTTAAGTGCGAGCAAGCGGCGCGAATACTCGAGCAATTTCAACCCATCTTCGGTCAGCCGCTTCTCGCGCCCTCGTTTCAGAAATAGCGGCCTCTCCAGTTGCGTCTCCAGGCGCTGCATCTGCTGCGTGACAGCGGATTGCGTCCGATGTACCGAGTCGGCGGCTGCCGCAAACGACTCACGCTCGACGATCGCCACGAACGTGCGCAGCAACTCCAAGTCGAGATTCAAAAGGCTCATTAATCCGGTCTCCCCCTGTTGGACTCTTTTCGATAGTCAGCCGGTGCGCCGACTGTTGCGTACCAGAACGTTTCTGGACTCATAAGACATGCTAATGCATCTGACGGGCGGGCGCTGCAGGAGATTTGCGGATTGGATCGCGGCGCATGGAGAGGCCCTGCGGTCGCACGAGAGCCGCTGAAGCTGAGTTCAGGGCCCGCGGCCATTTTGTTGTCTCACAGTTCTGCCGGTGGCATTCTGATCTAAGTTGCACACGACTAAATCCTTGCCAAGGCAGCAGATACTCTCTGCAGATTGCAGAAATCGGCCACATTCAGGTACTGACGCCACCAGTCGTCGACTACGGCGTTATCGCGACTATGACCGAAAAGTACTCCTATCGGTCGTGCCGAGAGGCGACTCCTTGCTATACCGGTCGAAGTGCTTCCCATGGCGAACGATTGCGTATCACGTGTATCGCACGTGCTCTCGGCGGTCAGGCCGCGCGCCAGTGCCATGGGGTGCTAAATCCGCTCCGCGCACTTATTGACGGACATGTTTGCCGGTGCGCGAACCTTAGAGTATTTATGTGCGTCTAGGCGTATGTCCAAGAAGACGCGAAGTTTTGATGGGATACCCCTGCAACGCAGCTTAAAAACCGACTCATGCGTTGCAGCAAGTACTGATTCTTTGGGCGATTCATTAGAGAAGTTAGCTCCCGTCATGAACTTCGGAATACGAACGTATTTAGATAAGTCTATCTGCCCGAAAAGATAGACTTCGCTTTGATCATCCTGGCGCAACGCTAAGGGTTCGAAACGTTGATTCTTTCTAGGGCTTGAGCGATTTTCCGTCTGCGCTGTAGCCGCGTCAGAACGCTCGCTGCTCAGGAGAGACGGCGTCGCGTTTCAAAATTGCAATACCTTTAAACAATCGTCGACGTTGAATAAGCACCGCCGCAAGCGCACCACGGGTTAACGATATAAGCGGAGCGCTAAATTCTCCGCAATTGAATGGCTCGCCGACATGTCGCCGACGCAATCCAAGAATGCATAAGTCACGCTAATGCATTTTCACGAATTGCTGGATTGTTTAGGCGCGAGAGCCTGCCTTATAGTCGGTTTGACTTGAACGGCTGCATGAAGAAAGCGTTGCATGCAGCCTGCAGATGATGAATCAGGAGACACGCATGGTGATGAAGTGCCGGATTGCGATTGTCGGCGGAGGACTCGCCGGTGCCGCGACGCTCAACGCGTTGCATACGTTTGGAATCGAAGCGCAAGTGTTCGAAGCCGCGCCCGCGCTCGGCGAGATTGGCGCGGCAGTAAGTTGCAGCCCGCAAGCGGTCAAGGCGCTGTGGGGTTTGGGCGCGAAAGGGCGTATCGATGCAGTGGGGCATCGTTCGCCGGGCGAATACACGCGCAACATGCAGTCGGGGGACTTTCTCGAGTTTCGCGATCGCTTCAAGCTGGCGGAGAAATGGGGCGCACCGTACTACTCGTTTCATCGCGCCGATCTGCTCGATGCACTCGCCGCAGGGCTGAATCAATCGCATATTCACTTGGGTCATCGGCTTGCATGGGTCAATGAACGCAGCGATGCCGTCGAACTCGTATTTGAGAACGGCACGCGTGTGGAAGCCGAATATGTGATCGGCGCGGACGGTGTGAAGTCGGTGCTGCGTCAGGCGCTCTATGGCGACGACAATCCGAGCTACACAGGTCAAATGGCGTGGCGCGCGTTGCTCGATGCGAGCATCGTGCCGGACTGGATTTTGGAGCCGACTGGACAGACGGAATGGATCGGTCCGGGCGCGCATGTGCGGGCGTATTACATCCGCGAGAAGAAGATGGTGAACATCGTCACGCAGCAGGACACCGATGCGTGGGTCGAGGAAAGCTGGAACAAGACGGGCGATCCGGATGAGATGCGCGCGAGCTTCTACAACCCTGAGCCGCGTTTGAAAGAACTGCTGGGTCTCGTGACGAAGTGCATGAAATGGGGCCTGTTTGCACGACCCATTACGGATAACTGGGGATGTGGACGCATTCAACTAATCGGCGATGCAGCGCACGCGATGGTGCCGAACGCAGGCCAAGGCGCAGGCCAGGCGTTCGAAGATGCGTACATCCTGGGCCGCTGGCTCAAGGCTAACGACGACCCCGCAGAAGCCTTCGCGAACTTCCGCCGCGTGCGCATTCCGCGCGTGCATGGCGTGCAACGTCTGTCGCTGGCGAACATGCGCTTCAAGCACATGAAGGACAGTCAGGCGCAGAAAGAAGCGATCGTATCGGGCAAGGGCAGCGTGCACGGCACGAACGACTGGCTTTACGGCTTCGATCCCATCACGGACTGGAACAAGACGCCCGTTGTGGCAGAAGCGTATGCCGATGCCACCAATACCACCGACACGAACGCGTCGCTCCTGACCACCCATTGAGATTAAACGATGAAGCTCTGCCGCTATAACGAAGGCCTGCCCGGAGTGATCGAGGGCGATGACATTTATCCGCTCGCCGATGCGCTCGCAACGACTGGCGCCGTGAGAGCCGGCGCGACCATGCCGGACGTGATCGATGCACTCGCGAATCATCCTGCATCGCGCGATGGGCTCGCCGCCGCGCGTCGCGGACAGCCGGTGCCGCTCGCTCAGGCGAAGCTGCTTGCGCCGATCGAAAATCCGCCTGCAATCTGGGCGGGTGCCGCGAACTATCGCTCGCATCAGGCCGAGATGACGGATCGCGTCGGCGCATATGACCGCTCGCAGTTTTCCGCCGATGACCTGATGGCCGAAGTCTTCCTCAAGCCGTCTTCGTCGATCGTCGGGCCGAACGGCACCGTGATCCTGCCGGAGATCGCCAAGCATGTGGACTTCGAATGCGAGCTGGCCGTCGTCATCGGCCGCACGGCGAAGAACGTGACGGCCGAGCAGGCGCTCGATTACGTATATGGTTACACGATGTGCTGGGACATCAGCATTCGCGATCCGTGGGGCCGCCGTCATAACACGCGCAATATTCGCAAGGGTTTCGATACGTTCTGCGGCATCGGGCCGTGGTTCGTCACGCGTGACGAGATCACCGAGCCGCAAGACTTGCGCATCGAGGTCGAACAAAACGGTCGCACTGTAATGCTGGCGCACACGAAGGACATGATCAACGGCGTGCGTGATCTCATCCGCTTTCTTTCGAGCGTGACGACGCTCAAGCCCGGCACGATCATCACCACCGGAACGCCCGCGGGCGTGTCGCAATTATTCGACGGCGACTGTCTGAAAGGCACGATCGAAGGCATCGGCTCGATGGAGCTGAACGTCGCCGCCAGCAAGTGATCAACGTAACTCGACACGTAACGGATAACTCATGCTTCTGCCGCTGAATCAACGCATCATCAGCTATGACATCGTCGGGCCTGAAACCGGTGAAGTCGTCGTGTTCTCGCACTCGCTCGCCGCCGATCTCGGTTTGTGGGCCGAACAGGTTCCGGCGCTGCTAGCCGCAGGCTACCGCGTGCTGCGCACCGATCTGCGGGGCCATGGCGGCAGCACGGCGACGCCCGCGCCCTACACCATCGATCTACTTGCCGACGATGTCATCGACGTGCTCGATGCACTGCGCATCGAACGTGCGCATTTCGTAGGGTTATCCATCGGCGGGATGATCGGGCAGTCGCTCGGACTGCGTCATGCGCCACGCCTGACGTCGCTGATGCTTTGCGACACGCAATCCGAATCGCCGCCCGATGCCGCGACGTTCTGGGGCCCGATGATCGAGTCGATCACGCGCGCGAACTCGCTCGAACCTATCGCGGATCGCACGATGCAGCGCTGGCTGACGGAGGGCTATAAGCAGGCGCATCCGGTTCGCTGGAAGCAGATTCGCGACACCGTTGCCGGCTGCACGCCGACGGGTTACACCGGCTGCGCGAGTGCCATCGGCAACTTCGATTTCACAAAGCGTCTCGGCACGGTCGGCACGCCCGTCCTGGTCGCGTGCGGCACGCAGGATCCGCGCGCGACGCCCGCCGAAAGCCGTCATATCGCAAGCCTTTTCCAGAGCGGAAGCTACGAAGAATTCGAGGGCGCGAAGCATGTGCCCAATGTCGAACAGCCCGAGCAGTTCAATCGCGTGCTGCTGCAATGGCTCGCCGCGCGTGCGTGAGGAAAGGACGATGGACGAACTCATGACCAAGACGTTGAAGGCGTGGCGATTTCTTTATCGCCGCGGCTTCATCGAAGGATTCGGGCATATCAGCGCGCGCTTGCCGGACGACCGCTTCATGATTACGCGGCATTCGCTGGGCATGAACGCTAAGCCCGAGGACTTCGTTGTAATGGACTTCGAAGGCAACAAGCTCGAAGGCGCGGGCGATCCGCCCGGCGAATTTCCGATTCATCTGGAAGTGCTAAGCGCGCGTCCGGACGTGAACTCGGTCATCCACTATCACGGCATGTATTCGACGTCGTTCACCACAAGCGGTCAGTTGCTGCGACCGATTCATCTGATGGGCACGCTGTTCCACGACGGCATTCCGGTCTATCACGATCCGCGTCTCGTGAGCGATCGCAAGCGCGGCGCAACGCTGGCGCAAGCGCTCGGTTCGCATCGCGCGGTGCTGATGTGCGCGCACGGTGCAACGATTACAGGAGCGAGCGTCGAAGAGGCGGTGGCGAGTGCGTTCTTGTTCGAAGAAAACGCGCATCGCGCCTGTATCAGCGCGACGCTCGGCACGCCGCAATGGATCGACGATGAAACGGCCGCTGATGCGGGCGCCGAACTGATCCGCACGCGCGGGCCGTTCCGCCGCGTGTGGGCGCTGGTCGAAGCCGAAGACGAGGACGAGCAAGTCCGCAACGCCTGATATTGCCTGCGCCGGTTTCATCGAAAGCCGGAGCAACACTCATTACAATAAGGAGTACTAAATGACGGTCGATAGCGAAGAAGCTTTCCGCGTGATGACGTCCGGGGTTTTTACCGCTGCCTATCTCGCGATGATCCCGATGCTCGAAAAGCTCACGGGAAAGAAGGTCGTCACGTTGACGACATCCATCGGCACGGGCGAAACATCGATTCCCAACCGGCTGGCGCGCTTCGAGACGGTGGACCTCGTGATCGTCGCGGAGCCGAATATGCAGCACTTCATCGAGAAGGGCTACATCATTGCGGATACGCGCGCGGTCATCGCGAAGTCGTCGGTGGCGATCGCCGTGCGCGATGGCGAGCCGCCGCCTGCCGCGCACAGCGTCGAAGCGCTCCGGCGAACGTTCCTTGGGGCGCGCGTAATCGCGTACTCCGCGAGCGAGAGCGGAAAGTACCTCACCACGCGCTTGTATCAGCGGTTGGGTATTGCTGAGCAATGCTTACCAAAGAGCCGGTTTGTCGGAAACGGGGAACGCACGGGCGCAGTGGTCGCACGCGGCGATGCCGATATCGCCTTTCAGCAGATCAGCGAACTGCGGCCGGTGCCGGGCATAGCGCATATCACGCCCATTCCGGACGAGTTGCAGGCGAACGTCTGGGTGGCGGCGGGCGTGCCGGCGTGGAGCCGCCATATCGAGCTGGCGCAATCCGTGGTTCAATTACTGAGTTCCGCCGATGCAGCACCCGCAATCGAACAAAGCGGTCTGCAATGCGTCGAAGGCGCAATGGGAGGCACGTCTTGCACGAAGCCACCGGCGGCCATGATTATCGATGTCAACCCGGCCGCACACTAATTCTTTCGGAGACACACTATGCATTTGCGCAGCGTTGAACTACAGATGCCGGATCGCGCGACGGCCGTCGAATTTCTTAAGAATCCGTGGGGCATGACGGAAGTCGGCACGCGAGGAAACACGACGTTCCTTCGCGGCACGGCGGCGCAGCACTACGCGGTGTCCATCACGGAAGGACCGGCCCGGGCGATTCTGTCCGCCACCATCGCCGGCACGCGCGAAGAAGTCGAGGCGGTGTACGAACGCGTCAACCAGGCTGGCCTTCGGCATGGTCCGTGGATCCATGCATTCGATGAACCCGGCGGCGGCGCGGGCTTCTACGCGGCCGGCCTTGAAGGCGAGCCGTTCCGTTTCGTCGCCGAAGCGGAACCCCCGCCCGAGCCGTTGCCGACCGAACGCGCGAATCCGATTCGCGTTGCGCATGTCGTGTTCAATACGCGGGATCGCGCAGCAGCAACGCGCATGTTCACCGATGTCTTCGGTTTCAAGGTGAGCGACAGCACGCGTTTCATGACCTTTTTGCGTTGCGACGACCTGCATCACGTAATCGCGTACGCGGATTCGAAGCAGCCTACGCTTAATCACATCGCGTTCGAAATGAAGGATACGGATGCCGTGCTGCGCGGCATGGGACGCCTGAAAGATGCGGGCTGCGGCACGGTTTGGGGTCCGGGCCGTCATGGTCCGGGTGACAATGTGTTCGCGTATTTCGTCGGGCCGTTCGGCGCGTGCATCGAATATACGGCGGAAATCATGCGCGTGGACGACGACTATGTAACGGGCACGCCAGATACATGGAAATTTCCTGACGGACGCAACGACCAGTGGGGCATTTTCACGCGCGACATGGAAGCATTGAGCGCGTCGTGCGATACGTTTCCTTACGGACCAACCGCGGCATGAATGGCATGAAGAATCGTCTTTTCGTAAGCGTCGCGCTGATACTATTTGCAAGGCATGGCTATGCGCAGACGCAAACACAAGCGCAAGACCCCGACGAAGCGCGTATCGCGGACGTCGTGACCGCGAGCCATATCCTTGCAAATGAAGGCATTCTCGACAGCTTCGGGCATGTCAGCACGCGTTCAGTAAAGAACCCGGATCACATGTTCATGCCGCGTGCAATGGCGCCCGCGCTCGTAACGCGCGCGGATATCGTCGAGGTCGATATTTCGAAGAACTGCAGCGCGGTCGCGCCGAATGCGCCACGGCTGAATGGCGAACGCTTCATTCATTGCCGGGTTTATGCGGCGAATCCTGAGCTTCAGTCGGTGATTCATTCGCATGATCTCGCCGTGATTCCGTTCGGTATCGCCAATGTGCCACTGGAGCCCGTGGTCGCGCAGGCGGGCTTCCTGCCGGCCGAGACGCCGCTGTTCGAAGTGCGCGATGCCTACCCGCCCGACGCGACCAAGCGCGGCGTGCAAGTTACCAACGCGAAGCTTGGCGATGCGCTGGCAACTAAGCTCGGCAAGAACCCGGCCGTGCTGATGGCGCGCCATGGCGAGACCGTGGTCGGCAAGTCGGTGCGCGAGGCGACCGTGCGTGCGCTCTACATTCATATCGACGCAAAAGCGCAGTTCGCAGGCATGCAGTTGAATCCGCACATCACGCCGATTGACGGTCCCGAACTCGCCGTCAACGCGAAGGAAAACTTCGATAGCGACCGGCCGTGGCAGAACTATCTGTCGCATTTGCATGGCGCAGAAGAGCAACATCCAGAGCAATAACGAGAGCATTGAGTACAGGTCGAATCATGACGACAACTGCATCACAGATCAGAGTGCCCGCCACGTACATGCGCGGCGGCACGAGCAAGGGAACTTTCTTCCGCTTGCAGGACTTGCCCGCGTCGTGCCAGCAGGCAGGCGAGGCACGCGACCGCTTCATGCTGCGCGTGGTGGGCAGCCCGGACCCTTACGGCAAGCAGATCGACGGCATGGGCGGCGCTACGTCCAGCACAAGCAAGTGCGTGATTCTCGCGAAGAGCGCGCGCGCGGATCATGACGTCGACTACCTCTTCGGCCAGGTCTCCATCGATGCCGCTTTCGTCGACTGGTCCGGCAACTGCGGCAATTTGTCGGCGGCGGTCGGGGCGTTCGCCTTGCATGCGGGCTTCGTCGACTCTGCGCGCATCCCGCAGGACGGCACGTGCATCGTGCGCATCTGGCAGGCGAATATCGGCAAGACGATCATCGCGCATGTGCCGGTGAGCGGCGGTCTGGTGCAGGAAACGGGCGGCTTCGAACTCGACGGCGTCACCTTTCCCGCTGCGGAAATCGTGCTTGAATTCATGGACCCCGCCGATGAAGGCGAGGACGGCGGCGCGATGTTTCCTACCGGTAATATCGTCGATGACCTCGACGTGCCCGGCTTAGGCACGCTCAAGGCGACGATGATCAACTCGGGCATTCCGGCTATCTTCGTCAACGCCGCCGGCATCGGACTGAAGGGCACGGAACTTCAGGACGACATCAACGGCGATGCGGAACGCCTTGCGCAGTTCGAAGCCATCCGCGTGGCCGGCGCGTTGCGCATGGGCCTGATCAAGACGCCCGGGGAAGCGGCCAGGCGCCAGCACACGCCGAAGATCGCGTTTGTCGCGCCGGCTGCGGATTACTCGGCGTCGAGCGGGAAGCCGATTCATGCCAGCGACTTCGATCTGCTCGTGCGTGCGCTGTCGATGGGCAAGCTGCATCACGCGATGATGGGAACCGCATCGGTTGCCATCGCGACCGCGGCGGCCATACCCGGCACGCTTGTGAACCTCGCGGCGGGAGGCGGAGTGCATGAAGCGGTGCGCTTCGGGCATCCTTCGGGAACCTTGCGTGTGGGTGCTCAGACCGAGCGCGTGAACGGACAGTGGAGCGTCACGAAAGCGCTGATGAGCCGCAGCGCGCGCATCCTGATGGAAGGTTTCGTGCGCGTGCCGGGCGATAGCTTCTGATTGCAGGGGGATTAACGCTCCGTTCGCATGAACGGGCCAGAAAAAAAAAATTTATTGAGAACCTTCGTTAGGAAAACGAAGCGAACTAGAAAGACAGTGACCATACTTTGATGGAGAGAGACAGATGAGAAAGAAAACATTGGCCATCGCGATACTGACCGGATTCGCAGCAAATATCGCATCGGCGCAGACCAGCGTCACCTTGTACGGGCTGATCGACACGGGCTTCGAGTATATGAGCAATTCCGCCTCTCTCGGCGCGACTTCCGGAGGACACTCGGTCGTCAAGATGAGCAACGGCGTTTGGCAAGGCAGCCGCTTCGGCCTGACCGGAAAGGAAGACCTGGGCGGTGGCACGCAGGCGATCTTCACGCTGGAATCAAGCTTCAACTCCGGAACCGGCGCCGCAGTGCCGACCAACGGCATGTTCGGACGCCGGTCGTTTGTTGGGCTGACGAATGCGGCATACGGGACTTTGACGGTGGGCCGCCAGTACACGTCCTATTACACGTTGCTCGTACCGTATAGCCCGATCAACTGGCTGACCGGTTATGGGGGCGCGCATCCGGGCGATATCGACTCTATGGACTCAAGCTACCGCGCGAACAACTCGATTCTGTACGTCTCGCCATCGTTCCACGGTCTCACGGTGAGCGGCTATTACGCGCTGGGCGGCGTGGCAGGCTCGTTCAATCGCGGCTCGACGTGGAGCGCGGGCGCGCAATACATCAGCGGACCGTTCGGGATCGCGGCTGCGTTCCTGCGCATCAATAATTCGACGCTCGGCGGCGGCGCGTGGGGCGCGGACTCGACGGCGAGCAGCGGCGGCGCGGAGCCGGGCGTGTCGGCGCTGACGTATGGCTATCGCAATGCACAGGCGCAGCAGCGCGTGGCAGTGACGGGCGGCTGGCAGTTCTCGCCTGCGTTCGATATTTCGCTGGCGTATTCCAACGTGCAATACATTCCGGGCGTGAATTCGGGCTTCCGCGATGAAGCGATCTTCAACACCGGCGGCGTCGTGCTGCACTGGAAGCCGCGTATCGAATGGGATCTCGCGGCGGGCTATGCGTACACGCGCGCCACGGAAGCGAACGGCATTACGAGCGCGGCGCATTACAGCCAGTTCAACCTGATGCAGTACTACAGCCTCTCCAAGCGCACCGGCCTTTACATGGTCGAAGGCTATCAGCGCGCAAGCGGCAAGACGTACACGCTCAATGCTAACGGCGTGGGCGGCATCATCGACGCGACGGCGAATGTCGGCGATGGCGCGAACAGCACGCCGTCGTCATCGCAGAGTCAGTTCGTGGGAATCGCGGGCATCATTCATCGCTTTTGATCGCGATCGAAGCGGAAGACCGCACCGTTATAGGCGCAGCGTGCCGAGCGAGTCGAACAGGCGGCGTGCCGGCGTACTCGGCGACAAAGCCAGATACAGGTTGTAGGAAACGTCAGGCAGGCGCGGCAATCCGTCCGCTTCACCGAGCACGCGGAAGTCCGCTCCCATCATCTCGACCGAACGAGCCGTTACACCGAGTCCCGCGCGCACTGCCGCGCGAATGCCGGGAAGCGTCGGCGAAACATAGCTCACGCGCCACGGCGTTTTCGCGCGCTCCAGATGCTCGAGCGCAATGCGGCGAAAGAGACTTGGCTCGTCCGCGATGATGAGATCGAGCGGCAGGCTGCGGTCGTAGTGATAATCCGCCGCGCAGATCCATACGGTCGGCGACGTACGCAAGTTGATGCGTCGATGCTCCGGATATTCGCGCGGCGAGATGGTCATGTCGATCTCGCCGCGTTTCATCGCCTGCATAAGAAAGGGGCTGCGTCCGACATGTATTGTCATGCGCAGGCTTGGAAACGCCTTCGAAAAGCGTTGCAGGAGATTGGGAAGCATGGAGTCGGCGACGTCTTCCGGCGCGCCGATACGCACCTCGCCCGTCAACACTGACCCCATGATGGCCGCGCAGGCTTCGTCGTTCAGCGCGAGCATCCGCCGCGAATATTCCAGCAGCTTGAGACCGTCGCTAGTCACTCGTTTGGCACGTCCGCTTTTAAGAAATAGCGTCTTCCCTAATTGCGTTTCGAGCCTTTGCATCTGTTGCGTAACGGCCGATTGCGTCCGATGCACCGATTCCGCCGCCGCCGCGAACGATTCGCGCTCGACGATAGCCACGAATGTGCGCAACAGTTCCATGTCGAGATTGACTGTGACCGCCATTTCCAAGGTTCCGAAGGAGCTGAATTCGTTGCGCGGAAGGCGTTTTCTTAGAGAAAAAATCTTATAAGCAACGCTAATGCATTCTAGCGAATTGTTGAGTTGTTGGCACTAAAGGCGCTCACGTATAGTGAGTTTGACTTGAACGGCTGCATGAAGAAAGCATTGCATGCAGCCTGCAGATAATGAATCAGGAGACACGCATGGTGATGAAGTGCCGGATTGCGATTGTCGGCGGAGGACTCGCCGGTGCCGCGACGCTCAACGCGTTGCATACGTTTGGAATCGAAGCGCAAATGTTCGAAGCCGCGCCCGCGCTCGGCGAGATTGGCGCGGCAGTAAGTTGCAGCCCGCAAGCGGTCAAGGCGCTGTGGGGTTTGGGCGCGAAAGGGCGTATCGATGCAGTGGGGCATCGTTCGCCGGGCGAATACACGCGCAACATGCAGTCGGGGGACTTTCTCGAGTTTCGCGATCGCTTCAAGCTGGCGGAGAAATGGGGCGCACCGTACTACTCGTTTCATCGCGCCGATCTGCTCGATGCACTCGCCGCAGGGCTGAATCAATCGCATATTCACTTGGGTCATCGGCTTGCATGGGTCAATGAACGCAGCGATGCCGTCGAACTCGTATTTGAGAACGGCACGCGTGTGGAAGCCGAATATGTGATCGGCGCGGACGGTGTGAAGTCGGTGCTGCGTCAGGCGCTCTATGGCGACGACAATCCGAGCTACACAGGTCAAATGGCGTGGCGCGCGTTGCTCGATGCGAGCATCGTGCCGGACTGGATTTTGGAGCCGACTGGACAGACGGAATGGATCGGTCCGGGCGCGCATGTGCGGGCGTATTACATCCGCGAGAAGAAGATGGTGAACATCGTCACGCAGCAGGACACCGATGCGTGGGTCGAGGAAAGCTGGAACAAGACGGGCGATCCGGATGAGATGCGCGCGAGCTTCTACAACCCTGAGCCGCGTTTGAAAGAACTGCTGGGTCTCGTGACGAAGTGCATGAAATGGGGCCTGTTTGCACGACCCATTACGGATAACTGGGGATGTGGACGCATTCAACTAATCGGCGATGCAGCGCACGCGATGGTGCCGAACGCAGGCCAAGGCGCAGGCCAGGCGTTCGAAGATGCGTACATCCTGGGCCGCTGGCTCAAGGCTAACGACGACCCCGCAGAAGCCTTCGCGAACTTCCGCCGCGTGCGCATTCCGCGCGTGCATGGCGTGCAACGTCTGTCGCTGGCGAACATGCGCTTCAAGCACATGAAGGACAGTCAGGCGCAGAAAGAAGCGATCGTATCGGGCAAGGGCAGCGTGCACGGCACGAACGACTGGCTTTACGGCTTCGATCCCATCACGGACTGGAACAAGACGCCCGTTGTGGCAGAAACGTATGCCGATGCACCCGCCGCCGTCGCATAAAAGGAATGAGCATGGTTAATGTTTCGAGCCGTCGAACACTCAAAGCGCTGGTCGATGCGCGCCGTGGCGTGATCGTGCCGGGCGCTTTCAACGCACTGTCGGCGCGCGTGATCGAAGACCTTGGTTACGAGGCGATCTACGTCACGGGCGCAGGCGTGACGAACATGCACTTCGGCATGCCGGATCAAGGTTTCATGGGTCTTGCGGATATCGCGGACCACACGGCACGTATTCGCGATGCCGTCTCGTTGCCGCTCATCGTCGATGCAGACACAGGCTTCGGCAATGCGCTCAATGTCGCGCATACCGTGCGCACGCTCGAACGTGCGGGCGCGGATTGCATCCAGTTCGAAGATCAGGTCGCGCCCAAGCGCTGCGGCCATTTTTCCGGCAAGGACGTGATCTCGACCGAAGAAGCTGTAAGCAAGATTCGCGCGGCCGTCGATGCGCGCCACGATCCGAGTCTGCTCATTCTGGCGCGCACGGATGCCGCCGCGACGCACGGCTTCGAAGCGGCCATCGAACGCGCGCAACAGTTCGCCGAAGCGGGCGCGGACATCCTGTTCGTCGAAGCGGTGACGAAGCCTGAGGAAGTGCGCGCGTTGCCTTCGCGCTTGTCGAAGCCTCAGTTGATGAACATGGTCATCGGCGGAAAAACGCCTATTTTCAGCGCCAATCAGCTGGGCGAACTTGGTTACGGCATCGTGCTTTATGCCAACGCCGCGCTTCAGGGTGCCGTACTCGGCATGCAAAAGGCGCTGACGACGCTACGCGACGAGAAGCAACTGTTCGAATCCGGCGGACTTGTCGCGCCGTTCGCGGAGCGTCAGCGGCTCGTCGGCAAACCCGCGTGGGACGAACTCGAACGACGCTACGCCTGAGGCCTTCGCCTCGCTGCATCGACTATATAAAAACGGAAGGTCGATTCCGTTGTAACCCAGCATGAAAACGGTGCTTCGTTCAGGCGAAGACCTCAAGGAGACGGAAATGGCAGACATGGCCCAAGGTCGGACGGATATCGCGGGCGCCGGTGCGGAAGTTGCGCGGTCGGCGCCATCGTCGACATTGGCGGGAGTCAAGAGGATGACCTATACGGAATTCCTCGACAGTTGCCCCATGACGGGTTTCCTATGGACGCTGCTGCTCGGTTGCGTGCTGGCGCAAATGCTCGATGGTTTCGACTTTCAGACGACGTCGTTTGCGTTGCCGCTCGTCATCAGGGAATTCGGCATCACGCCCGCGCAGGCGGGGCTCATCGGGTCGGTAACGAATATCGGCTTGTTGCTCGGCGCGTTGTTGTTTGCGCCACTGGCGGATCGCATCGGACGACGCCCGATCTTTCAATGGGCGCTGTTCGCCTATGCGTTCGGCACGCTGCTGAGCGCGATTGCGCCGACTTACGGCGTGCTGTTGATGGCGCGTTTCATCACGGGTCTCGGCATTGCCGCTGAATTTCCGGTAGCGTTCTCGCTGCTCGCCGAATATTCGCCGAAGCGGCTGCGGCATATTTTCGTCGGCTCGGGCGCTATCGGCTATTCGTTCGGATGGTTCGTGTGCGCGGTCGTCGCCACGTTCGTCGTACCCGCGTTCGGATGGCGCGCGCTGTTCTGGATCGGCGTGACGCCTGCGCTGATGATCGTCTACGTGCGACGCTACATTCCCGAGTCGATTCGCTTTCTGCTTCAACAGGGACGCACGGAAGAGGCGGCCAGAATCGCCAACAAGATCGCCGCCGATGCCGGTTACGGTCACATCGAACTGGTCGCACCAGAAGCGCGCGCCGAAGTCAGGCCAAAGATCGGCGAGCAGTTCTCGGCGCTGAAGTTGTCGGCGCTCGCGATCGTCGTGCTGGGTCTGTTTCAGCTTGCGAACAACATTCAGGTGGTCGGATTCGGCACCTGGCTGCCGTCGATTTTCGTGCGTCAGGGCTTCACGCTCACGAAGAGCTTCACGTTCACGATGATCGTGCTGGCCGTCACGCCTCTCGGCCAGATTTTCGGCATGTGGCTTCAGGACAAGATGCCCCGCAAATGGGCGATGCTGCTGCTCTCCGGCGTCAGCGCGCTGTGCTTCTTCGGCTTCGGCCTGTCGTTCGAATACAAGTGGCCGATCGAAGTCATCATCGGCTGCGACGTGGGCTATCAGTTCTTCTCGGGCGGCGTGGTGCCGATCTTCTACACGTTGACGTCCGAACTCTTCCCGACCAAATGCCGCGCGCTCGCGTCGGGGCTGGTGATTGCGGCGGCCCGTCTCGGCTCGATTTCGGGGCCGTACATTCTGGGCCTCTTCCTCACGTTCGGCACCGTCATCCATCAAATCATCTATTACTTTACGATGCCGCTCGTCGCCGCCGCCGTCATTCTCGTACTGACGGTGAAGGTGGACTCGCGTCAGAAGACGCTCGAAGAGGTCGAGGGCGCGTAACGATTTACCGCTGCGAAATGCCTTATGCGGGGACGGATCGGTTGACGATGCCGGTTCCGAATATCGTCATCCGGGGTGTCTTATATAAGACATAAGATACAAGACCTCTGCCGTGAAACTGCATCGCGCGTAAAATTGCGTCCGAAGCAGCGCGGGAAGCCATCCCCGCGTCCATCAACAGCTCTCCGTCAAAACGTAGAAAACAGCAGGTGCTCATGCTTGAAAACTATCGTAATCACGTCGCCGCACGCGCCGCTTTCGGCGTTCCCCCGCTCCCGCTCACGGCTCAGCAAACCGCCGAACTGGTGGAATTGCTTACCAACCCGCCCGCAGGCGAAGAACAGACGCTCGTCGATTTCATCACCAACCGCGTGCCCGCAGGCGTGGACGACGCCGCGCGCGTCAAGGCCGGTTTCCTCGCGGCTGTCGCCAAGGGCGAGACGGCATGCGCGCTGATCTCGCGTGCGCGCGCTGCCGAATTGCTCGGCACCATGCTCGGCGGCTACAACATCCAGCCGCTGATCGAACTGCTGTCGGACGCGGAAGTGGCGCCCGTCGCGGCCGACGCGCTGAAGAAAACCCTGCTGATGTTCGATCAGTTCCACGACGTCAAGGAACTGGCCGACAAGGGCAACGCCCACGCGCGCGCCGTGCTGCAAAGCTGGGCCGAGGCCGAATGGTTCACGAGCCGTCCGGAAGTGCCGCAAAGCCTGACCATCACCGTGTTCAAGGTGACGGGCGAAACCAATACCGACGACCTCTCGCCGGCCCCCGACGCCACCACGCGCCCGGATATTCCGCTGCACGCGCTGGCCATGCTGAAGAACGCGCGTCCCGGCATCACGCCGGAAGAAGACGGCAAGCGCGGCCCGGTGAAGTTCATCGAATCGCTGAAAGAGAAGGGCCATCTGGTCGCCTACGTGGGCGACGTGGTCGGCACCGGCTCCTCGCGCAAATCGGCCACCAACTCGGTGCTGTGGTTCACGGGCGAAGACATTCCGTTCATCCCGAACAAGCGCTTTGGCGGCGTGTGCCTCGGCAGCAAGATCGCGCCGATTTTCTACAACACCATGGAAGACGCGGGCGCGCTGCCCATCGAACTCGATGTATCGAAGATGGAAATGGGCGATGTGGTCGAACTGCGTCCTTACGAAGGCAAGGCGCTGAAGAACGGCGAAGTGATCGCCGAATTCCAGGTCAAGTCCGACGTGCTGTTCGATGAAGTCCGCGCCGGCGGCCGTATTCCGCTCATCATCGGTCGTGGTCTTACGGCGAAGGCGCGTGAAGCGCTGGGTCTGCCGGCATCGACCTTGTTCCGTCTGCCGCAGCAACCGGCGGCGAACAGCAAGGGCTTCTCGCTGGCGCAGAAGATGGTGGGTCGTGCATGCGGTCTGCCGGAAGGTGAAGGCGTGCGTCCGGGCACCTATTGCGAACCGAAGATGACGTCGGTCGGCTCGCAGGACACCACCGGCCCGATGACCCGCGACGAACTGAAAGACCTCGCTTGCCTTGGCTTCTCTGCGGACCTGGTGATGCAGTCGTTCTGCCACACCGCCGCGTATCCGAAGCCGGTGGACGTGAAGACGCATCAGACACTGCCGAACTTCATCAGCACGCGCGGCGGCATTGCGCTGCGTCCGGGCGATGGCGTGATCCACTCGTGGCTGAACCGCATGCTGCTGCCGGATACCGTCGGTACGGGCGGCGACTCGCATACGCGTTTCCCGATCGGCATCAGCTTCCCGGCGGGTTCGGGTCTGGTGGCGTTCGCCGCTGCAACCGGCACGATGCCGCTGGATATGCCGGAATCGGTGCTGGTGCGCTTCAAGGGCAAGATGCAGCCGGGCGTCACGCTGCGCGACCTGGTCAATGCCATTCCGCTGTACGCCATCAAGCAGGGCATGCTGACGGTCGCCAAGCAAGGCAAGAAGAATATTTTCTCGGGCCGCATTCTCGAAATCGAAGGGCTGCCGGATCTGAAGGTCGAGCAGGCGTTCGAGTTGTCGGATGCCTCCGCGGAACGTTCGGCTGCCGGTTGCACGGTGCATCTGAACAAGGAACCGATCATCGAATATCTCAACAGCAATATCACGCTGCTGAAGTGGATGATCGCGCAGGGTTATCAGGATCCGCGCAGCCTGCAACGCCGGATCAAGGCGATGGAACAATGGCTCGCCGACCCGCAATTGCTCGCACCGGACGCAGACGCCGAGTACGCCGCCGTGATCGAAATCGATCTGGCCGATGTGCATGAGCCGATCGTCGCCTGCCCGAACGATCCGGACGACGTGAAGACGCTGACGGACGTGGCGGGTGCGAAGATCGACGAAGTGTTCATTGGTTCGTGCATGACAAACATCGGTCACTTCCGCGCGGCCTCGAAACTGCTGGAAGGCAAGCGCGATATTCCGGTCAAGCTGTGGGTCGCGCCGCCGACCAAGATGGATCAGAAGCAACTGACCGAAGAAGGTCACTACGGCGTGTTCGGCACGGCGGGTGCGCGTACCGAAATGCCGGGCTGCTCGCTGTGCATGGGCAATCAGGCGCAGGTGCGCGAAGGCGCAACGGTCATGTCCACGTCCACGCGTAACTTCCCGAACCGTCTGGGCAAGAACACAAACGTGTATCTCGGTTCGGCGGAACTGGCGGCAATCTGCTCGCGTCTGGGCAAGATTCCGACCAAGGACGAGTACATGGCCGACATGGGCGTGCTCACCGCAAACGGCGACAAGATCTACCAGTACATGAACTTCGATCAGATCGAAGATTTTAAGGAAGTGGCTGATACCGTGACTGGCTAAGCGGACAAATAGAACCGCTAGCATCGAGCCGCAGGTTGAATCCTGCGGCTCTTTTTATTTGCGCGACTATTTTTCGATCTGCGGATCATGTTCCGTTTGCATGAACTCTCTGCCTTTCTTTCGGTCGATGCGGCCAAAACAGAACAATGAGACGAGCGTGAATGCGCCCATAATAAAGAAAGTGGGCGGGAAGTCGGCAGTCACCAGATTCTGCGGCGAATGGCCGTGAAAACGCGCAGTGAACGTCATGCACAGCGACGCGAATGCCACGCCGAAGCTCATTGATACTTGTTGCAGCATCGTCGAAAGCGCGGTGGCTTTGCTGGAGAAGTTCTTCGGGACGTCGGTGAACGTCAGCGTGTTAATCGAGATCATCGTCATGGACTGGAATATCCCGCTAATGCAAAAGACGATGAATATAGCCGGATGCGGCGTCCGAGGTGTGAACAGGCCGTAACCGGCGAACATGCTTCCCATCAGCGCAGTCGAAGCCAGCATGATCGAGCGGAAACCGAAAGCTTTCGCGGACCGTTCTATCACCATTCTGACGCCGAAAAGACCGAACGAAAGGCCTGCACTCATCAATCCCGACTCGACCGGAGACATTCCGCATCCAATCTGCATCCACAGCGGAACCAAAATTGGCGCCGAGCCCACCGCGATCCTTACCGGCATTCCGCCCAATGTCATGAGAGAGAAAGTTTTGATTCTGAATATGCCGAGCGGAATAATCACCTTCGCTTCATCGCGGTGGTTGTGTATGACGTACGTCAGAAAAGAAATAAGACCGACGCAAATCATCGCCCATGTCGCCGATACCGAAACGAAGTTCCGGCCAATAGTTTCCAGACCGCACACGATTCCGGCCAACGACAATCCCATTGAAACGAAGCCAAAGATGTCGAATCTCTCATCGACGTCTTCCTTGATGTGCGGAACAAATTTGAGCGACAGCAGGATACCCAGCACGCCGAATGGGATGTTCAGAAAGAAGATCCATCGCCAGGAGGTGAAGGTTGCTAATATGCCGCCGATCAGCGGTCCGGAGACGCGGCCGGCCGCACCGGGAATCGTGAACCAAGCCATGGCCGCGACCATCTGAGCCGGGGGCACGCTTCGAAGGAGAATCAGGCGGCCTACGGGCATCATCATGGCGCCGCCCAAGCCCTGCAATATCCGGAAAGCGACGATTTGCTCAAGTGATGTCGCCATTCCGCACAAAGCGCTGGCCAGAGAAAATGTGCCGATTGCCCAGCAGAATACTCGCCGGGCGCCGCAACGATCCGCAATCCATCCGCTCGCGGGGAGGAAAACTGCCAGGCTCAACAAGTAAGAGGTGACGGCCATGTTGAGGTGAAGAATCTCTGTGCGCAGAGAAATGGCCATTGAGGGGAGTGCGGTTCCTAATACCGAGGTATCGACCGCCTGAAGAAACATCGGGATGGCGATAATGATCGGAACGAGTTGAAACTTACTTCCATTGGTAGGTGACGTAACGGAACTCATGGACATCCCGATTTAGATTGCGCGCAGTCGCACTGCGTTTTTACGCAAACAACAGGCGATCTTGTTTCTCCAGCGTAATCAGTTGATGGAATAGAGCATCCGAATGCGAATCACCGAGTGAGCGCGTGAGGCTCTTGAACTTGACCTCGATGTCGTCGAGCGTCACCGGATTGGTCGGCATGCCCTTATAGGCTTCGCAATCTTCGACCCACACCGTTCCATCGAGAAGACGGATGGTCACGCGCGTATGGCGAACGGACTTAACCGGCATTGTCGCGACACGCACTTTGCAGGAAAGCGCACGGATTTTCGGATCGTTAACGGATTGGCCGCTGAATGAGCGCGGGTCGTTTGGATCGCGAGACAGCGCCAAAGCGACGCAGAAAGGCACGCTATATTGCCCTTGCATGATATCGAGAGGCTCCGTATTGTCATGCCGGCCAATCAAACGTTCATGACCTTCGATGAGAATGTGATCGACATCCTGAGGCTGAAACGCATGTCGCTTTCGAAGCGTAAAGGCTGATTGAGTCGCAGTCTGCGCATTCGCGTGACACGCATAACGCTTGAGACCTGTGCGTAGCGTTTCCCAATCCTCGCCCAGATTCGCCGTCAATGCGCTGACTTCCTGCGGAAGATCGCGGCAATATGCGTCAAGGAAACCGAACTTGCCATCGAGGATACTTTCCGGACCCTCGAATCCCGAGGCGGCCAGACGTGCAGCCAGCACGCCGGATTCCGCCGCACGACCGGGATGCAGACGTTTGACCATGGAACCATGCCTCGCCTTGCTGAACGTCATGAGGCCGGATGTCAGCGAACCCGCGAGGCCCAGCGCATGGGTGAGTCCTTCGGCATCGAGTCCCATCAGCAGTCCGGCCGCAATTGCCGCGCCGAAAGGACCGGTCATGCCCGGTGCGTGAAAGCCGATCTTTTCGGGGCTGTGATGGCTGGCCACACCAATGCGCGATGCCACCTCCGTTCCCAGAATAAACGCCTTCAAGACCGAAAGACCGTCTGCGTCGCACTCTTCGCCCACGGCGAACGCGGCCGGCGCGATGGTAGCGCCCGCATGAACGCCGGCGCTCGGCTCGCGGATGCTGTCCATTTCGAACGCGTGAGCCAATGCTCCGTTCGCCAGGGCGGCCATCGGGGCGTGCACGCGCATCGAGGGCGTGCCGAGCACCGTGCTCGTGCCGCCGATTCCATATCGTTCAGCGTATGCGATTACCGCCTTACTCCACGGGAATTCCGCCCCGTACGTGGCGGCGGCGACAGTGTCGATCAGGCAATACTTCGCATGTTTCAATACATGGTCTGGAATATGTCGATCGCGATAATCAACTGCGAAGGAAGCCAATGTCTGTGATGCAGTGAGTGCCATTGCGATTCCAGATCAGAATTCATGAGTGAGATGAGTCAGTACGATATCCTGACCTTCTATTTCAAGGCCAGCGCCGAGTAACGCGCTTCGAGCACGCAATTCTTCGAGGGCTTCGCTTTCGGTATCCGGGTCGCACAGATAAGTTTCGTTGTCGTCGTTATGACGAACAAACCGGAAACTCGTGCGCGGGCCTGTTCGTTTGTCGGCGGTGAAATTCACCATCATCCCAACCCAGTCTCCATGCTTTTTTCCGGCGTGGCCTGTGTGAAATGAAAAGCTGCCGAGTCCGTAAAAAATGGGGCGCTCCTGGTAGATTTCCACCGGCAAGGAATAATGCGGCCCGTGCCCAATGACGATATCGGCGCCTGCGTCGACAGACGCATGAGCCAACTCGGTCATGTATTCGAGGACTTCCTTGTCGAGGCCCCAGTGAAGCGAAACGATCACGATATCCACTTCCTTGCGCAGCCTGGCGACCTGATCCTTGAGAATCTTTAGATATTTCGGATCGGTCCATGTATGGATAACGGGAGGCACACCGGGGCGATTGGGCGTGGGTTGATCCGGTCCAAGCCGATGAAAGGCGATCTGATAAGCCGTGTGTCCTTTTATGGCCGCGACGCCTGGCGTCACAGCCGAAGCTTCGTGATTCGTCGACCAATAGACGGCAGTACGTTGAATCACGCCAATGCGTTGACCGTTACGTTCGACGATTACGGGTGCGCTCGCATCGTCTGCATTGCGGCCCGCGCCCGTACGCGGAATACCGAGCTTCGCGAGATTGTCGATGGAAGAAAGAATCGCTTCGGCGCCGTAATTTACGTTGTTCGCCATTCCCACGGCCTGAATACCGCCTTCCCGCAAAGAAACGCCCGCTGCCGGATCCGCGAAGAAGCCTTCATTGGTGCGATTCAGATCCACGGAAACGCCATGATCGGGCGCATAGAGGCAGCATTCGAGGTTGCTGAAAACGAAGTCTGCTGCCTTGAGATCGGCAGTGACGCGACGAAAGGGAACCGAGGGATCGGCGACATTCATGAGATTGATATCGCCGGTCAGTAAGATTTTGACGGTCATGTCAGGCAATCCGATTCGTTGAACTATGGGAAAAGTACACGTCTCATGATGCCTTCCGGGGTCATGCCCTGTCGATTGACGATTAACGAACCGCGATACACGTTTTGGTTAATCGTGGACGCGGATTAACGAAATGCTTTAGGTCAGGTACGGGATTACTCAATAGCTTTAAGAGGCGGTTGCTGGCACGATTGCACCGTCGCTCTTTCAATAGCCCCGTGCTTCGAGGCACTTCAAGGATTCGATACCAGAATGGCTGACACCACTCACGACAATCCGCAAACGCGCCGAATCGCGGAATTCGTCTCTTCGCTTCAGTACGAGCAGATTCCCGCCGAAGTCATCCGGCGAATCAAGCTTCTTATACTCGACTCCGCCGGTTGCGCGCTTTATGCGGCCTCGCTGCCGTGGAGCCGCATCCTTCAGGATAGTCTCGCCGCTGTCGATAACTCGAAGGGGAGCCGCGTATGGGGCACGAATCAGCGGCTGTCGCCGCCGCATGCTGCGCTCGTCAACGGATCGCAAGTGCAAGGCTTCGAGCTGGACGACGTGCATCGGCAAGGCGTGCTGCACGTGGGCGCCGTCGTGCTGCCGGCGTTGATCGCTATCGCCGAAAGCAAGCCCGGCATCACGGGCCGCGACTTTCTGGCGGCTGCCGTCGCCGGATACGAAATCGGCCCGCGTGTGGGCATTTGCATGGGACCGGAGCACATTGCACAGGGCTGGCATTCGGGCGCGACTGTCGGCGTGTTCTCGTCCGCGTCGGGCGCGGCGCGGGCGCTCGGCCTCTCCGCTGAGCAAACCGTTCATGCGCTGGGCATCGCCGGCACGCAGGCATCCGGTCTGATGGCGGCGCAGTACGGTGCAATGGTCAAGCGCATGCACGCCGGTCGCGCTTCGCAAAGCGGTCTCTACGGCGCGCTGTTTGCAGAGAAGGGCTTTACCGGAATCATCAACGTTCTCGAAAGCGAATACGGCGGTTTCTGCACGACACTTTCGCGATCGACAGATCGCTTCGACAAGGCGCAACTGACTGCAGGTCTCGGCGAAGTGTGGCAGACCATGGGCATCGCGTTGAAATTCTATTCGTGCGTGGCGAGTAATCACACCACGCTGGATGCAATTCGGTTGATGCAGGCGGAACGTCCCTTCGGTGCGGAAGATGTCGAGAAAGTGATTGTGCACGGTTCGCAAGTGACGATGGATCACGTCGGCTGGAGATATGTGCCGCAAGGTCTTACGTCGGCGCAGCTTAATCTGCCGTACTGTGTTGCAACGCTGCTGCTGGAAGGCGATGTATTCGTCGCGCAATTCACCGAAGACAAGGTGGCCGATCCTGATCGCATGCGTATTGCCGAGAAGGTCGAAGTGCATCACGACGCGGAAATCACTTCGCGCGGCTCGAAATCCCGCCATATGGTCCACGTCGAAGTGGTGCTGAAGGACGGCACGCGTCTCAGGCGCACGGTCGAGGCCGGACGCGGTAACGAGAAAGATTTTGCAAGCGAAGATGAAGTCGTCGCCAAGTTTATGAAGCTTTCCACGCAAGCTATTCCGGAAGAACAGGCGAAACGTCTTGCCGAATTCATTCTGAATCTGGAAAAACAAGCCAGTACGGATGGATTGCCGGATTTACTCGCTGCGAAGTAATAATATTAAACCAAGGGAGAGAAATGCAATGCTGCTTCCGCTTGCCGATCGCACCATAAGCTACGACTTTATCGGTCCGGAGAATGGACAGGTTGTGATGTTCATGCATTCACTGGCCGCGGACATGGGGCTTTGGGCAGAACAGGTGCCGGCGTTGCTGGCCGCAGGTTATCGGGTGCTTCGTACCGATTTGCGCGGTCATGGCGGCAGCCGCGCAACCGAAGGCCCTTATACGATTGATGCACTGGCCGACGATGTTATTGCCGTTACAGACGCATTGGGCATCGAGCGATTTCACTTCGTCGGCTTATCCATAGGCGGCGCGATCGGCCAGTCATTGGCGTTGCGCTATTTGAATCGACTCTGTTCGGCGTTTCTTTGTGACACGCAAAGCGAAAGCTTCCCTAATGCCGCGACGCATTGGGGTAATCGCATTGAAAAGCTCAGGCAGGCCGGCAGCGTCGAGGGGTTGGCCGATGACACGATGGGTCGTTGGTTGACGGCAGAGTATCGCGAAAGGAACCCGCTGCGCTGGAATCAGATTCGCGCCACCGTAGCGGGGTGTAGCGTGTCGGGATATATCGGTTGCGCGCAGGCACTCGCGAACTTCAACTACACCGGGCGTCTCAACGAAGTAAAATTGCCGGTGCTTGTCGGGTGCGGCAGTGAAGATCCGAGCGCGAGTCCCGAAGCGAGCCGCAAGATCGCGTCGTTATTCGTCAATGGCCATTTCGAAGAATTCGCCAACGCCAGGCACATTCCGAACGTCGAACAGAATGAGGTGTTCAATCAAGTGCTTCTCGACTGGCTTGAGAAAGTTCGCTAGGTTCACGACATCACGCTGGAGGTAAAAACTATGGCGACGAAAACCGGCATCAACGGCGTCCGCAGTGTTCACTTCGGGTTGCCCGACCTCGAAGAAGCGACGCGCTTTTACGAAGAAAACTGGGGTCTCAAGGCAGTCTCGGCTTCGCCTGATGACGTTTATCTGCGAGGCACGGGGCGGGACTTTTATACGCTCGCGCTTCATCGCTTTACGGAGCCCCGATTACTCCGCATCGACCTTTCGATCGAGTCCCGGGAACACGCGGATGCGCTCTTTGCATCGTTGCGGGATGCCGGCGTGGAAACGTCAGCGACAGTCGCCCCGCTCGATGACATCGGCGGTGGATATGGGTTTTCGTTCCGCGATCCGGACGAAGGCCGTGTTTTCCGGGTGATTGCGGAATCGAAGCAACATGCGGAATACGGAGACGAAGCTGACCGTCCCGGAAAGATATCGCACATCGTTTTAAATAGCCCCGATCGCGAAGCAAAGTTCTTCGTTGAACAACTCGGTTTTCGCGTCATCGACCAAAGCAAGACCATCACGTTTCTCAATTGCAATTCGGACCATCACAGTCTTGCGCTGTTTATTTCAAAATCGAGCTCGTATAACCATCTGGCGTTCGCAATGCGGGATATCGATTCTGTGATGTCCGCGACGGGAAGCATGACGGAAGCGGGTCATGCGATCGGTTGGGGCGTGGGTCGCCACGGTCCTTGCGATAACGTCTTCTGCTATTTCGTCGGGCCGGGCGGTTTTATTGTCGAATACACAGCGGAAGTCGAGCAGGTCGACGAAAGCTACAAGTTCAAAGGCCCGGACGAATGGGGCTTTCCTAAAGGGCGTCGCGATCAATGGGGTCTTGCGCGGCCTACTTCCGCGTTTCATGCCCCCGAAACCAGCGTGCCATTCTCGGCGGCGCTTTTCGGAGAATAACGGAAATCTCCTGCCGAGTCAGATTTCGGTTTCACGTATTTCTTTAGCGGCGTCTTCTAGACAGTCCATCATTAACTTCGCTGCCGCGCTAAAGGGACGATTTCGGTTCCACATTATGCCGGTAGGCCGCAACATTTGCGGAAGTGGCAAGGGCAAGACGGCGAGCGGCTGAAATCGGTCTCGCGCCGCAGTGTTGGCCAGTACGGAAATCGCGTCGCTGCAATAGAGATATGAACGCGCAACCTGAACCGACATTGTTTCAATGTAATTCTTCTGGAATTCGAGTCCTTGCTTCTCGAGAACGCGCTCAAACGGTTCGCGTATTTGCGAGGCATGCGGCGGCAATACCCAGGGATACGATTGCAAATCGGACCATTGAAGACGTTTTCGCCTGGCGAGCGGATGTTGAGGGCCAGTGACGACGACGAGTTTTTCTTCCAGCAGGGGCCTTTCGTCGAAACCGCTTGACGGAGGGACTGCCGGCAAGCGACCGACTATAAGATCGATTTTCCCTTCCCACAACTGCGGGAGCAGAACGTGGCGTGTGGCCTCGATAACCTGCGCATTCGTGGTGGGCGATCGTTGTTTCAGCAGCAGCAATGCCTTGGGCGTCAATACGGAAGTAGAAGCGGGATAAACTCCGATATTTATCTTTCCGCCCGAGCCGTTATACAGCGAATTGAGTTCATCACGTACCTGCTGTATGTCGGTGAGTATGTTGCGTGCGTATCGAATAAGACATTCTCCATAAGGCGTCGCGCGAAAACCCTGTGGCGACCTGGTGAAAAGATCGAGACCTAATCCTTTTTCCAGTTCCGCAAGCGCTCTCGATACGGCCGGCAGTGTGACATGCGTCGCCTCGGCTACTTTCTTCAGGCTTCCGAGATCCTCGAGCAGGATTAATAACCTGAGATGGCGTGTCTTCAGGTTGAGGTGAAGATAGCGGTCGAGTTGTGTTGACATGATGGTTAGAGACGCAGTTAAGCACGCTTGACTCTACCTTGCGGTCGTCAAAAGCCGCAACATTAATCGTCGCGTGTCTATTGGAACGTTATGGCTGGAATAGGGACTTATACCGATTTGGAACGCCAACGCCGTTTTTTATCTACACGCATCAGTTTCGCTAATGATTCCGCCTGAAATGTTGACTTGTTGCATCGCCGGCAACTCCATATAGTCACTTGAGATTCTTAACGACGACTTTTGAAGGAAGAGCTATGACTACGAAATGCCGCATCGCGATCGTCGGGGGCGGGCTCGCGGGAACAGCAACGGCAAACGCACTGAAAACCTTCGGTATCGAGGCTGAACTTTTCGAAGCAGCGCCCGCGTTGGGAGAGATCGGCGCAGCAGTGAGCTGCAGTCCTCAGGCGGTCAAGGCGCTGTGGGGTTTGGGCGCGAAGGAAGCGGTGGATGCCGTGGGTCATCGTTCGCCGGGCGAATACATGCTTCAGATGCAAACGGGCGAATTCATCCAATCGCGGGACCGCTTCAAGCTCGCTGAAAAATGGGGCGCGCCGTATTACTCGTTTCATCGTGCCGATCTGCTCGATGCACTCGCATCGAGCGTGGATAAATCGCACATTCATCTCGGTCACCGTCTGATCAGCGCCGATGTGCGCGAAGACTGCGTCGTGCTCAAGTTCGACAACGGCAACGTGGTCGAAGCGGACTATGTGATCGGTGCTGACGGCGTGAAGTCGGTGCTTCGCCAGACGCTGTACGGCGACGACAAGCCGGTCTATACGGGTCAGATGGCATGGCGTGCGCTGCTCGATGCGAGCAAGGTGCCGGAAGACATTCTGGCACCGAACGGTCACGTCGAATGGGTCGGGCCGGGCGCTCATATTCGCGCGTACTACATCCGCAACAAGACGTTGATCAACATCGTCACGCAGCAGGATACCGGCGACTGGGTGGAAGAAACGTGGAACGGCAAGGGCAATCCGGACGATATGCGCGCTAGTTTCCCAAATCCGGAGCCGCGCCTGAAGCGACTGCTCGACCTCGTGACCGACTGCATGAAGTGGGGACTTTTCGCGCGTCCGATCAACGACAACTGGGGTTTCGGCCGCGTCCAGTTGATCGGCGATGCCGCGCACGCCATGGTGCCGAACGCGGGCCAGGGTGCGTGTCAGGCATTCGAAGATGCCTACATTCTCGGCCGATGGATGTCATCCAGCTGCTCGGTCGAGGAAGCATTCGAGAACTTCCGTCGCGTTCGCATTCCGCGCGTCCACGGCGTGCAGCGCTTCTCGCTGACCAACCTTCGATTCAAGCACATGAAGGACACGCAGGCGCAAAAGGCTCAAGTCGATCAACACGGTTCCTCGCATCAGTACGGCAAGAACGATTGGCTGTATGGCTTCGACCCGGCGACGCAGTGGGATGAAACGCCGTTCGTCAACGAGTTGTACGCCGATGGCCCGAATGCCGAGACGGAATGGAAAGTCTGACGCTAACCGACACTGACCACGAATATGAAGATCTGCCGTTATAACGATGGCCGAGCAGGCCTGATCGAGGATGACGTCGTTTATCCGCTGGGCGAAGCGCTCGCGGCTGCGAATATCACGCGTCATGGAGCGTCGATGACTGAAGTCATCGACGCACTTGCAAACCATGCGGAAGCAGAGGCAGCAATCGACAGCGCGCGCCGGATGCCATCCTTGCCGCTCGCGTCTGTGAAGCTGCTCGCGCCGACGGACAATCCGCCGGCGATCTGGGCGGCAGCGGCGAATTATCGTTCGCATCAGACGGAAATGACGGGCCGCGTGCAGGCTTATGACCGTTCCAAACTGACGTCCGACGAACTGATGGCGGAAGTGTTTCTGAAGCCGTCGTCGTCGCTCGTGGGCCCCGGCGGGACAGTGATATTGCCGAAGGTTGCAAAACACGTGGACTACGAATGCGAGCTTGCTGTCGTCATCGGTCGTGATGCGAAGAACGTCAGTGCGGACGAAGCACTCGACTACGTGTTCGCCTATACGATTTGCTGGGACATCAGCACGCGCGACCCGTGGGGTCATGGCGTTCACAACACGCGCAACATTCGTAAAGGCTTCGATACGTTCTGTGGCCTTGGACCGTGGTTCGTGACCCGCGATGAAGTCGGCGAGCCGCAGGATCTTTTCGTGGAGGTACATCAGAACGGTAAGCAGGTCATGCATGCGCATACGGCCGACATGATCAACGGCGTCCGCGATCTGATCCGCTTCCTGACGATGGACCGGACGCTGAAAGCAGGAACGGTGCTCACGACCGGCACTTCGGCGGGCGTGTCGCAACTGTTCCATGGCGACAAGCTGAAGGGCACCATCAGCAAGATCGGAACAATGGAACTCGACGTCGTTGATGCCGGGTAACTTGCGTCCTTAAGCCGGACATTCTGAACAAGGCTGCGCGCTCGCTGTTTTCATCAAGCGAGCGCGCGTCTACAAGGAGATACTTAAGAAGCCTTCCAGACAATAAACCAGATGGAGAATGACTCGTTCCATTAACAAGGTCTACTAAGTATGGACCAGAAGGAGACATGGATGGAAAGTGTATCGATAGAGAAAGAACGTAACGTTTCGCCAGCTATCGAGGTGAGACGCATGACCTACACCGAGTTCATCGACGAATCGCCCATGAACCCGGTGCTCTGGATTTTGCTCGTCGGTTGCATGGTCGCGCAGATTCTGGACGGCTTCGAAAATCAAACCATCTCCTTTGCGCTTCCGCTGCTCTCCAGGGAATTCGGCATCGACCATATGCAGGCGGGGGTTATTGGCTCGGTGACGAACTTCGGTTTGTTTTGCGGCGCGTTGCTGGTTGCGCCGTGGGCAGATAAGATCGGACGCAAGCCTATCCTGCAGTGGGCCATATTTTTTTATGCGTTCGGCACCTTTCTGGCCGCGCTGGCTCCGACTTATAACACGCTGCTCTGCGCGCGCTTTATCGCGGGCATTGGCATGGCTGCTGAATTCCCGGCTGCATTCGCCCTGTTGTCGGAAATGGCGCCGAAGCGACTCCGCCATATTTTCGTCGGCGCCGGGTCGATTGCGTATGCGTCCGGCTGGACAGTATGCGCGATCGTCGCGACATTCGTCATTCCGACATTCGGCTGGCGTGCGCTGCTATGGATCGGCGTCCTGCCGGCGTTGATGATCGTCTACGTTCGCCGTTATATCCCCGAGTCCGCGCGTTTTCTGCTCTCGCAAGGCCGCACGGAAGAGGCCGGCAAGATCGTTCGTCAACTTGCCGACAAGTCAGGTTATCGCGATGTCGAACTCGTGCCGCCGTCTGTCGATGGCAAGGGCAAGCCTGAGAAGCTGACCTGGCCCAAGCGCTTCTCGCTGCTGCGTCTTTCGGCCGTCACCATCGGCGCTCTAGCGCTGTTTCAGCTCGCGAACAATGTGCAGGTGACCGGCGTTGGCCACTGGCTACCGTCCATCTTCGTGAAGCAAGGCTTCACGTTGACCACGAGTTTCAAATTCACTCTGATCGTTCTGGTCGCGACGCCTATCGGTCAAATTCTCGGCATGTGGATTCAGGACAAGATGCCACGCAAGTGGGCAATACTTTTGTTCTCCGCGCTGAGCGCAGCTTGCTTTGTCGGCTTTGGCCTGTCGTTCGAATATAAGGCACCTGTCCCGATGATCCTGGGCTTCGACATCGGCTACTCGTTCTTCTCGGGCGCCGTGATGCCGGTCTTCTTTACGCTGAGCAACGAGCTATACGACACGCGCATTCGCGCGCTTTCGACAGCACTCATTCTCGCAGGCGCCCGTTGCGGATCGATTACCGGACCGCTCGTTCTCGGCTGGCTTCTCACGCTCGGTAGAGAGATCCATCAGATCATCTACTACTTCTCGATGCCGCTGCTGGTTGCGGCAGTCATCCTTCTTTTCGTGATCAGAGGCGATAGCCGTCAAAGATCGCTGGATGATGCGCCCGCTGGACACTAGGAAATAGTGTTCGAGGAGGTGTTGCCGCTCATTTCCAGCACCTTCAAGCTTTCATAAAAACTATATCGGAGACTCACAATGAGAAAGTCGCTAATTGCTATGTCGATCGCATCTATTGCGAGTAGTGCTGCGATGGCTCAAAGCAGCGTAACGCTGTATGGCATCGTGGATGGGGGTGTCCAATGGACGAATCATAATCGGACGAGTACGGGCGGCAGCGCGTCGACGTTCGCGACGGAATCCGGCGGCGCGCAGACATCGCGCTGGGGCATTCGTGTGACCGAGGATCTGGGCGGCGGTCTCGCGGCCGTTGCGCGGCTCGAAAACGGCTTCAACGAAATGAACGGCGCGGCGAACAATTCGGGCCGCCTCTTCGGGCGCTCGGCGTATGTCGGCCTTTCTTCATCGAAATACGGTACGTTGACGCTCGGTCGTCAGACTACGGCAATCTACGACTTCGGCGTGTTGTACGACGCTGTAGGACCTGCCGCCTGGTCGGCGGTGGTGCTCGATTCCGCCATGACCAGCCGCGCCGACAATTCGGTGACTTACGTGAACAAGTTCGGCATTGGCGGCGGCACGTTCCGCATCAAGAATCTCTATAGCTTCGGATATAATTCAGTCACGGGCGTGGGGCCCGTTGCGGGCGACTATAAGATCGGCAAGGAAGAGAGCTTGCTGCTGACCTACGATCACCGCGCAGCAAACATCGGCCTGCTGTACGACGTGCAGAACGGCAATACGGTCGCCGCGCGAAACACCCGAACCACGCGTTACGGCCTGGCTTTCGCGTACGATTTCAAGCCGGTGCAATTCATCGCTGCGTATCGTCTGTACACGCAACGCGCAGCGAGAAATACGTCGGAAGCGCTCTATTGGGTGGCGGCACGTTACCAAGCCACGCCATTCTTGTATCTCAACTGCGACGTTTTCTACGAGTCCGATCGCAACACCGGTCATGGAAATCCGCTACTGGTTTCCTTCCTCGGCAGCTACCTGCTTTCGAAGGGGACGGACATCTATCTGCAACTAGGTGTGGTCGCGAATAAGCAGCATAGCAGCCTCGGTCTTGGCGGCTACAACACCGTGACGGAAGGAGCATTTCAAACCGGTGCGATGTTGGGCGTGCGGCATCGCTTCTAAAACTCGTCAATTTTCAAAGCACGTCCGCTCAGCATCGATCGGACGTGTTGAATCGGCAGATATCATGAAGCAGCGCTTGAGACGTCCGTAGACTTTAAGATGCTCGACTTGAATCTACTCGGCGTCATTCCGAAAGGAGTCTGACGCAGGCAGTCGATGGCTCGCTAGAGGCGGTCATCAGACACTGGTGATTCTCTTTAGAACTCGTCGCAAGCTGTGCGCGATATTTCCGCTTTGTTGTAAGCCGTAAAGCTCGGCTTGGTCGTCTAGACCGTTATGCGCTTGCGAACCATGCTCTCTAACGATTTGCAGCACTTACGCTGAACGACGCGATGCGGTCTAACCGGCCCTATACGATAGCTTTTAAGCCACCATCGTCTCGTCCGACAAAAGGCGCCCATCTTTGAGACGTCCTTGCCAGATATGAGCGCACCTTTTATAGCGGGAACTCCTTTGCCGCTGCCGCCTTTTGACCTATTTTCCCGAGCTGGCAACTGCGTTCCGAACTGCACCGTAACTCAATTTTTCGACATCTTGTCGCGCGACCGCGGCTTCGGCCTGCTGGATGTTCCGGGGATATTCGTTATCAACGCTAGGTTTGTAGCCGGCTTGCTCAAGAGCGACAAGTTGTGCTTGAACTTGCTCGCGAGTCAGTGGCTCCTTATCAACTGCGCGCGAAAGCGAGGGAATGACCATAGCGACAGAGAACGCTGCGAACAATAACATTAATTTCATCGACAACCTCCGAAAGAGTTAAGCGTGATAGCGACGCGATCTAAATCGTTATCAGTCTACGGGTAAACGCTATCGATGGATGGCTTTCTCTCGTCGTCAAGGTCGTGAGGACGTTACAGGGCGTTACGGCCAACGTGACTCACATGACGCGTAACTGTTCGCCGTCCGCTCATCTACTGTGATTTCCGTCGAGGCGCAGCCATAGGGTTTCAGCGCCGTCATACCCGTTGGATGACTCGCTGAACGGACGGCTCAAAGATCAAGAAGAAAGCATGCGTGGTCATGGAGTGCAGTTCGCGATCGTTGCCGGAGCCTTCGTCAGCGAAGTGCGTCGCCGTCAACTCAGAGCGCTGGTCGGTTCACTCCGAGGCGTGATTATGTCGGAAGCCGTTGAAGCGCTGATGGCGCCTCGTTTTCACGTTGCTGTCGATTGAATCATAAGAGCGGGTGTGCATGCAAAGTAATGCAGTGAAGATTGAGTACATCTTCCGGGCGATGGCCTCAATAAACTTTACATAATTATGATTAACGCATTTTCGTATGTAGTCCTTATAATATTGACGTGCGACTCGGGTTTGGTCACTCGCTGGCTTGCGTGTCGCCAAACAGACTGTAATTCAAGCAGCGTCCAAGTTCATTGGCCTCGTTGCGCGAGGCCCGGACGGCATCCGAGCATGTTGCACGCTCAAGCCATTCGGCTCCCGCCGAGTTCAGGCGCTTGGCAATTACGATCAGCTTTTATTATGCCTGGATCTATCCGCCTAGAAGCAAACGCGCAAGCAGCGTGCGATCCAGGCCACGCACGTGCCGGTACGGCAAGTCATGTTGCCTGGGTCTTGGCAATGTGAGAGAGCAAACCGAACCAGTCGGAAGCGCCGGCGATCCCGCCGCCAACACCGCACGGATGCTACGCCGCTATCCCGCTCTCTCGCTCGAACGCCTCCTGCGCGGGTGCACCGGGCGGATGCACACCGCGCGAGCGATAGTAGTCCGCGTACTGACTGCAGAACACATACACGCGCCGCAGCTCATCCACTGCGCACTCGTGAAGATCGACGCGGATGTTCACGGCGTCGAGCGAGTCCGATGCGCTCACCAGCAGCGCGCCGGAGCGCTCCGCCAGCGGCCTGCTGCCGTTGCTCTGACCGCCGGCATCGCGCCCCGCTTCAAGCGCGCGCAGCAGGCGCTGTTCGAAAGGCTCGGCAGCGCCGTGCTCGTAGGCTTCCGCCATCGCGAGCACCACCGGTTCTCCGCTCAGCACGTTGCCCATCGCCACGAAGCCGTCACCCACGCAATGCCCCGCCCAGCCCCGCGTGTGCTCGCCGGTGTGGCAGGCGGCGCGTCCGTCCTCCGAAATCGTGCCAATCTGCCGGTAGGAGGCGAAATCGTCGTCGCGCACCAGCGCCTCGGTGACGTAGCGTGCGGAATGTCCGAGCTTCAGCAGGTTCAGCGCAAGCGCGTTGTTGGTCGTGCGCACGAACGCCTGGCTCATCGTCACGCCCGCATGACGGTGCAGGCCATCGCACCACTGACCCACCGCCACCGAGTAGGTTGCGATCGCCATGCCGAAGCGGCCCGTTTCACGGCACCGGGCCAGAATGCTATAAGTCATCGATTTTCCTTGAACAGAGAAACAACCCTTCAGACCGCCGAAGCATCGGCGGCTTCGTTCGAATGCTTCGTCTCGGGCAGCCAGAACAGCACGAAGCTCGTGAAGAACAGGCAAATCACGACGTACCACGCCGCGGGCATGATGTCCGCACTGACGCCGACGAAGTAGGTGGACACGAATTGCGCGACCACGCCTGACAACGCCACCCCCAGGCTATAGATGATCGCCATGCCGGTGGCTCGCGCGGAGGCAGGGAACAGTTCGGTCATGCTGCCGATCGCGGTTGCGCCGCCGAACGCGGCCAGTGCCGCAAGCACGCCTTCGACGACCAGCAGGCGTGCGAGCGTCGGGTCGTGCTTCAGCCAGACGAACAGCGGCACGACCGCGACGATCACCAGCACGCGCGAGATCCAGATCACCGGCTTGCGGCCCACGATGTCCGACACATAGCCGCCGAGCGGGCTGACGACAAAGCCGGTGATACCCGTCACGACGCCTGCGAGGACCGCGTCGGCCTGTGACATGCCGAGCGATTTCATCGCGATGATCGGCAGCGAGAACAGGATGATGAAGTTGGCCGAGGTGCCGCCGAAGGTCAGCAGCGTGCCAAGCGTGAGCTCCTTCACATGGCTGCGCAGGATGCCGCCGAGCGTCTGCTTCTGCTGCGCCGTGTCCCCGACATGCAGCGTCTCGTTGATACGCAGGCGAATGTAGATGCCGACCGGCGCGATGATGGTGCCCATCAGGAACACGGTGCGCCATCCCCATGATGCGAGTGCGAGCGGATCGAGATAGCGCGACAGCAACGCGCTGACGATTGCACCGAACGCAATGCCCAGGCTCTGGCTCGCGAATTGGAAGCTGCCGAAGAAGCCGCGCCGGTGCGGGCCTGCATATTCGACCAGCAACGCCGTCGATGCGCCCACTTCCCCGCCCGCCGAGATGCCTTGCAGGATGCGCGAGAAGAGGATCAAAAGCGGCGCCCAGATGCCGATGGTTTCATAGGTCGGCGCAAGCCCGATCAGCGCGGAACTCAGCGCCATCATGCCCACGGTGAGCGTCAATGCCGCCTTGCGGCCGATCTTGTCCGCATACGCGCCGATCAGCACGCCGCCCAGCGGCCGGAAGAAGTAGCCGATGGCGAACGTGCCGGTCGACATCACCAGCTGGAACAAGGGGCTCAAGGTCGGAAAATACAGCTTGCCCAGCAGCACCGCGAAGAAGTTATAAGCGGTGAAGTCGAAGAATTCGAGTGCGTTGCCGATCGTCGTCGCGACGATGACTTCCGTGCCCGATACCTTGCGGGGCACGGTCCCGAGAGTCTTGTCGGCAGCATCCATTGCAGAGTTCATGTTCGATCCATTCTGGCGTTTCATTGAAGTCTGGAGGCTCAAAATTGCTTGTACAATCGAGAAAAAGTTAAACGACTTCAAGTTTTTCCTAAGGAGCGCAATGCGATTCGACGTCACTGATCTACGCATCTTCAAGGCGGTCGTGGACTCGGTCAGCATGACCAAAGCGGCAACCCGCGTTCACCTCACCGTCGCGTCGGTCAGCGAACGCATCCGGCAGATGGAAGATCAGGTCGGCGTGCCGCTGCTCTCGCGCACGCGCTCCGGCGTGGTGCCCACGGAAGCGGGACGGGTGCTGCTGCATCACGCGGTGAAGGTGCTCAAGCAGGTCGACTTCATGAACGAAGACCTTGTCAACTTCACGAGCCGCCTGCGCACCAACGTGCGTCTCTACACCACCACGTACGCCGTCTCCGAAATCCTGCAGAACGCCGCGCCCGCGTTCTTCAGCGACAACCCCAACTCCGACCTCATCATCGAAGAACAGCACAGCGAGGACATCGTCTTCGCTGTGACGAGCGGCGCGGCGGAGATCGGCATCATTGGCGACTTCGTCGGAACCGGCGCGCTGGAAATCATCCCGCTGCTGCAGGACACGCTCGTTGCACTGTGCGGTCCGCAATTCGCGGACACGCTCGGCACGCGCAGCACGTTCGCCGATCTCCTCTCCTTCGACTTCCTCGGACTGGGCCCCGGAAGCCGCCTGCAGGAAAAACTCGAAGCGCGCGCCCGCGAACTCGGCGCGTCGATGCGCTATCGCGCGCGGGCGCGCAATCTCGATGCGATCTGCCGTCTTGCGTTCAACAACGTCGGCGTTGCCATCGTGCCGCGGCGCGTGGCGCTGCGCTTCTCGCCGGAGCAGTGCCGCATCATCGAACTGGCCGAGGACTGGGTCGGGTACGACACCGCGGCCGTCGTGCAGCGCCGCGTCGACTTGCCCAATACGGCGGCTTCGTTGCTGGACTGCCTGATCGCGGCTGCGCATTGAGCGCCGCCATCGTGCCTAGAAGCGCACGCGCAATCCGGCGATGGCCGCGACCTGGGATGGCGTCGAGGACGGGGACAGCAGGTTGACGTTCGCGACCGCGCGGTTGCCCGTGGAATCCGTTCCGCTCGCGTGCTGATAGATGCCAGTGAGATACACGTCGGTGCGCTTCGAGAGGAAGTAATCGAGCCCCGCGACCGCCTGGTGATAGTGCGCGTGATTCACGCCATAGCCCGACGTGAAGTCATACGCGACCCCGAGCAGCAGCGCAGCCGTGATCTGGATCTTGTAGTTGACTTCCATGTTATGAAAGCGCGCACTGCCTTCGGTGGCTGGAACGCCGCTCACCGCTTCGCTCCCGATGTCCTTGAACTGCGTGTTGCTATACGTGAACCCAAGCGTCGATCCGCCGATGGCATACGCCGCGCCTGCGCTGATCACTTGTTGCTTCCCCGCCGACGCATAGCCGCTGTACACGCGCGACGTCATATTGCTCGCGGTGGCGCTGGATGACGCGTTGTTGCCGAAGAACCCGTAGTTCGGATCGGACACGTTGAGGTAGGCCGCGCCGACCGTGAGCGCACCGGCCGCATAGCGCGCACCGAGCGACCAGACCTGATTGCGATGAAACGCGCCTGCCACACCGCCCACACCATACACGCCGCCGAAGCTCAATCCGCCGAAGCTCGCGCTCGCGTACTTGATGGCATTGTTGACGCGATTCGAGTTGTTCATGTTGTCGAGATCGCCGGGATGCGCGCCGAACGACGTCGCCCATTGCGTGCCCGCTTCGAACGGTCCCGTATAGTCGACCACCGAATCGTATTGGCGTCCCAGGGTCAATGAACCAAGCTGTGTCGAAGCGAGTCCGGCATAAGCCTGCCTGCCGAATTCATCGTTGCCCTGTCCGAACTTGCCGTTCGCCACGCTGAAGCCGTTCTCCAGCACGAACAACGCGGCAAGACCGCCGCCCAGGTCTTCCGTTCCGCGCAATCCCCAACGGCTTCCCATGATGTTGCCGCTGTTCATCTGAAACTGCGCGTGCCCTGCCGCATTGTTGGCATAGACGAAGCCGTCGTCCGCCACGCCATAGAGGGTCACGCTGCTTTGCGCCTGTGCGCCGACGCTGATTAGCGCCGCCGCGCACCCGCCGATCACGCTTGATTTCATCATCACTCGACCGATTGAATCGCCAGCACATTGCGTGTTAACGAAGGTTCTCCGACTGCGCGCTTGCATGGCGCAGACTCGTGCCGCGCATCCGACATTCACGGCAGGCCGGAGTGTTGATGCTCAAAAATCAGAGTTCAAACTGGAAATTTCCGTAGGTACGTCAGGCAAAACCTGAAGCATGCATCGTCAGGAATTTCCGAATCTGACGCCAATGACTTCCTGATTGCCGTGCGTTTTATCGCCGAGAAGAATGAATGGCGATTTCACTCATAGGAGACTGCTTTGAAGACGCTTCCCGATGTTCGTGCTCTGCAAGCCATGATGGACACCCGCAAGATCGATGCGATCGTCTGCACCAGCCCGGAGAACTTCACCTATCTCGCAGGCGCATTCGTCACGACCATCAAGACTATCCGGCCGCGCCAGGCGCACATCGTCCTGACGCGCGACAGCCGGGCACGCGTGATCGTCTGTTCGATCGAAGAGAGTCTCGTGCGTGAAGAGGGCTGGTGCACGGAGGTGCGCGGCTATACCGAATTCGCTGACGATCCCGTCGACGAACTCGCCCACACCCTCATGGAACTGCAGCTCGCGCACGCTACGCTGGGTCTTGACCTCGACTATCTGCCGGCGGCTTCGTTCGCGCGCCTTCAGGAAGCTTTGCCGCACGCGCATCTGCTCGATACCAGCGAGTCCGTCGCAGCCGTGCGCGCGATCAAGTCGGAACAGGAAATAGCACTGCTGGAGAAGATCGCGAAGGAGACGCACGGCGCGATCCTGCGCGGGCTCGCAGAGAGCCGTGTCGGCGACACGGACCGGACCATCGCCAACCGCATCATCAAGCGCATGTTCGACGATGGCGCGAACGGCGTGCAGCATCTGCATCTCGCGTCGGGCCCACGCACGCCGCTGGTCCACAACCACCCTTCCGACGACGCCACGCAACCCGGCGAGATCCTGCGTCTGGATATCGGCGGGACCTACGGACAATATGCGAGCGATGTTGCGCGCACCTGTTCAACGGGTGAACCGCTGGCGCATCATCGCGAGGTGTATCGCACGCTGATCGAGATCCAGCGGGATACCATCGGCCAAATGCGCCCCGGGGTCGCGGCCGAGGACATTTACTTCGCGTGCCGCGCCGCCTTCGAGAAGCACGGCCTGCCCTGCTCGTTGCCGCATATCGGGCATTCGTTCGGCATCGAGGCACACGAACGCCCGATGATCCGGCCCGGCGAGAAGATCTTGCTGCAGCCCGGCATGGTCATCAACATCGAACCCATGACGCGCGATCAGGACGGTAATCTCTATCACACGGAGGATCTCGTTGTCATCACCGCCGACGGCTGCCGCCTCCTCACGCATGGTCTCGCGCCGCTCGACATTCCCGTTCTCGGCGAACCCGTCCGCTTGCCGCACTGAGCCGTTCCACTTCGAAGGAGGCGCACGATGCGTGCTCGCTGGTCGATCGTATCCCTACTGTTCTCCGGTGGCGCTATCAGCTATCTGGACCGTGCGGCGCTGTCCGTCGCTGCGCCGCTGATTGCCACCGCGCTGAATCTCGAACCGAAGCAACTCGGCATCGTCTTCAGTGTGTTCTTTCTCGGCTATGCGCCGATGTCGTTCATCGGCGGCTCAGCGGCGGACCGCCATGGTCCGTGGAAGGTCATGCTCGTGGCCATGACGATCTGGTCGATTGCATGCGGTGCCACCGCTGCCGCCACGTCGCTTGGCGTGCTCATCGTTATCCGGCTGATTTTCGGCATGGGCGAAGGTCCGTTCTGCGCGACCGCCGTGAAGATGGTCGCACGGCGCTTCGAGCCGGATCGTCAGGCGAGCGCCATCGGCCTCGCCTATGCGGGGCAGCCGCTCGGCGCGGCGCTCGCCGGTCCGGTGGTCGGACTGGTTGCAACGGCTTGGGGATGGCGCGCGTCGTTCGTTGTCATTGCGTGCTTCGGGCTCGTATGGGTGATGTTCTGGTACGCCTTCGCTTCGGAACGCAAGGCAGGCGCGATCGATGAAGTGCCTGCGCATGCCGCCGTTACCGGTGTGTCGCAGAAGCCGACTGCGGGCGCGCTTTTCGACACGCTGCGCCATCGTTCGATCGTCGCGACCTGCATCGCCTTCTTCGCTTACGCGTATGTGCTGTACTTCTTCCTCTCGTGGTTCCCGAGCTATCTCGTGAAGAGCTATCACCTTTCGATGACGGAGATGGGCTTCGTCAGCACGGTGCCCTGGCTCGCGGGCTCGATAGGACTCGCGATGGGCGGACTGTTGTGCGACGGCCTGTCAAAGCTCATTGGCAACGCAATACTCGCGCGCAAGCTGATGATTGGCTTCTGCCTGCTCGCCACTGCACTGTGCGTGGGACTTGCGGGCCGCGCGACGAGTGTCGCCGGCGTGATGTCCCTGATGACCGCTGGCATCTTCGCGCTCTATGTGACATCGAGTCTGTACTACGCGCTCGTGCTCCGGATCGTCCCCGACACGTTGTCGGGCGCTGTGAGCGGCTTCATCAATCTCGCGGCGAATCTGGCAGGCGTGGTGGCGCCAGTGCTCACCGGCTACGTGCTGGCATGGAGCGGCAGTTTCGCAGGCGCATTCGCGCTGGCTGCCGCGGTGGCCGTCATCGGAGGTTCTACGATGATGCTGCTCGTGCGCACCGCCGGCGGCGTGCCTGTCGCCCGTCATCCTTAGGCGACAGCGGCGACTTGTTGTCTAAGGTCGAAGAGCGAAGTCACCCAAGAGTTCGCTCCTCCCTACACTCACACCTCCCGCAGTTGAAGGGCCGGCGGCCGCTTTCTTGCAGGCAACGGCGAGTTGCGGTGGCGAGTATTTCTTGAACACCATCTTGCGCGAACAGAAAAGATGGAGTCACAGAAACCGATCTATACATCCTATTTAACATAAGTAACATGATCGTTCGCATTCCCAAACGTAAGATGCGGACGCGATCGAATTGGCAGGCTCGTAGTGTTCCGAGAGACCGTCACACAAACTTGGAGGAAAAGAGAGGGTCGTCCTAGATGTTTCCTCTAGCAACAGCCAATTGGTGCATCTTCGGGTTCGGCGAACACAGAGGAGCCTCACGGACGGTCACGATCGGTTGATGACCCAAACTGCGTCGCGCGTAGGCCGTTCGGTTGCATGGGCTAGTTCAATCAGCGAGCATGCGCACTGTACTCGCGCGGCGAGCGCCGCGCCACCCCTTTGACTCAATCAATGGGTGAGCGAGGGCCCTCACCGAAATAATTGTTTCGACGCGCCTGCACCGCCGATCAACAGACTTAGCAAAAAGCTCGAGACCGCAACGATGCCCAGCACGGCCAGCGGATTTTCGCCGGTCTGATCGAGCCATGTCCACCGTGCAGCCCGCGAACTCTTGAGTGGTCCCGGCGACTTGCCCGACTCTACAATTGATTTGACTCATCGCGTCGCCGGCACCGCTGCCGATGGCCTCCTGTACCTTGCCTGTTGCCTCCTTCAACATTCCTTTCGCCTCGGTCGTGTTTATTTCCAGTCTCCCAGATGTTGTCGGCACAGCGAGGGCTGCCACGCAACCACCATACCTACGGATTGCACGCGGCCTCGGTCAACTCGTTCTGAGCGGCGAAAGTGCGCCAGCGACCGACGCTGCCAATTTGGTGTAATATAGATGCCAAATGGCAGGAGACGCTATGGCCGTCATCGACAAAATTTCGGCGGATTCGTTGTTGGGCGGACGCTCGGTCTTGCGCCGCGCACCGCGGTCGGGCCTCGAATGGGTGGATATCGTCCGTCACGGCATCTCCTCCCAGGCGCTCGACTCAATGCTCAAATCCATCGCGATTTCGCAGTCAGAACTGGCGCAGGCGCTCGATATTCCCGAGCGCACCTTGGCGCGGCGCAAGCGCGAAGGCGTCTTCAGCCGCGAGGAGTCGGCCAAGTTACTACGACTCGCGCGTGTCGCGGCGCGCGCGGCGGAAGTATTCGAAGATCTCGATCTGGCGATCGCGTGGCTCAAGGCGCCGGCAGCGGCACTAGGCGATGCTACTCCGCTCAGTCTTCTCGATACGGACATTGGCGCCGATAGCGTGATGGATACGCTTGGGCGCATCGAGCATGGTGTTTTTGCATGACCTTGACGGCATGGCGGGTAGTGACAGAGCGGTATGCTGATAGCGCCTTTTCCGGCGAAGGTGCGCGCCTCTATGGTGGGCGGTGGAACCCGAAAGGGGTCGCGCTCGTATATACAGCACAGACACAATCGCTTGCGCTCCTCGAGATGCTCGTGCAGGACTCACCGCTGCGGGCCCGGTATGTGATGATCCCGGCGCGTTTTCCTGAGACCTTGATCGAGCGCGTCGATGCTGCGAATTTGCCGCCCGACTGGAGAGAGCTCAGCGCAAGGACCGAGCTGCAACAGATTGGTGCTATGTGGGCGCAGAAGCGAACGAGCGCGGTGCTTGCGGTGCCGAGCGCGGTCGTCCCGGCCGAAACTAACTATGTGCTCAACCCCAGTCATCCAGACTTCGCGCAAATCGCGATTGGGGCCCGCGATGAATGGGAAACTGATCCGCGGTTGTTGCGGCGAGCCGCTCGAAACGACGTATGACAACGGGTCGTCGCCGCGCGACCGGCACTCATTTTGTTTTTCGCAAACGGGTTTGAGCTAGAGTTGCGGCCGCGTTCGGCACTGCCGCCTTGGAGAATCGCCACGGGCGCCGAACGGCGACGTTTGAAGGCGACTGGTAAAATCTGGCGACTGATTGCAGGCATGCACCATGGGATTCGAACAGCTCGTTGCGCTTAAGGCGCAGCAGAACCAGGACGCGAAGGGCAAAAAGGCCGCATCGCGCCGGACGTCGGCGCCAGTAGGCGTCGAAAGGGAAATTAAGCAGCCGTCGAAGCGTCCGGGAACATCTGCTGACGCGGCCACGCGCGCAGTCACTACGCTGCAGCGACATTTTCCGCACGCCTTTCCGTGCAGTCCCGCACCAAAGGTTCCTCTCAAGGTTGGAATTCTCAAGGATGTGCTTGTCCAAGCGGCTTCGCTTGCGCTGAGCGAGCGAGACGCTCGTAATGGCGTCAAGCTCTGGTGTCGTGGCCAACGCTATTGGACCTGTCTCGTCGAAGGCAATATGCGCGTGGATCTCACCGGCGCAATCACCGGCGTTGTATCCGCTGCTGAAGCGGAGTACGGCGCAAGTCAGGAGAAGGCTCGGCTCGCGCGCAGGCAAGAGCAAATTGCGAACAATCGACATGGTCGGCCGCGTTGACCGATAAGAAGACAGGCTCAACCGCAGATCGTATTTGACATAAAGCGAATTATCGCCTTTTCGTTCGTAGTCCTTATTGATCGAGCCTTTTGCGCTTTGTCTATCGCGCGAACTAAAGATAAAACGGTAGCCTCGCAGCACTTGACCGCTCGTTTTCGACCCCATGCGGTCATCTAAATCCAGCCCGTTGCAATCTTGCTTACGGGCCCAATTAAGTTTCTCATCTGTTCTACGTGTCGCCGTCTCAAAGCAGCAAGCATGCGTCATTCGAAGGCGGAAAGAGCATTTCCGATTAAAGCCGTGGTCGGTGATCACGCAAGAAGAAGCGCTTACGTCTCAGCTGGTTGGACTCTCTTCCAGTCAGCGTGAGCAGGTGGCGCAAAGGCATCAGGCTCACGAGGGTCGCCGCACGGTCGTGGCGTTGCATTTCGAATGCTAACGAATGGTGCCTATCCGCCGTGGACGGTGCAAAGTCCGCCGGCCGCTCGCAGCGCTTTCCATTCGTCCGGCTTCAACCCGGTCCCCCGACGATGAAGTTGCGGCAGGGGCGACCTTGCCGCGTTTTTTCCGAGCAGTAGACGGAGCCTTGAGATGGGACTTACTCGATGTATTTGGGGTTGCTCAGGCCCATGATCTCTGCGAAAACGGCTTGCTTGTCTGTGACGAGACGAGCGACTTGGTCCGGCGTCAGGGATACCGGCGTTTAGCCGCCAATCGACGGCACGCCGATGACGAAGTCGCAGCCGGCGTTGCGCGCGAAGTCGTACGCGGCGCGCATCTCTTCTTTCCATCTTGTCTCGTTCCTTGCGAATTCTGCGGGATCGCTACTCTGCTCGGCACGCGCGCCCGCCGCGGATCGTGCGGGCCATTGTTTCGCTAGCCGGCGCGGCGCGCTGCGACCTTTGCTTCGACGCTCTCCACCAGCGCTTGTACCCTCGCTGCTGCGTCGCGTTGATCGCGCGCTAGCTCGTCCTCGTCGCCAGTCGCGTGGAATCGCGCGTAGCCGACCGCGCCAACCTTCTCCCATCCCTCGCTGTGTTCGTCATCGCAGAATCGACGGCGCAGCGCGGCGAGGCCCGCCTCCACCGCGCCCTCATGCTGGCCGGACAGCGCCCTCTCCACTACCAAATCGGCGACGTCATCGATTTTGCCTGAGTATTGCAACACATGGATCAGGTCTGCCGCGTCTTTGGGCTCGTTGCGCTGGTCAAGCGCTAGCGCTTTCAGGACGATGAACGCAGGCACGTCAGCGCATCGGATAGTCTCGGACGCCTTACCGCCGTCGGACAGGAGCGTCCCAGTGATCGTCCTTTCGACAAACCAGTCATGGACGATGCCTGCATATGGCATGTTCACGGCAGATACACGCTCGCCGTCAACGCTGACCGCCCGCCCTGGCTTGTCGCCGTCAGCGTCGCGGAGGAACTCCACCAGGACGATCGTGTTCTCGTCGATCTGCTGCTGCCATTGCCACGACGAGACTACGCCGTTCTTCATGTGGCGCGTAAAGCCGCGTGCTTCGAGTTGGTCGGCCAACGATGCGTATCCGTCACCGTCGGCGAGAACCTGAAGGTTTAGCACGACGTCTACATCGGCCGTCCCCGCGTGGGCCGGCACGTCCGGCGGCTGCTCAGGTGTGAGATAGCGCGGGACGAGGCCTCCCACGAGCCGTAACGTGTCTTTGAGCGTCCCGAATGCGCCGAGGAGCGTCAGCAACGTGCTCTCGCAGGCGGCGGTGACATCTGCTGAGTAGCCGTCGGCACTTTTCGGTTTCGTCCCTGCCATTCAAATCTCCAGTTTTTCGAGGACGCGTTCCGCCAATTCCTTATTCCTCCCCCGCCCATCGAGCAAATCCAGATAGAGGATGATCGGGCTTGCGAAATACGCGGGGAAGTCGGGGATCTCATTCCGGAATTGCAGACTCGTGCCGTCGCGTTCGATCAGGGTTACGTTCGCCCCTTTCTCTGCGCGCTTGAGGTTCAGCGCCTTCGCGAACCCTTCAGCTTTGCCCGGCGGCATGATGATCTCGGCCGTGTCGGTCCCGGTCAGCAGCGGCGCGTAGACGTTCGCCGCGGACGAGCCGGTGAACGCCCACGGATACGCTAGGGCCGCGTGATCAATTTTCTCGGTGAGCCCATTGAGAAGCAGGTCGGGTCGATCGGCGAGTACGTGCCAGCGAGTGCGGTTGTCAATTCGGCACTTCCAACGCGGCACCCACGCGTCGAGCAACGCGCGCGCGTTCGTCAGGCGTCTGCGTTGCGTGCGACCCGCACCAGTTGACTCACACCATTCGAGCTTTTCGAGTTCTTGCAGCACCATCGAGCACGTGTACTGCGAGGTCTGCGCAATCTCCGCCAGTTCGCCGCCCGTGAGCCACTTTCCGCGATGCATCAGAAGCGCATGGACGACCATCTCGCGGGCGTCAGTGAAAAGCGAGGTCCCGCCCCCCCTCTTCGCTGCCTTACGGTCTGGCATCTGGATGTTGATGACCCACGGCGCGCGGCGGAGATACAGGTTGCCGTTGCGCTCGAAATAGCCAATTCCACGTTCGCGCAGCAGTTCCCTCGCGCCCGGACTTAGCGTTTCTGCCGCAACAAGCGGAATTGCCTTCTCGGCCTCCTTCCCGCCGAGTGCATACTGAGTCAACCGCCAGACGGCTGCCTGGACGTCACGGGGATATGCATTCCGCACGGTTTCGACGGCGATGTCGGCGAGCTTGCCGTCGACGTCGAGGCTGAGCAGGAGATCGAGGTGTGTGCCATCATCGATCGGGACATTCGACTTGCGGGCCGAGATGCTCCCTGCGGTGGCGGCCACCAGCGCGTCGCATAGCTCGTCTGCAACCACCGCGTGGAAATCGTTGCGAGCGGCTGCCGGACCGGCTGGTTGTGGGTTTTGCATGTCTCTTTAGGAAAAATAGCTAGTTTAGCTGCTCAGCAAAATCAAGTCACGCGGCTTTTATTTAGCAATATAAGCTTCTTTTGCTGAACAGCTAAAATACCACATATAGCTAAAGAAACTGCATGGGACCTGTGCCGGTCCGGGTGAATCACTAGGTTCGAGCGATATGCGTCCCCTTTCGACTCAATGATTCGCGGTGTCCCGCCACCAAGCTGCGCATGTGCCGCGCACCAGCAGCGAGGACGACCTAGCGATTCGCCCAGGAACTGTCATTGATCTGCGCGACCACTCGACACCTGGCGGCCTGCGGATCGCAGTTAACTAGTGATTCACCCGGGCTCAAAGAAGAGTCGTTCCGGCTGCCCACCGCCCGCACGCCGAAGTCCATTAGCGGAGCTTTCTACCAAACTTGGCAAAAAATTGTTCGTTCAGAAGGCCAAATGCCTGGAGTTGCGCATGGATATTGTCAGGTGTTGCGAAGAGCGGCCCCTCCTGCGCGACCTTATTCAAAAACTGTACAAGCGCCGTCCCAATCTTTTGACAGTCTTCTCCGGTGACGACCCGGGTCCCTTCCAGGTACAACGCATCATGGTCTAGTCCCGTGACCTTCGCTATGACGACCGGTTGAATCTTGCCAGCGTACTGGGGATAGTGTCGCTTCACCCATTCCACGCTCACATGCATCTGCCCGGCATCCTTCTTGTGAAGCGACTTCACGTTCTCATTCTTGGCTTCGATGACGTAAGCCGTTCCATTAAGTAGCCAGAGGCAGTCAGGTCCTTCACTGAATTCCGAGTCAGGCGCGCTGGCATCCGCGCCGATTAGCCTCCCCAGTTCAAGGAATCCCGCCTCGACGGTGCGGAAGTTTCCTCCCAAATCAAGCTTGGCGACGATCCGCTGAGCTTCGACGATAGCGGCAGTAAGCGGGTTGAACTGCGAAATCCAGAGCGCCACTTTCTGCGCAGTCGTTTTGCTTCCTGCAGAAAGGACTTGGCGTGGAAGCTCCGGCGGCATCGAGGCGGCGTAGTTTTTGAGACGTGCTGACTGCTGGAGCTTCATCGATTCGCCCGGGTCAATCTGATAGGTAATCCTAGCGAGCCGCTGGAGGTAGATGCCCAGTTCCTCCTCTTGCAGTGCAACGTCGTCGATGGCTTTATGCAGACGCGTCTTGCCGTCCATCGCTCGATTGGTTGCCGCCAAGATATATGCGTCGCGTTCTGCCAGCGCCAGTTCAAGGCGTGACTTGTCGGACGCAAACGGAGCGTGAGCGACGTTGCGGATCCTCTGGTTGTAGAACTTTTTCCAGCCCTCGTTCCGCTCGACGCATTGCAACACCAGCGAGCGAACCGTCGCGCCAGGATCTGCATGCTCCTTGCGTGCGATTTCCGCCAGTTCGACTGAAAGCTTCAATTGGTTACGCGTATCGGCCGTCATCGCTTCCAGCGCATCCTGTCGTCCGACGAGCGCTGTTAGATCCGCACCGGCAAGGAGGACCGCGGCGAAATCCTTGTGTGAGCGCACTGCACGCCCCATACCTTGCTCAATACGGTAGATAGTCCGGTTTCGCGCACCGCGTGCACTTCCGGTCATGCGGGCATCCATTTTGTCCGCGAGGCTTTCTCCGTACGGCGTTCCATCTATTACAAGAACACGGCACGAATCATCAGGCAGATCGACGCCATCGTAGCGCTGCGCGAAAACTGCGAAACGCATGCCAGAACTGTTGTTCTGCAGTTTCTGGACACCACCTGAAAACTGTTCGTTCGGAAAGAATGTGGCGCCGAAACTAACCCAGTCCTTCGCAAGGCGATCACTGGAAGTCAAAACGACCACGTTGTACGACTTGGAAAGATCGGCACACAGTTTCATCACATAGGCTCGATCCAAGGAAGGATCGACAAGCGAGGGCGCGAGCACCATCCGCTCGCCGAGGCCGCGATCTGATGGCGGCATGATCGGTAGTTGTGCAGCTTTCGCATCCACGCCGATCTCACGCACCAAAACGGAATCGTCCGCAAGCGTCGCGGACATGAAAAGCCGATGCGCGGCCTTGTCGTACGGCCGGACCAAATCAACGGGTGGAACCTCTGGAACGATTTCCGCTCCATGGTTCGAGAGAATGCAGCGACAAAGTGGCAGACGGTCCCGCAAATACGGCCATACCAGGGCGAACGCGTCTGTCGAGGCAAACGAGCTGAATGCCTCCACGACTTGTTGCCGTGCGTCTGACCAGATCCAATGCGGCACCTCCAGCAGAGCGGGGGTTTCCCCCTGCAAATCACCCCAGATGCTTTCGTGGTAAGCCTTACACCGGGTCTCAAGGATCCGCTTGAGTTCGACAAATGCCTTGTCTCTGATTTTCAGGGTGAACTGTTTGCGAATCGCCTCAACACCGGCGTGTGCGTCGTCAAGAACAACGGCGTTCGCGACGAGATTCACGTCTTGACGCATGAATGTGGTTCTGGCATTGAACATCTTTTCATAGGTGCATACGATGATCGCATCTCCGCGTACGCACTCGGCCGCCGGAATGGGTTCGCCGCCACCGTAATGACGCGCCTCAATACCAAGACGCTGTGCTTCCGCGAGGACTTGGCTGACGAGCTGAGTCGTCGGGCACAAGTAGACGGAAGGCAACTTCGAAATCTTCATGTGGCCGTAAAGGAACAACAGGCCGACAGTGGTCTTTCCTGCGCCCGTACTGATCTTCAACACGATGTCCCGCTCGGCGTGGCGGATCGTGAGATCCCTCAATGCCTCCCGCTGCGCTGGTCTTGGCTCAGTGTGGGTGCCCTTTGCATCCAGTCCTGCGTAGAACGCCTCTAGATCGAAGCTGATCTTGTCTTCTTTCTTGTTCAAATAATCTGTGAAGTCAATCATTTTTTACCTTTTGCTCGGCCCGCGTCACGACGATAACGCGCGGACAGTATTGAACGAATGCGACGCGCGATTCAAGTCGCCTTAAGGCTCCCGACCAACAGGCACCAATCTATAAAAGCCCAGAGACTTCGTGCCAGCTAGTTTTTTGTCAGATTAACGTTTGGTATAGCCGGCCCTTGCTAAGTGCTCGCTCGACCCGTCGAGCCCCGTTGACACCGAAGAGGAAAGGATGAGCTCGCGAAGTCATGGTGCAATGTTCATGGGTTTACTGCAGCCATTCAAACAGCAGATTTTGCATATGACCGAATGGCGGATCGTGCCAATTACATAACCTCGCCGCTGGACATGCTCCACCAGCGACAGATAGAAGAACTGCATTCCAAAAATCGTTGACGCCGATCGCACCGTCGGTTGAGCACGCGGACAATAATTCAGGGGCGATTTCACGCAAATGTCTCAGAGTGGGAATCACGCTGGGGTCAGGCTTGCGGTCGTCAACCGACGCATCGCATTGTGCTGCGCTCACTTGGCGCGCTCCATAAACTAGCCGACAATTTCACACGCCAACGCCTTGCTGAAAACTCCCTAAACGCTTTCGATGACAATTGATGCATCGGTGCAGAGGCCACAACGAAGCGACCTGAATACGACGGACGGCCTAGAACCGCTTTCCCTGGCACTGCCCGACGGCACTCAGGTCTTCGCTGAAGTCCAGTTCGCGCACGACACTTAAGCAAGCGAAAGTGCTTGTGTTAGAGCCGCGACAGGGAGCCAGTGGACTAATCGTGCTCCATTCCCCGGCAAGTACCGGAGAGCCCGTCGAACAGCCCTCTTCTTGGTGACGATGGGCTTGGCGAAGCGTAAGCTTCGCGTTATGGTTGGGTTTCGTCAAATTCAGTATATCGACTTTTACGACATGGAATTATGGCTGTCCGATCCTGAAGAAGCTTACGGGCAATGGCAACGCGAAGAAGCGGTCGGCGCCGACCGGCGAGCGTTTGCAGAACAATCCATCGTTCAGCATCGTTCGATGTTTTCGCGATTCAACGATTACCTCATCGGACATCGGCAGACCGTTGCGACCTTCGGCACCGATCACGTCGAGGGCTTCTTTGCCGAGCTTGCACGAGACTGCTCGCCCGGTACGACGACAAAGCTTCGCTACCTCAAACTGATCGATCGCTTCACACGGCATCTGGTCAACATTCAATTGCGCGTGGATAATCCGGCCGCCGTCCTGCTCATCATCGAAAGCTGGCCGGAAGATGAACCGACGCCAATTTATTTGTCTGCGGAGGACGATGCGCGACTGCAGAGACTGTGCGCCTCGTCCAGGCCAGAGTCGTTCAAACAACTGCGGAACGTGGCTATCGTTGCGCTCTTCCTTGCCTCAGGCGTGACAGCAGCCGAACTTAGGCAATTACGCGTTGATGACATAGACATGGGAAGCGCACGCCCGACCATCTTCGTCGATAAGCGTGGGGCGCGCATCGCGCGTCGGGTGCCAATCGAAATGTTCGCGGTCGAGGTGCTGCGCGCATATCTTGACGCGCGCCGCTCCATGAAGTGCGCAACGTCTTGGCTGTTCGTTACGACCGCCTCCGGTAAGCCGATGAGGCCGGATACACTACTAATCTGTGTGCGCGCCGCTTTGCATGAAGCCAATCTTTCCGCATCTGACGAGAGCCCACGCCTGCTGCGGAACACGTTTGGTCGACGCTATCTCATCGCGGGTAAAACCAATGAAGAAGTCAGTGTTCTGATGGGCTTGTCCAGCCATCGAACGGCGACGCGGTTACGTCAGACCCTCGACAGAACTCTGATCGAAGGCACTCAACGGTGACGTTGGACTTTGCGGCGTGCCAAACAACAAGGCAGCTTGCCGGGCGACGATTCGAACCCGGAGATGAGCGCACCAGTCACAAAGCGGCGCTGAAAAAAGAAAACCCGCTCGGTTGGGAGCGGGTTGAACCCATATCAGGAGACATGGAGGAGACGAGGTTAGTATAAACCCGTATCGCAGTATTGCAAGGGGCCGTCGGCACGGAACAACACTAATCAGAGCCCGCAGTCGGGCCCGCTGTTTGCCTCATGCGTATCGTGGAGATGGCGACATGAAAACCCACGTATCCTTCAAACAGGCCGCGCGCGGAGCGCGATTCGTCGATGCTCTTCTGCTAGCGCGCTATGCCCTCACGATCCATGACGGCATAACGGTTCTCGGCGACGACGACGATAAGTCTCACTGGCCAATGGACTTCAGCATCAAGCTTCGACGGATTGACGAGGTCTTTCAGATGGCCGGTATCAACACCACTCTATTGCTACATCCGCCGCAATCTCGACCACGCCAAAGCTTCCCACGTAGCGATGTGGACGATCCGCCCATGCCATCCGATCGCGGCGAGTCGTGAGATGGGGCGATGGAATGGTTCGAGCAAGGCTCGCGTACGCGCGCCGGCAACGCCGGCAGGCGAGATGCCACTCATCATCGAGCCGCAACTTGCCACGCTGGTGGATCGCCACCCTGCGAGCGGTGACTGGTCTTACGAAATCAAATTTGACGGCTATCGCATGCTCGCTCGTGTCGAGAGTGGCGCCGCGACGCTGATTACGCGCAACGGGCACGATTGGACGAGCCGCATGCCGCGCTTGCAGAAGGCGCTCGCATCGATTGAGGCGGACAACCTGTGGCTCGATACCGAGGCGGTTGTGCTGGACGCCTCAGGGAAGCCCGATTTCAATGCGTTGCAGAACGCCTTCGATCGTCGTAGCACCACCGATATTGTGCTATTTGTTTTCGATCTGCTCTGGCTCAATGGCGTCGACCTGCGTGAGCAGCCGCTGCGTCAGCGCCGCAAGCTGCTTCTCCAGCTGTTGGACGCAGTCGAGAGCCCGCTCATCCGCTTTTCCGATGACTTCGCCGACGACCCTGCGTCGCTGGTTGCGTCCGCATGCAAGATGCAACTCGAGGGCATCATCGGCAAGCGCGGCGATGCGCCTTACCGCTCTGGCCGATCACCGGACTGGATCAAACTCAAGTGCAAGTCTCGCCAGGAATTTGTGATTGGCGGGTTCTCACGCGTCAAGGGCGCGAAGTCGGGCGTACGTTCGTTGCTCCTCGGCGTGTACGAAGGAGACGGATCGCTGCGCTACGCGGGCAACGTTGCGCCTCACTTCACGCCGTCACGCGCGGCTGCCTTCGCCAAGCGCGCGGATTCGCTTCGGCAGACGAAATCAGCTTTCCACAATGCACCGGTGCCAGAGCGCGATCGAGACTTTCACTGGTTGGCGCCCGACATCGTTGCCGAAGTCTCGTTTCTGGAGTGGACGCCTTCCGGCGAGATCCGGCATCCTGTGTTTCAGGCACTGCGAGAAGACAAGCCGGCGAGTGCAGTGACGCAGGAAAAGGCAGGCACCACAGTGGACGATCTCGCAGTCGAAAGCGTTGGCGCGCCACGCGAACGCACTGGCCCGCGCGGGACCGTGTTTGTTCGCGACATCAGGATCAGCAATCCACAACGCGTGATGGACAAGGTATCCGGTCTAACCAAGCTGGACATCGTCCGTTACTATGATGCGATCGCGCAGTGGGCGCTGCCATATCTTCATTGCAGACCACTGGCATTGGTACGCGCGCCCGACGGCATCGCGGGCGAGCAGTTCTTTCAGAAGCACAGCGAGCGCGCCCGCATTCCCGGCATCGAAGAACTGCCCGCCAGTGTCTATCCCAATCATGCACGACTGCTTGCCGCCAACACCCCTGAGGCACTGGTTGGTCTCGCGCAAATGAGCGTGGTCGAAATTCATTCGTGGAATGGTGTCGCGCCGGATCTTACGCATCCGGACCGCGTGATCTTCGACCTTGACCCAGACCCGGCGCTGCCCTGGTCCGCGATGCTCGAGGCGGCCACATTGGTCAAGGTGGTGCTCGATGAGATCGGACTTCGTTCCTTCGTCAAGACAAGCGGCGGCAAGGGTTTTCATATCGTCGTGCCGCTGACCCGTCGACAGAGTTGGGACGAAGTCAAAGCGTTCTCGCAAGCTGTCGCGCAGCACATAACTCGGGTTGTGCCGGACCGCTTCTCGGCCGTGCTCGGTCCCAAAAACCGCGTTGGAAAAATCTTTATCGATTATCTTCGCAACGGACGCAGTTCGAGCACCGTGGCAGCGTTCTCAGTTCGCGCCCGTCCGGGCTTAGCCGTGTCGATGCCCATCGCATGGGATGAACTCGAGGAAGTAAAGAGCGGCGATCAATGGAGCATGCTGGAGGCCGTCAAGAGGCAACGCTTTCTGTACCGCGACCCGTGGGACGGCTACTGGCGCACGCGGCAAGGCATTACGCTCGCAATGCGCCGGGCCGTCGGCATGAAGTAGCCGTGAAGGCTTAAGTCCGCGATTGCGAAACCGATTCTGTACCCGAGCCCGTACCCTTGAGTGCCTCATGCTGATGAGCGTGGGCCGCGCCATACTTCAATTCGAAATGTGCGCCCCTGCCGCTTCGCGTCGGCGGAAAGTGTTCGCCTTTTACACAGGTGACCTCGAACGTGTCCTTTCCATCATCGTGAACGACCGAGTAGATACCCGACACCTTCACGATCTGTCCGGGTTTATAAGCTGTATCGCCTGCCATCATGTCCTCCTATTCAAGGTAGATGATGAGCAAATTGAGCAACTGCTGTGCCCCGCGTTTGTACGGCGCGCGCGCACCGCGCAACGTACGTCATGGACCTGAAAGCTCGTCAGATTGTATTCGAGTCAATGTTCGGCTTGTTTGAGGCTAGCCGATCACTTCAGCTTCGGGCTCATCGGGCCCATTGCAGTCGTCGGGTTCGCCTTTACGAGGCGGTGGTTTGAGTCCCGCGAGTACACGCTGTCGGAGGGCTTGCTCGTTCAGCAGCAAGCGAATCTTTTCGAGGGCGACCAGTTGCCCCAAATTTTCTTCAACCCACACCTTATGCAGGCAGTCGAAGTAATCGCCGATCTGCTGCATGACTTCCCGCGCCTGCGCGATCTCAAGCAACATGCGCTCGACGTCCGCGTTGCCCCGATACTTGCGCCAGAACGTGCGGCCTTCTCTGATGCCGACAGGCTCGAAGCGAGGGAGCTTGCGAGCCATCTAGAGCGGTGACCTAGAGCACTCCAGGCCCACTGTGCAAGCATCGCCCGCGTGCAATTCGCAAATTACGCGTTCAGTGTGAGCGATGCTCGCGACTGCAAACTGCAAAGCCAGCAAGCGCTTCGATCGCGTTCTTTGGTGTTTCTCTAGTTTGTCCACGCGTCCTCCCAGGATGTCTATCGCGACATGTTAGTCAGGACCGGGACGATCAGCGTCTCTTTGAATCAATCGCTGCGTATTAGCGGCGTCGGCTTGGAGCTGCGCAGCGCACGCCCGCCTAAGCAGCGAGCCGGTGTTCGTAGTAGGGCCGGTCGCGATCGTCGAGGATCGCATAGAGCGCGGCCAAATTGGAGGCGTCTGGATTCAACCATGCCTCGACGTTGTCGGGCTTGATTGGGACGATACAGCGGTCGTGGCCAGCGGCCTGCACTTCCGGCGGCGGTTCGTCTGTGATGGCCGCGAAGGAGAGCAAGTCAGGCTCCCCCGGTGCGCTCCATTTCGACCACAGGCAAGCGACATACATCAGCTGCCCGTTGTTCGGGCGAAACTCGAGGACCACATTCTCGTCCCGCTCGTGGCTCTCCAGCAGCGTCCCTTCCATCTTTGCCTTGCTGACGTTCTCGTAGAAAACATCGACCAGCATGAGGCCATGCGTGTGACCGAAGCACGGCTTCCAGAATCCTTCGAGATTGTCGCGCCGTGCATTGTAGGTGCCGGGGTACTTCACGTCGTAGTTGGCCGGTTTGCCTGCGATTCGGCACTGGTAGCGCATTGGCTTGATGACGTACTCGCCGTTCTCCATCACCAGGACCGGTGCGAACGTGCCCGGGAAGATCCTTGCGTCGCGTGGCCTAAACTCGGTTCGGTTCAGGTCCTCCAGGCGTCGTAACGAGGCTTCGATCTTGTCAGTTGCGATCCGCTTGCTTTCGGTAGCGGCTTTGGTAGTTTTTGTTTGCAGCGTGCGCTCAGCATCTGCAAGACGCGTGCGCTGCCTGAAAAGCTCCTGCTCGATCTTTGAGGTCTGCTCGACATTGAACCGATCGATGAATGCTTTGATTTGGCGTTCGTCGTCGCTTTGTGGCTCGCGAAATGCGTCCTCCATCGCCTTCGGAATCTTGGCCTTGCTACCTTCGGCGCGCTCCCAGAACAGGCGCGCAAACTCACGAATGTCCATTTGCGCGCCGAACATCTTGACGTATTTCCGGTAGTCCGCCTGAATCTGCGCCGAGTAGCACACTGCTGTCTCCCAGGGTATTGAGCTTCAATCCGATCGTTAAAAGGGGCCGCTAGCTCGCCGTGCCGGTGGCCTCACGGCACAGCCGCATCATCTTCTGCACCACCGCGCTTGCGTGGTTCAGGCCCATATCGCTCGTGAACAGTGCCTGCACGTCCGCCTGGCGCACGGCAATGCCCGCTCCCTTCAAATCGCGTCGCGCAATTTTGAGGGCCAGTTGGCCGATGCGGATGCGCGCGAGCCAGTCCATCGTGACGAGATTGCGCTTAAGCCAGATACGGCAGCTCTGCACCACGTGATCGACGCGCCATTCGTGCGTCAAAGCGTAAGACGCGGCTATGGTCGCCACCAGAAAGCAGAGCAAATCCGCACGTGCGCCAGTCAGTTCGTCGATGTCAGGTTTCATCATGTCGATCCTGCTTTTCGTCCGTATTCCACTATGTTACCGATCGACCGACCTCGGTTGCAGATGCGGACGCGCTGCGGGTCGCCCCTCGACAGTATTGGCGATCGCGCACCCTGCCGTCGACTTCCCAGCGATTGAAATCATCAAGAGGCTTCGTTCGAACCACACACCCTCTCTCCTGCGCAAAAACGTCGGCTGGCCGCTTTTTACGCGCGAAACGCTTCGTCCATGGTCACGACGTCGAATGCGCGACATAGCCTGGTCACGCTTCGGCGATCTCCGAAAAGGAGTGTCTGGGCTAAGCTTATTGATCAGCTTTTTTCGGTTCCAATTAAAAGGGCGCAATTCACTGCTTCATTTTCTGCGCTAAGATACCACTGTACATTCATACAGTGTTTTTGGAACCTCCTTTGCCATGGCCGCTCTGCCCAAGCACATTGAAGCGATCCATCCTGCGATCTGGCGTGGGTCGCAACTCGCGCGGGCCTACGGCAAGACGATCGACACCGGCTACGCGGCTTTGTCGGCGGAATTACCCGGCGGGGGCTGGCCCATTGGCTCCTTAGTCGAGTTGCTCGTCCAGCAGCCGGGAATCGGCGAAATGCGCTTGCTCAATCCCGCGCTGATTGCCGCGAGCCAACGACCGGTCGCTCTCCTGCAAGCCCCGCATGTGCCAAACATCATCGCCTTCGCCTACTTGGGTGTGCCGCTGAACAAGCTCACGATGCTGCGCGCGCCGAAGACCGCGGATGCGCTCTGGTGCGCCGAGCGCGTACTGAACGCACGAAGTTGTGGCGCCCTGCTCTTCTGGCAGCAGCACATTCGATCTGAGGCGTTGCGGCGATTGCATCTGGCGGCACAAGCAACCGAAACGCTCCTGATTCTGGTTCGACCGCTCGCCGCCGCCCAGGATTCGTCACCCGCGACGTTACGACTGGGGGTGCGGCCCGCCGACGGCGGCATCGTTGTCGACATCATCAAGCGACGAGGACCCACCCGAACTGAGTCACTCTCCATCCACCTTCAACCGTCTCCGATCCTGCTCAGCCCCCATGGCCGTATTCGTCGCCATCTTCCTGCCCCGGCTCTCGCTGGAGGTATTCCGTCCGAGGTGGTCGCCTCCGACTGAACACGGATATGTGGTGCTGGAACGCGACAAGGTCATTGTGCTGGACCAGGCAGCACAAGACGCGGGGGTGAGAGTGGGAATGAAACGAGGAGGTGTCACGACACTCGCGGCCGATGCGCTGATGGTTGACCGCGACCCGACGCGTGAACACGATGTACAGCGTGAAGTCGCCTTTGCCTTGCTTCGCTTCTCGCCGCAGGTCGCCATGCGCGAGGAAGAAACCCTCATTGTCGATGTCACCGCCAGTCTTCGGCTTTTCGGCGGCATTCGACAGGTGTGCCGGCAGATCAACGAGACGGTCAGGACGATCGGCGTCACCGCCCGCATGAGCGTGGCGCCGACCGGCCAGGGCGCGTGGCTGCTCGCCAAGCGCGGGCGCAGACGCGTACTCAAGATGAGTTCGCTCGAACGCCACCTTGGCGTGCTGCCTTTCGTGGTGGTGCCGGAGATTCGGTCGTTCAGCGACTGGTTCAATGGTCTCGGTTGCCGAGTGCTCGACGATATTCGACGCCTGCCGCGTGCAGGGCTTAAAAAGAGGTGTGGCGTGGACTTATTGGAGTCGCTTGACCGCGCCTATGGCCTGTCGCCTGAACTCTACGAGTGGCTTGAGTTGCCACCCGCTTTCAGCGCGCGCACCGAACTGCCCGATCGGGTCGAGCATGCCGAGGCCGTTCTCTTTTCCGCGCGCCGTCTGATCGTCCAACTGTGCGGCTGGCTGAGCGCGCAGCAACTCGCGCTCACGCAGGCCACGATCACGCTGGAACACGAGCGCGGTCGTCAGGCCATTGAGCCCACGCAGATCGACATTGCGCTTGCCGAACCCACCTGGCACGAGGAACACCTGGTCCGCCTGCTCAGAGAGCGACTTGGACGTATCGAGCTCGAAGCAGCCGTCATCGCCGTGCGGCTGACGGCATCCCGAGTCCAGCCGGCCGAGCCGCCGAGCGATTCGCTGTTTCCCGACCCGGGCGGTTCGACGGAAGATCACAAGCGGCTGCTCGAATTGCTGGTGGCACGCTTGGGGCCTGAGAATGTCCTGCGGCCTGCGCCCACCTCAGACCACCGGCCTGAACACGCCAATCAGTGGATACCGGTCCAGGACACCGCCCAAGCGTGTCCGCCCCCGGCCGAACTTCCGCGCCCCACCTGGCTACTCAACGAGCCGGTGCGGCTCATGATCAAAAACCACCGACCATTCTACGGCTCGCCGCTCAAACTCGTTTCCGCTGGCGAGCGCATCGAAGCGGGCTGGCACGACGGCGAACTCGTGACGCGCGACTACTACGTCGCGGAAGCCACCGACAAGAGCTGTTACTGGATCTACCGCGAGAGACCGAGCGTGAAGACTGAGGAAGTCCGCTGGTTTCTTCACGGACTGTTCGGATAGCCGGTGTTGACGCCGTGGATCTGTTTTCGTCGACCCTACCCGACTACGCGGAGCTATTCGCGTTCACGAACTTTTCGTTTCTGCACGGCGCATCGCACGGCGAAGAGTTGGTGTTGCGCGCGTCGCAACTGGGATACTCAGGCCTTGCGATTACCGACGAATGTTCGCTCGCCGGCGTGGTGCCCGCGCATGTGCAGGCAAAGGAAGACAAGCTGCCGCTTGTCATCGGCTCGTATTTTGAACCTGTCCGCATTTTTGTGTGCGAGGCGGTTAGCGGAGTCACCCGCGTGCGTGGGTAAAACGCTCTCCAAACAGGATGGCAAACTGGTTCATCGCGGACGACCAGTCGAACGCCGCGCGTACTGACTTTGCCAGCACGTTGCGCAATGCCAGCCACAGCAGCTTGATGGCGGCCTCGTCATTGGGGAAGTGGCCGCGTGTCTTGATGATCTTTCGTAGTTGCATGTTCAGACTCTCAATGGCGTTTGTGGTGTAGACAACACGGCGTATGTCCGGCGGAAACACGAAGAACGGTGTGACGTTCTCCCACGCCCGTCGCCACGACTGCACGATAGTCGGATACTTCGCACCCCACGGGCCTTCGGCGAAGGCCTCCAGGGCCTGCTGAGCGGCCTGTTCACTCGCGGCGGCATAGACCGGGCGCAGCGCTGCGGCCACGCTCTTGCGGTCCTTGTAGCTGGCGTACTCCAGACTGTTGCGGATCAGATGCACGATGCAGGTCTGCACGGCCGTGCGCGGGTACGCCGTGCCAATCGCCTCAGCCAGTCCCTTCAGGCCGTCGACCACCGCGATCAGGATGTCCTGGCAGCCCCGGGTCTTCAGTTCGTTGAACACTTTCAGCCAGAACTTCGCACCTTCGGTCTGTTCGATCCACAGGCCGAGCACATCGCGCTGGCCGTCGGCCTGAATGCCCAGCGCCAGATACACCGCCTTGTTGCTCACCACGCCGTCGCCACGGATCTTCACACGCAGCGCGTCGAAGAACACCACCGGGTACATCGGCTCAAGCGGACGGCTTTGCCAGGCGAGCGCTTCAGCCATGACTTCGTCGGTGACCGAGCTGATGAAATCGGGCGAAACCTCGGTGCCATAGGCTTCGGCCAGAAACGCCTGGATCTCGCGCACACTCATGCCGCGCGCGTACATGGCGATGATGCGCTCGTCGAAACCGGTAAAACGGCGCTCGTGTTTCGGAATCAGGATGGGTTCAAAACTGCCGTCACCATCACGCGGCAGATCGACCCTGAGCGGGCCATAATCGGTGATGAGCGTCTTGCCGCTGGCGCCGTTACGTTCGTTGCCCTGGCCGTCGGGTTTCGGCTGCCCCGCCAGGTAGCCCAGATGCATCTTCATCTCGGCGCCCATCGCGCGCTCGATGAGTGCCTTGTTGAACGCCAGCATCAGGTCCTGGACCTCGGTGGGCGTCATCGGGCCTTTGACCAGGTCATCCAGCAGACCTTCCGGAAGGGCAGGCAGCGGCCCTCGGGCCGCTGCCTGAGAAGCGACGGTGCGTTTCTTCTTCATCGGCATATCCATGACTTTTACCTCTCATAATATGCCTCGCCCACAGAATTACGGATAGGTCCCGTATTTTCGGCTCGTGCATGCCGACAAAACTCCCGCGTTTGGCCTCATCCTCCTTGCGCAAAATCGCAACGGCTACGGCAACCTGTCCGAGCTAATCACACTCGCCCGCATGCGGGCCGCCAAGGGAAGTTACCTGCTCACGCCGCACGATCTCTCCAGACCCGAAAAAGAACACGCTCATTTGCGTGGGATGCCCGATTGCCTGGCTATCCTCGTGCCGGATTTTCCTGCGAAGGAAGAAGCGCTCCCGGCACAAGTCGAATGGCTCAACGAGACCTTTCCCGCTCGCGCGTGGGTTGGGTTGATCTTGCACCAGCGCGCGATGGATGACATCCATCGCGGAAGTGTCGAGTACGTCGCCGACCGACATCGCGTCCCAGTTGTCGCGCTAGGTAATGTCGTGATGCATGTGCGCTCGCGCAAGCCCTTGCAAGACACGATGACCGCAATCCGTATCGGCAAGCCCGTGGCCGAATGCGGCTACGATCTCGCACCGAACGCGGAGCAGCACCTGCGTTCACGGCTACGTCTGTCGAATCTGTATCCGGCGCACGCGCTCGCTCAAACGCTCAACATCCTCGAGCGTTGCACGTTCTCGCTGGACGAATTGCGCTACGAGTATCCGGATGAGCTTGTGCCGAAAGGCTTCACGCACGAAGCCTATCTACGACAGGAAACTTACATCGGCGCTCACAAGCGCTTTGCGGCCGGCATTCCGCATGAGGTGCAGCAGCAGCTCGAATACGAGTTGCAATTGATCGGCGAGATGCGCTACGAAGCTTACTTCCTAACAGTCTATGACATCGTGCGTTTCGCACGCAGCCAGCACATCCTGTGTCAGGGACGCGGCTCGGCTGCGAACAGCGCGGTTTGTTACTGTTTGGGCGTGACCGAAGTGGATCCCTCGCGCGGCAACATGCTGTTCGAGAGATTTATCAGCAAGGAACGCGGTGAGCCGCCCGATATTGATGTGGACTTTGAGCACCAGCGGCGTGAAGAGGTTATCCAGTACATCTATCGCAAGTACGGCCGAGATCGGGCGGCAATCGCGGCGGCCGTTTCAACCTACCGACCGCGTGGCGCACTGCGCGAGACCGGCAAGGCGCTGGGCGTTGACCCGCAAATCGTCGACAAGGTCGCTAAGAGCCACCAGTGGTTCGATCATTCGCAGGATCTTTTGCGTCGCTTCGAGGAATCCGGCCTTGATCCAGAAAATCCGCTGATCCAGATGTGGGCGACGCTCGCGGCACAGATCCTGAACTTCCCCCGGCACCTTTCTCAGCACTCGGGAGGTTTTGTCATCAGCCGCGGCAAACTCACGCGGCTTGTGCCTGTCGAGAACGCCGCGATGGCGGATCGCAGCGCAATTCAATGGGACAAGGACGATCTCGAGGCACTCGGGCTGCTCAAGATCGATGTGCTGGCGCTCGGCATGTTGTCAGCCATCCGTCGCACGCTCGACATTGTCTCCGAGCAGCGTGGTGAGCGATTTGAAATGCAGGACATCCCGCCCGAAGATCCGGCCACCTACGAGATGATCTCGCAGGCCGACACAGTCGGCGTGTTTCAAATCGAATCTCGCGCGCAGATGAGCATGCTGCCGCGCATGCAACCGCGTACGTTCTACGATCTGGTGATCGAAGTGGCGATCGTGCGCCCCGGTCCGATCCAGGGCGGCGCCGTGCACCCATATCTGCGGCGGCGTCAGAAGCTCGAGCCGGTGACCTATCCGAGTGAAGCACTGGAGACGGCACTGGGTCGAACGCTGGGTGTGCCGATCTTCCAGGAGCAGGTCATGCAAGTCGCGATTCTGGCTGCCGGCTTCACACCGGGCGAAGCCGACCAGCTACGTCGTGCGATGGCTGCGTGGAAGCGCAAAGGCGGTCTGGAGCAATACTACGATCGCATCGTCAACGGCATGAAGGAACGAGGCTACGACCTCGCCTTTGCAGAGCGCATCTTCGAGCAGATCAAAGGGTTCGGTGAGTACGGTTTTCCGGAGAGCCATGCGGCGAGTTTTGCGTTGCTCGTGTATGCGAGCAGTTGGCTCAAATGCCATGAGCCGGCGGCCTTCCTCGCCGCGATGCTCAACTCGCAACCGATGGGCTTTTATTCGCCATCGCAACTCGTACAGGACGCACGGCGCCACGGTGTCGATGTAGTGCCCATCGATGTCATGATCAGCGGCTGGGATTCTGTGCTCGAACCACGCGCGGGGCGCCAGCAGCCAGTCGTGCGCCTCGGGCTATCGTTGCTGAAGGGCATGCGTGATGGCGCGGCGGAGCGCATCGAGAACGCGCGAGCGGTGAGCCCTTTCGGAAGTGTGAGCGACCTGGCGCGGCGCGCGCAACTTGATCGTCATGATCTTCAGGTGCTGGCCGCCGCGAACGCACTTCAGTCGTTAGCGGGCAATCGGCGCGAGGCACTGTGGCAATCGGTTGCTGCCGTACCCGATCGTGACATCCTCGCCGACAGCCGGATTGATGACGAGACGCCGGCGCTGGGTGCGCCATCTGAGGCTGAAGATATCGTAAGCGACTACAACGCCTCCGGCTTGACGCTCGGTCGCCACCCACTTTCGCTACTGCGACCTATGCTGCTCGAGCAGCGGCTGATGCCGGCTTCGACGTTGCGAGCCTATCGAAACGGGCGTCTGGCGCGTGGCTGCGGCCTCGTCACTGTCCGGCAAAGACCGGGGACGGCTAAGGGCGTGATGTTCGTCACCCTCGAAGACGAAACGGGGAACGTCAATGTGATCATCTGGCCGTCATTGCAGGAGAAGCAACGAAGGGAAGCGCTCGGAGCGTCCTTACTTGCCGTGTACGGAACCTGGCAATGCGAGGGAGAAGTTCGACACCTTGTTGCCCATCGACTGGTAGACTTGTCCCACTTGCTCGGGGGACTGACGTCCGTTAGTCGCAACTTCTGCTGAGCGATACAGGCCCCGAACACGCCACCACCTATCATCTGGCAACCGACGACGCATTCTTGGATTTGGAAGATCGCTTAGGTTTGGCGTCCGACTCCTTCGCGATCTTTGACGTCTTCGTGACCACTCTTTTCGCCGGCTTGGCTGGCGGCTCTTCGTGTTTCGTGCCTTTCATTACTTTCGCGCCGGTGGCTGATGCGGGAGTTTCCGTCGTTCGGCTTGGCTGCGCGTCCGCTTGTATACGGCCAGCTTCCAAGTCGTGATCGGGCCCCACGGCACTTCACCACGCATCATTTCGACTTAGGCGTCCCAACCGGCCTGATTGCCGGCGAAGAGGTCATGCTGAACCGTGTGCGCCAGAAGCTTGCGGTTAAGCGGGACCTCAAGCAGCTCCTTCGTCCAAAGGAAGTAGGCGGACGCGGCGCGCATCGCGAAGTCGCGCGGCATTAACAGAGGCGCGACGAAGCCGAGAAGCTGAAAGCCCGCCAGAGCGTCCTCAGTAGCGGCAGCCTCACCGATAGTCTGATGGCGGTCAGAGCATTTCAAGACGCAGCCGATTGATTCCACCACATCGCCAAAGTGCAGCAGCAGCGCGCGACGCTCCCTCGCGTCCTGCGGCTCAACGGCCTTCTCTTCGTTGTTGTCTCGGTTTATCTCGCTCATCTCATCCCCATTTGCTCATTGAGAACGCGGCCGGCGGCCACTGTTGCATTGAACTAGCGCGGAAGATAGGCAAGAGGCGCGCCACCGATCTGGCGGCGGGGTACGACCGCATGGGGGAGCCGAGGTACTACACAGTAGCCAGACATCGGCTCGTGGCGACAGGAGTGATTCGCCGTGCCGTCGAATGGCAAGACCGAAAAAAGAGCCTCGACCGATTTCCCGGGGCGAGGCTCACCTAACACCTATGAACGTGACAACGAAGTTTGCTGCGGTTTCTAAACTGCTGCGCTTCAACGACTACTTCCCTACTGCATCTCCTGCGTACTGCTAGACAACGACTGCTTCTCCGAAACGACTTAATGCGAATGAGGAAGCGATGAACGTGAGACGCGCGTGCGGCAATCGCTTGTCCGGATAGGCGTGGAGGTTGGGCCGGAGTCTCGGTGAATGCCTTCGTGCGGCTCGTGCTGTTCATCGCCACGAAAATAAGTGTAAATGTGCGATGCCGATCACCAAACGATGAAAAAGCGGGGAAACGACGCTCTGTCCGCGCATAGGACACGCGTCGTCTGCCGATAAAGCGGCGACTGAAGCGACGACTTAATGCCCTGGACCAGCCCGTATCAGCGCATGCCGACCGCGCGACGCATTGCCGCCGTGATGCCCTGCCTTGTTCGATGGAAACCCTGCCACGGATCGGTCCTGAGGGAGTGCAAGCGCTGCGCGGCCGTCTTGATCGTCCACTGATCCGCGCGGCCGATGTCTTGTAGCTCGTCCCACGCGATCGGCATCGACACGCCCATCTCTGACCGAGCGCGTGCGGAAAACAACGCGACCGTGCTCGCCCCTTTGCTGTTGCGCAGGTAATCGATAAAGATCTTCTTGACCCGGTTCTTGGGGTCAAGAACGGCGCAGAACCGCTCAGGCATCAGCCGCGCCATGTAGCGCGCGACCGCATGCGAGAAGTCCTTTACCTCCTCCCACCGCTGTCGGCGTGTGAGCGGCACAACGATATGGAAGCCCGTACCGCCGCTCGTCTTGATGATGCTCTTGAGTCCGATCTCGTTGAGCAACACCTTGGATAGCGTCGCCGCATCGAGCATCATCTGCCAAGACAGCTCGGGGTCTGGATCGAGATCGAGGATGAAACGATCGGGATGGTCGAGGTCCGGCTGTACGGCGTTCCAGCTATGCAGCTCGACCACGTTCATCTGCGCGAGGCCGATGAGCGCTTCGTGATGGTCGACGACCAGCAGCGGCGGGTGGCTTGGGTGCATCTCGACCGGTAGCCGCGTGATACTGGGGATCTTCGAGCGTTCCTCGTGCTTTTGGAAGAACAACTCGCAGTAGATGCCGTCCGGTGCCCGAAGAAGCGACAACGGCCGATCTTTCAGGTACCGCAACTCGAACTCCGCGATCTCGTCGTAGTAGCGCACGAGATCGATTTTCTTGATGCGCGTGACGTCGTCGAAGATGCGCCCGGCGTTGGACACCTTCACGCCGGCAATGACGAGCGTTCGCGCCCGGCCCGGTGACACCCGCGTCGTTCCCTGGGCCTGCGGCAGGCTCTCCGGTTCATCGACGTCGACGACAGTCTCTTCGGTCACGGCGGTGGCCGGTTTGTCCTCGCGCATGCCCTGGAAAACGGAATGACGAACTTCACCCGACAGCGTCCATTCGAGAAACGACGCTTCGAAAACGAGTTCGGGCTCTTGCCAGAAGAAGTCCCGATCTTTCTCGCGCGGGGGCGGGTTGTAGAAAGCCGGATCGTCGCGAAGGAGTTTCGTTACCTTCTTTTCTAGTTTAGCCAGCAAGCGCGGCTTCAATTCCGCTTTTACGGTTCCGGCGAAGCGCAAGCTGCCATCGCGTTCTTGCACGCCGAGCATTAACGATCGCATGCCGCTCTTCGTGCCCGCTATTCGCGTACAGCCACCAACGACAAATGCTTGCCTAAGCAAGCATTCCAGCTTGATCCAATCCATCGAGCGACCGGACCTATACGGCGCATCGGCGCGTTTGCCGATGATGCCCTCGAGTCGCATGCAGCATGCGGACGCGAGCAGCGATTGCGGGTCTTCGGTGAAGGACTCACTGAAGCGGACACGCTCGCTCACCGTCTGGCCGATCAACTCCCTGCGTTGCGAGAGCGGCATGCCCGCAGATCGCGTCCGTTGAGAAACAGGATATCGAATACGAAAAAGGTCAGCTGCGCCGTGCTGCGTTGGTCAGACGCATTCTGCCAAGCGTTGAAGTCGGGAAGGCCACTCTCGGTGAGTACGACTACCTCGCCGTCTAGCCACGCGTTGTCGACCGGCATCTTGTCAATAGCCGTCGCCAGCGTGGGCATTTTCTCGGTCCAGTCGTGCCCACCGCGCGTGATGAGCTTCGCTTTGCCATGTTCGACTCTGAACATCAGGCGTTAGCTGTCGAACTTGATCTCATAAAGCCAGTCACCGCTCGCGGGCGGCCGGCGCGCGAGCGTCGCCAGTTGGGGCGCGATCGATTCGGGCAACGGCTCAACAGCGGTCTGCCCGCGTCCGCTTGAGGAGCGCCTTTTCATGTGCTGACCGGAGGATCATCGACAGCGCGAATCTGCGCTTGCGGATACAGGTGCGCGGCAAGGTCCAGCGCCTTTTGCTTCTGAGCCACGATCGTCACAAAGACTCCCCCCGGGCGGTCGGCATCGTGAACCGCGATGCGCCATCCAGCATGCTCGTCCGGCCTGACGATAACCTCGTTCACCGGTCCGTTACCGATCGTCATCTCGCGAATCCCTGAAAGATAGGTTTCGCGATGTCAGCGCAAAGTCCTTGCCCGTACTACACTACGCTGCCTAGAAGTTCTCTTCTATCCACGCCTTCGCCCACGCGATGGCACGTTCATGCGCCGCGCGCGCGGTATCGAAGTACCCGATATCGGAAAAGTGGAAGATTTGCCCCTCAGCCTCGTCTTCGGTGGGTTTGCGCTCAACTTCGCACCAAGAGTGCCTATTTGGCCGATCCGGTTAGGCCGCGAGTCGATGGTCCATTCGCGGTACTCGGTCTTCTGTGTCGGTTCGTCTGGGGACTGCTGCATATGGGGCATCGTCGGCGTCGTTGCCATCCGCGTAGGTCCTGCTGATCAAGGTGTCGTAGTCGGCGCGTTCTGTGCTGACGATTGAGCGAAGCACTATGGTGATGGCGTCTTAATATTGCAGGTTCGCGGCGATCACGCGAACGGTTCCAAGCGTGATTTCGTGGCTTGTAAGCGTACCCAAGCCGTCATCACCGTCGAAATGAAACCGATGCAGATCGTCCACCGATCCGAGTGGTGGGGGCTGGTGTGATACAAGGGTGATTTCCATCTTGATCGAACCTAGCTACCGGGTGCTTTGTCCGATAGCAATTGTCGAACCTACCGCTCGTCACGAAATGTGAGCCGCTGGTTGAAAATGCGGGCGCTCTCCGCCTACGAGCTTCGTCTGTGGCTCGCTAACGTCTGCCGCATCGACCACCCGATTGAAGCTCTTAGGCGCTACCTGCAAGTGGCGCGTGAATCCTGAGCGGGCCAATCTGAGGAGTCCCGTCTTGCGATGCACACGCCATCCAGTCGCTCCGTTGCCTGTGGCATGCTGGTCGTCCGTGCACTGCCAACTCCGAGTCGACAATGGGAAAAGCTAGCCGCGGCAAATCTTCTGGTCTCGACGATCGCACGCGCGAGGGCCTTGCTCTGGCCGCAGAGATGGTGCGACACCCTCAGGTGCTGCCTACATTCGCATCGATCGCCCGATTTTCGAATATGTCAAAGAAAGCGGGCGAATTATCGATGTTCGGTCAGGTTGCTGACGCCATAGCAGAGGATGAGCTCGCCCAAGCCCTGAGAGAGGCCCCGCTCAACGCCGCACGAATGACGAAACAATTGAAGGCGGTGCCGCCGCAAGCTTGGGCAGAGGGCATGCAGCAAGCATTCCGAAACCAGAAATTCGTGGACTTCATCGATCAGATGATCCGCATTGCCCATACGAAGTTTTGGTCAAGCGATCCGCATCTGGCGCTTCAGTTCAACAAAAACCAGCCGGCGCATCCGGACGACCCCATCGCTCTTGCAATTACACGTGCGCATCGCAAGCTCACAGGCGACCCACGACAACCCGGGTGGATAGCGCTGGCACTCTTCTGTCTTGGACGAGTCATCGCCGTTACCTCAAGCAAAAGCTATGAAAGCGACGAGTGGACCGACGTTACCCTAATGTGGTTTAGCCTCGAAAAGTCGTTTCTTGAAGGCGATGGTCGTGACACCGCCAAGGCCGTCCTCGAACTCAAAAAAGAGCTATTGCCCGACCTCCCAGAGATAATCGGTTCGAGGATGATGCACGGGCTGGCAGAAGCCGCAATCAACGCAGGTGAAACGAGATTGTTTCAATGAAGGCCTGCTCCAAGCTTTTTGGGCGTTTCGCCGTCGCGTCGGTGCGAGCACGAAGCACGTGAGGCGTTTCTTCCCGCCCGGCACGGTGCCTGCTTCTTACAGGGGATGCCGAGCCCAGGGGCAGCTATGAATCCGATTTTCGATCAAAAGACGCGCGACGGCGAAATTGCTCGTGCGCTGAACCTCGCGCTCCATACCTTTAGCGTGTTTTCCGGCATAGAGGCCACGATGGAGGGCGAGTCTCTTCGGTTAGATTTCGCTCGCGAAAGCGCGGCGATGATGCACGCGCTGCGGCTGCTTGGGGTGCAGCCAGGCGAAACACTACCCTCGCCGGACTTCGACGATTTCGACCTCGCAAAAAAAAACGTCCCAGGGTTTTAGCCTGGGACGTGTTCAAAAGCTTGGCTGCGGCTACGCCGCTTCTGCAAAGAGACTCAACTGCGTGGTGTCATAGCCCAACAACGCTTGATGCTCGTCGTCGCCAACGGCGTTCTCGATTAAATGCACGTCGAGTTCTGCCGGCGTCAGGTTCAGACGCTGAGCGAGTCGCGAGAAGTACTGCCCGCGTTTGGCCATGTCCTGATACCGCTGGGCCATCCCGGTCGGCAGCTTCACGGTGCCCTCGTTCAGCCAGAAATGCGCTGAATCAATTGCGTCGCGATGCTGCGTGTCCAGCATGAAGGCGGTGTCGTAGGTGCATGTGACGAACAGGCACGCCGCTTCCGCATCCACCTCGAACTGCGAGGCTTCCTCGAAGTAGACGGTCTGCTCCCCGCCAGTCGTCCTCGCATATCGCCCGGGCCGACCCGGATGCCGGTACGGATTCCACTGCTCTGCATCGAACGAGCGCAGCCCGAGTGACGGTGCGTCTCGGTCGTACTGCCCGACGTGATACCAGCCGTGCAAGACGATATCGGTCTTCGGCAAGCCGTCGAGCTTCGGAACCGGATACCGACGCCCAAGCACATTCACGTCGTGCCAAACCGCCAGTGCAGGAAACGCATGCGGCGCGTAATGATGCATCGAGAGAAAGAAGTCGATCGCCACCAACTGCTGTGGCGTGACGAACTCAAACTGCGGCTCACACAGCAGCCGGTTTTCTTCCGTATCGGGAATTAAGCCAGTCGCCAGTGCCCCGGAGTGCGCTTCGGCGCGGTCGCGCTCAGCCGCGTCAATACTGCAGAGCATTTCCAGTAGACCAACACGCGCGAGGTAGCTGTACGTGTCTGCCTGGATGCGCGTGTAGCCCGCATCGCTCAGCGAACGACCCACCAACTCCCGGCGCGACATGTCCCACTGGATTGCGAGTAGGTAGTTGCGGAAGTCGTTCAGCGGTCGAAGATGCCCATACTGCTCATCCTCGATCATGGCCTCAAGCGACTTGTCGCGATCGCCGCTGACATAACATATGGCGCAGCCAAAACGGCTTCCACAGGAAGCCCTCGCGCCCGAGTCGCCCACCACGACACCACACGTTCCACCGTTCCCTGCGCGATAAATCTCGGACAGGCGGTGTATCGTGCGTGGCATCAACGGCGATGGAAACGGCAGGCTTTGAGCATCCGCCAGCAGCGCGAGCATCGTCCAAACATCATCTGAGGACCATTCGCTTAACGGGCTGAGTGTGAGCGCCCCGGTTCTGCTTCTGACCGCCACTTCGGCGCTATCTCGCCGTTCGGCCATTGCCACCGCGCGCGAGGTGCTTTCATCCCTGCGCAGACCGAGCACCGTTATGACTTCGCGGGCACCGTCATCTGCCGCCCGGCGTTCAAGCAACGTTCGAAGACGGCCGCCCGGCCGTACCTTCCACTCGTCGGCGCACGCTCTCGTCCTTCTACCGTCGCGCACGCCATTCTCAGGCGTGCGTACCAAAGTGCCGCGCCCTATCGTCGAGACCACGAACTGGCTCGCCAACGAAGGCGTCGTCACGTGGACTTGCACCGGCAACGCCGACGCTTCGATATACAACTGCAACTCGTCCAGCACGGAGTGCAGGAAGTTTGCGATCGTTGGGTTCTCGATGGTCGTGTCGGCCGACTGAACGTGGTGCGTGATCGTCGTGCCGCCGGCACGGCGAATCGCCTCCACCATCAGAACCAAAGCGCACGTGCTGTCCTTGCCGCCCGAGTAGGCGCAGCTCAGGCTATGCCCGAGTTCGATGTATCGCTGCATAACGCTGATAGCAGCTTCCATCTTCGAGAGAATTTCCTGTTCCATCTTTTCGCTCCGAAACAAATAGGAGCGACCCTTCGGGATGCGCTCCCGAAAGGGTTAATGGTCTAATTCAAATGAAAAGGTCAGCCGTCGCACGTTGGGCCTCTTCAAGGCCGTCGTGCGCTGCGGCAAACATGTCTGCTTGCCGTGTTGCTCGATCCAGCCGACGAAGCGTCTTCGCATACCGGCTCACGCTGGTACCGTCGAAGCTGTCGGCACCGGCGGCCGCACAGATGCGGATGCGCCGCGCCGAGTTCACGCGACCGACGTGCAAGTAGCAGTGACGGCGTCGCGCGAGAGACCCCCACACGTGCGCCGTCTGCTCTTTCCACTCTGTCGAACCGCCAATGAAGATGCCCACAGCAGGCGACAGCAACGAGGCGAGATCTTCAACCTGCATACCGTTCTGAACTGCGATCAGCATCCGGCACGGCATCCCGCGAAGTCGTTCCAGCCACTTCAACGAGTAGTCGAGCGAGGCGATCCCGCCCATGACGATGTCCGGATGGACAAGCCAATCGGCCCGCTCGCCCAGCCGTTCGACGGCGACCGCAAACGCGTGCTGATCGAAGGGCTGACCTTGCTGGTACGCGGTCCAAGCGCCGTTATCCAACGCGTAGCGATCGAAGCCCTCAGTACGCAATTCGCCTTTAGCCGAGACCAACAAGCGCCAGTCGGCGCCCTTCAGTGCGGCCAGGTTGCGGCGTGTGGCTGTGCGACTGGCGTAACCGACGAGCGGCTGCCGATTCATGGCGATCCGCTCCTCAATTTCCGGGTCATCGTCAGCAGATCCATCGACTCCGTAGTACTCGGCGTACGCCATGAAGGCTTGCGCGTAGCCGGTCTTCTGGCCACTGGCGTATTGCTCCAGCCACGGCGGCGTCATTGGCGCACCCCGTTTTGGGGTTGCACTCTGCCGCCAATCACAAAGAACACTTTCGTCTCGACGTTCCGGACCCAAGGGCGAACTTCGCCCGCGTACGTCGCGGTGCCGGCGATGTAATCAATCGCCGCTTCGAGGTTTAGAAACTGTTCGGGCAATGCCCCAGCTTCGCTGCTTCAAACATAGAAACACTCCACACAAAGAATGCGGAGCGACCCCAGCGGGGCGCTTGCCCGCAAGGGTTGAGAAAAGAAATTGAACAGCGTTTGTGCCGCTTAGTCGATCACCTTGACGCTCTGCCACCAGCGACCGCCTGAGGGCAGCTCTCTGACAAACGAGAGTGCCTCCGCCTCATCGCGCGTGAGCTCGATCACCCCGCCCTTCAAGAAGGCCGTCTGAAGATAGACGACATTCGCGAGGGCAAGCGCGCCGTGCTGCTCGGCGATGGCGGTCAGCGTTTCGACGGAATCCAGCAGCTCCGCATGAAACTGCTTCGCGTCAGCGGCGAGGCGCAGCGACACCTCAGCGTCGCTAATCGCGCCCAGCACCGCATTGCATTGAGCTTGCGGGTCGTCTGCCCCGTACTGCTCCGGCTTGATCCAGCTTCGGATCACCATGTCGTTAAGTACGTCGTCGACGAAATCAGTGCAGGAATAGGTCATGGAAGGCCCCAATCAAAAAGTAAAGAAGAAGAGCCGTTGTCAGATGCGACGCAAACGGCCACGATCGAACGCAGCCGCACGACGCAGGGACGGCGCACGCGGCGGCTGCGACTGAGCATTGGCCGGTGCCGCTTGCTGCGCAGGCGGCTGGTGAGGCACTGCATTCGAGTGAGACGGACTGCCGGCTGCCGCCAGCAGCAGCATCAAAAGGTTTGCCATAGTGGGAACAGCGCCGAAGGCGCGAGAAAGAAGGGAAAAGGGAGCGCCCTTGTGGGCAACTCCCCACAAGGGTTAAAAAGAGATCAGGCGGCAAGCGCCTGTACGTCGATGACTGCGTCGGCCTCTGCAACAAGGTCGGGCGTCTGCGAGATGAAGAACTCCCGCTGATACCCACCTTGGCGCAGCACCTCGCGCTTCATGCGCATGAACTGCACTTTCCGTTCGGGATCGAGCGGGCCGTCTGACTCGTCGCTGAACAGGGTCTGATAAGGCTGACCGGTGTTCTGCGCGAGATAGAGCGCGATGCCCCGTGTGAGGCACTCGTTGATCCAGACCTTCTGACCGCCGGACATAACGGAGACCGACTTGCTGCTGTTGGACTCGGCATCGTGAACGAGGATCTCGAAGCCCTCACGCAGTTCACCGCTCGCAAGCGTGCGCTGCGTGCGGATCTCCACCGTGAAGCGCATCCCGTAGCACGCGAGCAGCAGCTCGTTGACGGTTTGCGTCAGCGCCGGACCCGCGTCATCAATCGTCAACGCGATCACGCCGTCGTTGCCCAAGCCCTTAGCCAGCAGCTTCCATTGCGCGATCTCGTCGGAGAGGCGATCGGCACGCGACTGCGTGGCCGAGAACTTCGCCAACTCCAACGCCAACGCTTCCGCTTCGGCCTGCAATACACTTTGCGCGCGGATCGACTGCTCGATTCGACCATCCAGTGCGGCGATGGTCTCCCGGTTCGCTGCAATGTCACGGTCCAGCTTCGCAATGGCGGCTGTCGCATCGACGGCGGCCAGTCGCCCGACTTCCTCGGTAATGCGAGCAAGCTCAGCTTCCATACGCGTCTTCTCAGACTGGTATTTGGCGGTACGTGCGACACTTTCCTCGGTGATCGAACGCAACTCAGCTTGCGCCGCTCCAAGTCCCGACACGGCTGCATCCAGCAACGGCTTAGTGGCGGCAAGCTCTGCCGCCGCCTGCAAGGCACGGCGCAACTGCGCGGCCGCATCGGTGATGGCGAGCATCTCTACACGCTTCGCCGCCAACTCAGCCGGCACGAGCGCCAAGGATTCGGCCTGCGCCTTCTTCTCGCGATACTCCGCGCGAAGATTCGCCACCGATATACGCTGGACCTCCGCTTGCTCTTTCGCTTGAAAGGCTTGCGCGAGCAGCGGACATTGCGCATGCATCGAATGACCGACGCACGGCACTTGCTCCGCCACCGCAGCCTGCTTGTTCAACGTGTCGAAGTGCGCGGCTTTCGTCGTGCCCTGGCTCATCAAGCTGGTAAGCGTCGCATCGAGCGTGGTCAACGTCGCGCGTTTCACCTCCAAATCGGCAATGTCGCGCTGCAGGGGAGCAAACCTCGCTTCCTCACGCGCAATCGCCAACTCGGCCTCCTCGCGCTTCGCCGCCGCACCGAGGATCGCCTCGCGGCGAGCCAACGTTGCTTGGTGCGTGGCCACGGTTCGACTCAGCACGGAAACGCGCTGCTGACAGCGAACCGCTGCCGCTTGCTCGTCGTCGGCTGCGCTCTTCCGGGCACGCCCCAACTCGTCGCGGCGCACGCCCAGCTCTCGCAGGCGCGCCTCGGCCGTAGCCGATTCGCTCTGCTTTGCCGCAAGGGTCGCCCGCTCTTGAGTCAGCTTGCTCGCATGCGCAAGCGCTGCATCGCGTTGCTCCCGAGCGACACGCAGGGTGTTGCCCTGCGCGACGATCGACTGCTCAGCGTCTGCTTCGCGTTGCCGCTTTCCGGCTAGCGCACCCAGCTCAGACTGGATGCCTTCGAGCGACTTGCCGAGCACCTTCGCGACATCAGCGGCCTTCGCCGACATTGCCTTTAGATGGTCGATGCCAAGGAGTTCAGCCAGCAGCGTCTTGATCTCGCCCGCACCGTAGGACGCGAGCGGCCGTCGGTTCTGAGCAGAGAACACGCTCGTGAAGAACGTCTCCAACGAACCGTTGATCGCCTCAACACAGCGGTTATACGACTCTGTCTTGCCGTCCGACACGGTCCCGTCGGGCAAAGACACCGGGCGCCACGTACCGTCGACGCCGCGATAGGCAAGGTAGTACTCCGCCTTGCCTGTCTTGCCGGGCTTGCGAAACGTGAACGACGATCGATAGCGAATGCCATCGTGCTCCCATTCGAGTTCCTTCAACGCACTGGTGCCACAGATGTGATCCCAGTACGAGAACGCGTCGACCGACAGCTTCGATGCACGCGACGGCATGATCGGATACGGATGCAGGTTGTCCATAAGCGTGGTCTTGCCCGCCCCGTTAGGGCCGGTCAAGGCGATCAAACCATCCGGCAACGTCTCTAGATCCAGCGTGACGCTTTCGCGTTTCATGCCATCGCGCACGCCAACGAAGCCTTCCAGTGTCAGTTTCAGAGGCCGCATGACGGGTCCTCCGATACGCTCATCGAGGCGGACATCGCTGCCATCTGCGAGTAGAACGCGTCGTCGTCCTCGTTGGGAAACGGATCGTTCATTACGACGGACGACACAGATCGCACCGGGGCCTTGGGCATTTGAAGCGTTCCGTCTAATGCGGCCGCCACGTTGTCGCAGACTTTGCCGAACTCGCGACGCGCGTTCATCAGAAGATCGGACCAGCCGCTATGCCCGGTGAGGCTACGGATCTCAGCAGCAGACCACTGACTTGCATAGCCTTCCTGATAGGACCAGAGAAGGTGCTGCATTTCAACGGTCGGCGTAACGGCGATCTCGCACGCCCCGGGGGTTGTGGCGACCAGCAACAGCGTCTGACCGAACTGCGCCAGTACCGCGCCGCGGTGTTGACCGAACGGCTGATGCTGAATCGCAGCGGTAAAGCCGGCCGATTCGACCAACGACTTTTGAAGATCACGCGATGAACAGTCGCCCAACGCAAAGGTGCGAACCCAGTTCGGGCCAGCGGGATAAAGACCAAACATGATGCACTCCGTTATGGTGGGCGGAGTGCTGCCCCGGAAGGGATCGCTCCCCGCCAGGGTGAAAGAAGAAATGAACTGCTAGAGAAAGGTCCTGCCACTACGAATCGATGCGTCAAAGACGCGGTAAAACCTGTGTTTCGATAGCGACGTTGACAGTCGGCTATCGGAACACGGCTTGCGTGTTCAGGCGGAGGAGCCATACTTGCCTCCTCTGCATGCGCGGCTACTTTATTTGCTAATTAAGCCGCGAACAAATCATCGTTGAGCCACGAAAGCTGACTTGCCGAAGCCCACTCGACAATTTCCACCGTCGCATCGGGCATGGGCAGTGCATCGTCGCCAACATCGCTATCCGGAGCTACGTGGGCCGTCACCGGCGCAGGCTCGGACATGCTCGACAATGCGTCAGCGTCGCTCAGTCGCGCCAGCACGCCAGCGGCGATTGCCTCCGCGTCCCCGGTTTCCAGCAACTGCAGCCGGTCAAGCAAGGGCGCCGGATCGACGTCAGCGTGCTCGCACCAACGCTCGAGCTTCCGGTCAATCGACGTTTCGAGGCTGATGCCTTGGGCGCGTGACCGGACGACGAGAAGAATGCGAGCTTCGACCTTCAGCTCGGCCGCGTTGCTGAACAGCGCGGCGATCGCGTCACGGTCCACTGACTGTTTGTGCTCTTCGTCGACCTGCCAACGAACTCGTACAAACTTGTCGGTCGCATCAAGCGCGATTGCCGTGAGGCGCTGCAAGTCGGGCGGTCCATCAAAGTCGACGCAGATCGTCTGCCGTGAAGGCGTAACGACCAGATCAGCTTGCGCGCTTCCGACCTCAACATTCCACATGAGAAAGCCTTTGTCGCCTTCCTCACCGTAGTGGAACCGCCCGATGGAACCGGGATAGGCCACGACGCGCCCCGCTCGCTCCCACTGCTGCGCTTTATGGATGTGTCCAAGCATGAAAGCATCGCATTCGGCGTCGAACAAACTGCCAAGCGAGAACTCATGGTCGAACCCTGCCATCGTCACGCCGTGCTCGGTCGTACAACCGTTGACCGTGCCGTGTGACACCCCGACAGTTCGAATGCCTGCGGCACGAAGCTGCTGGTTGACGCGCCCTGCTGCGGCGAGATAGTCGCCCAGCACGCCTTCCAGACCCGTCCCTGCTTCCTTAGCACCAACAGCGACCGCCAGCGCCCCCTTAGTGACCGTGGGCAGACACGTGAACACGACATTAGCGCCGATTGCCAGAACCTCGCGCAGCTCGTCGTCCGAGAACACCGGGCCGTCCGAGGGGTAGAACCGCCCCTCGTGGAGGCTTACCTGCTGCACGCGTTCCGCAACATAGATCTGATGCGTCGTTGCCATCAGTTCGAAGTTGCGCAGCGTGCCCGGCGGCTCATGCGAGAACGTGCCCTGCAGCATCAGGACCGGCATGCTGCCGCTCAGACCGTTGATGCGGCGTGCGAGGCGGTTCAACGACGGCGCGTGTGCGTCGAGACGATGGTCCGTCGCATCACCCGAGATGACTGCCACGTCGGCATGGGCCAGCACCGCATGGTCGATGCCGAAACCGAAGCATCGGTCCGACTCTTCGAGATTTCCCGGCGCGTAGTGCAGGTCAGAAAAATGTGCGATCTTCAAATCGCCTCCTATAAATGAAAAAGGGCCACCCGAAGGTAGCCAGTATTTGCCGACGCACCGCTAGGGCGCGCTAAGAAACGGATTACGTTGACAGCGTGTCGCGGACTTTCATCAGCGCCTTGCCCAGAAGGTTCTGGCCGCGCCACTTCGATTTGTCCGTGATGTCTGGATGGTGCTCACCGAGACCCACGCCCCATATCGTGTCGTAAGGACTTGCTTCGACAAGCTCGGTCGGCGCCGTCGCAAGCAACAGCGTTCGCAGACCCGGATGCTGCGCGAACTTCTCGCGGCATCCAACGTACACGATCGACTCGCGCTTCGCCTTCCATGTATCGAGGTCAAAGCCTTTGACCTTGCGGCCAAGGGCTTTTTGTTCCTTCGGCAGATGCGTGGCTAGCACAGCTTGAGCGATGTCCTCGTCGCCAAACAGCTTGGCTTTGGAGAACATCATGAACTGCTCAACACTGACGAAAGCGACGTCGTGGTACGAAAAGCGGCACGGATGCCAGTTGCTAAATGCGTCCTCCGCGCCGAAGAACAGCGTGAAGTTGCCGACTCTACGCATTGGAATCTCCTTCGCGCGAACAAGTAGATGGGCCGCCGAAGCGGACGAATTCGATGCGCACGTGTGAGCGCGGTCGAAAGCATTTGAGCAAGCGGTTCTTGCTGAAATGCTCTCATGCGCGAGCGAGAAAGGCTGTGTGACACGGAGAAAGGATGCCAGCCCCCGAAGGGGGACTGGCCAAGGTTAGACGTAGGCAGCTTGTGCAATCGCGTCCTGAATTTCGACGTCGAGCGAGGCGGGATCGTCGAGCGCATTCTTGAGACGCGCATTCATCGCATCTACATCAGCGATGCGTTCGATCCAACCGCGACCGTACGTCTGATGCGCGTACTTGCGAAAGCCGTTCTGTCGTTCCGGCTGACTGAGGCCCAGACGATGCAGCAGGTCCGACATGCGGTGACGCTTGTCTTCCAGCGTCTCGTCGGGATCCGGCGAGTCGTCGTCCTGACCATCGGCGCCGTCGATGCCCGATGATGCGCCATCGCCTGTCAGTGCTTCCCCGGTCTGCTGCTCTTGCTGAAGGAGCGAATCGCCGATCGACTGTACCGTTCCGTCCAACCCCAGCAGCGCCACTGCACGACTGGCAGCATCGAGCGCCGGTTGAGCCTCGTCCGCGCCATCCAGCAGCGCGCCTAGGTCGATGTCGGCATCGAGCACCGTCAACATCTGCTTCTGACGCACGGCCTGGCCATTGTCGTCAATCCGCGTGATGTCGAACTCTTTCTTCGAGAGCCAGAAGCGCGTGCCGGTGAGCCTGCCGCGCGCCAATGCCACGGTCTGCATTGCCGAATACGCCTTCTGCAGCACGTAGATCGAGTTGGTCGGCAGCTCGATCAGCCCAAGCCCCTTCACGTCGGGAACCGCAAACAAGAAGTTTGCGGTTAGGTTGCACTTCCGGTCCTGATACTGCGGACAGACGTGAGGATCACAGACGCCATCGGGAATGTCGTCGTCTTGCCGGTGAACGACCAGCCGCCCACCGAAGGATCGACGGGCCCGCTGTGCACGTGCGTTACGCTCGACCGGCGCGTACGTCTTGCAATAGCGCTTGCCGTCGCGGTCGTACTCCGAGAAGTACTGTCGCCCGGTTGTCGTGTACGCGGCCATCTGATTGGGCACATTGCGCAGCCAGTCGTCGAACGCAAACATGATCGGGAAGCGGTATAGCCGCAATCCTTGCCCGCGATCCTCGCCATACAGCCGCAGGATTTCGTCGGCCGTGTCCGGATTAGAGAAGTCCGAGCGTCTGCACACGAAGTAATCGACGTTTCTGGGAATCAGCGCGTTCCGAAGCTTCAGCGACGTTTCGAGCAGCTTGCCGATGGCTTCGAACGACTCGCCCGCAGCGACCATGTCGTTGTAGAGCTTGACAGCTTTTTCGTTGGACTGGTGCGCCCGCGTGAGCACTTTGATGCCAGGTCGAATCTTGCCGATCGTGGGCGGGCGAATAGCTCGTTCTTCAACGAGGCTACGCGGCGCGTGATCGAACATCTGAACAACTGCATTCATGACGGTTACCTTGCAAGAAAGAAGATGGCGTTGGTCCGCATTGATTCGGCTTGAGATTGCATCTCTCGGGCTGCCGAACTGCCGCGACGTTCGCTGACATGTGAAATAAAAACAGAGCGCTCTGCGTCGCTGAACATCGCGACTCGAGCTACTTCGCACCGCTCACGCCAAACGGGGGACGTGGTGTTCGCCTGCTCGCGCTCGCTATTGATTTGATGCGTGATGGCCTCGGCGATACGTTGATTGAGGCGGTCGGGCAACAACATAGAACAGCACCTCCGTTGAGAAAGGTCCGGCCGCAGGAAGCGACGGACGAAAAAAAAGCCCGCTCCCGTAAGGGAACGAGCTTCTTGAAATCGATATAGAGACCTACGCGCCACGCCCCTTCCGGGGACGTGGCGTGCAGGGAGCGGCCGGCATAAGCCGGTGTCGCTCGGTCAGAGAACGTAAAGTCGTTCTCGCGCAGCATGGTCACGCCGCGCAACAGCCCTTTTCGGAATTACTTCCGCCGCAGGAATCACGGATCAGCCAACTTCGATCGTTCTACCCATATCAGGCTCTGGAGAGAGAACACCCGAAAACCCGGGTTCGAACGATGTACCGGCGCAAATGAATGCAGCACTGGGTACGAGTATCACGGCTGAAATTGGGGAGTGTTAGCGAGCACACTCAGCACAAGGAAGATTTCCACACCGGTAGCTATCCGGTCGGCGCATGCCAACGCACGAGGCGGGCACGACTTGCAGAGAAAAGATGGACTCCGGGCTTGGAATCGGGGTCGATGCGTCGGTGACGCGGGAATGGAGTTGAGTATCCGGGTTATCGACGCGAGCGTGCGGGTGAAAGCTCACGAATTTGACCTAGCTTTCGCCGTCTTGACTGTTGCCTAAACAATGAAAATCTTATGTGAGAGAGAACACAGACATACCGAAACCGATCATGGCTGGTACTGACATGGAAGCACCTGAAGACGGATTAAGACCAAGCTCACCTCCGGTCGCGCCGACTGGCGAGAGCGGTCTTCGGCGGCTCGACCGCCTGACCAACGACAGCCGGCTCGCGCGAATCCATGCGGATACGCTGGCTAAGACTGAACTGCCGTACCACTCGGCATTCGCACGTGAGTTTTTGCGGGGCGACTTCAACTTTGCAGCAGCGAAGATGACCGTCGCTCGCGGCGGCAAGCTCATCGCTATCGAATCTGAATTTCGAGTGGCCGAGGGCTGGTTCCGCAAAGCAATGGCTTGGGCCAATGACTTGCCCAAGAGGCAGACTGCGACGTATCCGGAGATAGTCACGCTCGAAATCAAGCACGCAATGTCTGGACGATTGGTACGCCTGCTGACTATCTATGACCAGCTCTTCTTACTGACGATGGGCGCACTGATCGCTCGATCGTTGGGCTCGGAAGCTCGTCAAAGCACCCTCGATGCCGCTCAAACGCGAATTCGCAAGATCGCCTATCTCTGCATTTTCGACAACGATCGCTTCGCCCCCGAAGGTGTGTTGCTTCCCGACCCTGGTCAAGCCCACTAAACCGTCTTGAGCGCGCGCATGCGCTCGCTGTCTTGACTAGCGGCAGCGCTGGTTACGCTCGACCTAATGCAACGACGAGAGGACCTCACATGGACCTACGCGATATTCAGCGACTGCACGCACAGTTCGCACCCGACTCGATGACCATTGATCTGCCGCGGCAGATTGCGGCGCTTCCGGCGCCGGCGGACCTGGCGGCTCAGGACAAGGCGCCTTCTGTGAAGGTGCGCCTGCCGAAGGCAGCGCCCACCGCGCGCCAAACGCTCGTTGCCGTGGCACTCGCCGCTGTGATCGGTATGGCAGGAATGGGAGCCGCTTCCCTCTACAAGTCGTTCGGCGCACCGTCGGTCCACAGCGCCGCTCGCTCGGATTCCGGTGCAGGCAAGCTCGCGGGAAGCGAGCAGCCAACTGCACCAACGACGCGTCCGATCGACGCGGAATCGCCTCATCCGGTTGCCGTGGCACCGATGCTCACCGCGAAGGACCTCGCTCCTTCGGGGGTTGGCTTGACGGCTGACCAGTTCAGAAATTCGCTTGGAAGCAACGCTCCCGCCGTTGGCGCAACCCCAGCCAAGTCGGCCCCGGTTTCGACTGAGGAGCAGCGAGCGGCGGCGTCGCCGATTCGTCAAGCCCGTCGTGACGCGGACGCGACACAGCAGCCTACAGCCAACGCCCCCGCGATGAAGGCGGCCGCACCGGCAGCGCAAAGCGCTGCGCAGCAACCGGCGACGTCGGCCACGACGGCAACTCCCGCCGGGGAGACGCAAGCCACAGACGGCGCGACGACAGAGACCTCCACGCCGTCGCACTCGCACAGCTACCGCCACCACGCAAAGCGCGCGCGCGACGAGCAGACCACGGAGTCCGACGGCGCCGCCGCATCGAATAAGAAAGCAGCACCCGCGACCCGCGGCGGGTCGAACGAAGTGCAAATGTTCTAGGAATCGACACCATGAAAACCGAACTCAACATCACGCTTATCGCGCGCGGCTGCGCCATCACCGGCGACATGGTCGTGGATCACGGCATTTCGTCTTTCGGCCTGCTCGACGGCGGCATCATCTCCACGCAGGGTCTGCTGCACATCGGCGAAGGCGGCCTCGTTAAGGGCAGCGCACAGGGCGAGCACGTTCGCATTGACGGGCGCGTTGACGGCGATGTGCACGCGCGTGGCTCACTGGAAATCAACGGCCAAGTCTCGGGTGACATCTTCTACTGCGGCACCATCCGCCTCGGTCCGCGTGCGTCGCTCAACGGCACGCTCAAGCGCGTCGCCAGAATGCTGACGATTGAGGCCGATTCGACGCCGGACGAAGGGCCTATCGCCGGTCCGCGCTTGGACGACACGAAGGGCCAGGAACGCACGGAATCGAACGTGACGGAGATCTCGCGCGCCATCGCCTGAGCCCTGAATAAGCGTGATGATTTGCCGATAACGGGTGAAAGTCCCTAAGAACCCTGATCATGAAACCCGTCGAACCGATCTTCGATTTCGTCACTAAGACGTGGGACGCGGCAGCGCAAGAAGCCGCGTTCGAAGGCCATTGCTTTTGCATGCTCGACACTGGCCGGCTTGTGAACAGCCATGCGATGACAGCGGGCACGCCGCACTGGAACCGGCCCGCGTACAAGTCCGTCGTGACGTACAAGATGGCTATGCGCCAATAACCGTAGGGTTTATACTGATCACGTCTCCTCCATGTCTCGACCGATATGGATTGCAGCCCGCCTTGAGCGGGCTTTTTTTTGGCTGTAGCCACGAGAATCAGCGTTTCATCTGACGTTGAGCGACTATGCGGATATGCCGACCGCTTTCGCCACGGCGTGCACGTGGACTGCAAGCACTTTCACTCTTCGACTTCACTGACTGAGGCGACCATGCCTGACACCGTCCCGAAGCCTGAGCACGAGTTCCTCAACGCGCTCCGCAAAGAACACAAGCGCGTCTCAGTCTTCCTGGTCAATGGAATAAAGCTGACAGGCCGCATCGAGTCCTTTGATTCGTACACGGTCTGTCTGAACGCGGCGACGGGCCCGCAGGTGATCTTCAAGCACTCCATCTCGACGGTCAGCGAGGACCGCGGTCGCCCTCAGAACTCTGAGCGCCACGAGCGCCCTGATCGGCGCCCGCGCCCCGGGCAGAAGGTGCCATGAATAGACACGGCACCGAGAGTAGCCGAGGCGGATCAATCGGCGCTCGAGAACCGTGGCAACAGCCCAATCACACTCTTAGGCCGCTGCCGCTACTTGCTGAAGTTGAGCTTCGACGACAAAACGAGACTCGAAATTTTTGGACGTGCCCGAGATCATCAGGGATTCACGTGCGCGCGTCATCGCGACATAGAACAGACGACGTTCCTCCGGCTCCGTCGACTTCGCATCAGGGACGATCGTCTCTTCGCTGCGCGCGATCCACACGTGATCCCACTCCAGCCCTTTGGAGCTGTGCATCGTGGTGAGGATGAGCGCGCCGGGCGTCGGCTCGTTGTTATCCTGACGCAGGAAAAGAAGCCGCTCAGCGAAGCTGCCCGACAAGCGACAGAGGACTTCATTCGTCGCCTCGATCGCGCGAATTGCAGAATCCTTCTTCGCGTACTTCAGCATCCATTCAGCGACGCCTGAGAGCGTCAGCGAATAAAACTTCCGATCGCACAAACTTTGCCATTCCGCCAGCCGCTTCATGAACTCACGGTAGTTCGTCGCGACGTCCTCGGGCAATCCCAGCTCGACTAACTCGGCGCGGCCCTTCTGCGTCAGTTCCGCGCCCATATCGGCATGCAATGCGCGCAAATGCTGCGCGGTCAGGCCCAGGTGTGCGAGAACGGCGTCAAGACCGGTGTCTTTGATGCGCTCGACAATCTCGAGCAGGTTGCACATGAGCGCGCCCTCGGGGCGGCTCAGCACCGATGCGCCGGATGCGCGGTAATACTTGATGCCGTGAGAGCGGCAAACGGATTCGAGCGGATCAAGGATGCGGTTGGTGCGCGCAAGGATGGCGCACGATTGTCCTTTGGCGAGCAGTGGCCCCAGCACCTCGACTGCAGCGGTCGCTTCTTCGTACTCGTCCGGGTACCGCGATGTCAGGACGCTCCCGCCCGGCCCCTTCTCGGCGCGCAGCACCTTCGCAATCCGGTCGACGTTATTGCGGATCACTCGGTCGGCCGCGCCGAGAATCTCGGCACGACAGCGATAGTTGCTGCCGAGCACGACCGGCTTCGCGTCAAACGCTTCGATGAACGATTCCATGCCGCGATAACCCAGCGCCTCGCGAAAAGCGTAGATGCTCTGGTCATCGTCGCCGACGACGGTCACGATCGAACCGGCCTTTGCATGAAGCTCGATCCACCTGTATTGCAGCGGGTCGGTATCCTGAAACTCGTCAACGAGCAGATAGGTGAACGCGTACGGGGCGATGGTTCCGTTTTCCATCCCCTCCACGGCGAGGCGCAGCATGTCCTGGAAATCAATCTTACCGTTGCGGGCAAGCGCGTCCTGATAGGCGTGGTACAGCTCGCCGTCGGCAGTGTCCGGATCGCACCGCCCGAAATTGGTTTTGATCTTCTCGATCGTTGGAATGAGGTCTTCTGCCTTCCCGTCGCGGCCGAGTTCCTGCATCACGCGGATGAGCGTACCGAGCCGGTCACCATCCGAGGCGATATCGAGCGCACGTGCACCGGGGCGCTTCAGTTGCTTGAAGGCGAGCGAATGGAAGGTGCCCGCGATCAAGCGCTTCTTCACGGATTCGCCGGCGGCCGCCAGGATGCGCTCCCGCAGTTCGAGCGCGGCGTCCTTGGAGAAAGTGACGGCGCCGACCGTCGCGGCGCTGTCTTGCAGCAACAGGGCCGCTTTCGTGGCGATCGTTTTCGTCTTGCCTGCGCCCGGGCAGGCGATCGCCACGCAATGCTGGCGCAACTGGGCGACTTCCCGTTGCTGGGGATTAAGTTCGTCCAGCATCGCGCCTCCTTAGTTGCCGCGGACGGTCGTCATCAGCTTCAGGTGCGTCATGTACCCGCGAATGCCGAGCGGATTGAAGCGCTTGAGGAAGTTGACTGCCTCGTCGTCCACGTCGGACTGGTCGCGGATGCCGTTCCAGACCATGAAGTCGAAATGATCCATCGCACGGTCGAACTTCATGATGGCGCTCAGCACGCGCATCGAGAAGCGCGAGTACGCCTCCACCTCGATGTCCATTGCGGGCATCGGGATGGTGGGCTCAAACACGAATTCCTTGTTGGCGCGAAGCTCTGCTTCCTTCTGCTCCCGGAAGCCTTCGGCGACGCGCAGTTGCTCGTCCACGTAGCTCTCGATGCCTGCAAGCAGCTTTTCGAGCGCACTGTTGACGACTTCCTTGTCGTTCTCGCCGAACGTCGAGCGGCCGAAACGCTGCATGTTGATGCTCATGCGGTTGATGTACGGCCACCATTGTTCGAACAGCGGCTTCAGGCGGGTATGGTTCAGTCGCACGCGTGCGGTCACGACTGCTGCGCCGGAAAGCTGGCGGTCCAACAACTGACGGCCGATCTCACGGCGGCGCTTGATGATCGCAATACGCTCCGCCGCAGGCAGGTCGCGAAACAGCTTGCGCGTCTTCGCCACTTCCGCCCGCTTCATCTGCGCGTCGTCGGATGAGATCACGCCTTCCTTCTGGAGGCGGTCGGCATCCGCCTCCATCTGCGTCAACTCGCGCTCAAGCTCTCCGTCGTCCGCGCCGTCGGTCGTGAGCGGCGCCTCCACCGTACCTTGTTCGAGTGCGCTCAGCGCGACTTTCTCTTCACTGCCGGGTTCGACAACCGTGCTCATTCGCCATTTCTCCTGTCTAAACCGCATGGGTCCCGTTTCATCGTGGGTGATCAGGCAAGCAAAGCGCGTTGCCTATGGGGTCCATTGTTGCGGTCGGGGGCACCGGTCAACGTCCGAAACAGCGACTATTTCGCGCGCCTTTCCGACGACGGAGCCTAGTGGGGAGCACGGTTGCGCGCAGTGCCCCGTTGGGCTCGCACGCACGGTACGGTCATCCGCGCGTTCAAGAATGGAGGTCGGTGAGAGCAAGGACAGGCCGGCTCGGGGCGAGACAGCGCTTCCGTGAGGGAGCGCCGAGGAGGGGGTGCTTAGGGCTGGGGACCGTATCATGATGAAGCCCGTTTGCTACAAAGACGCTGTTTTTTGTGAGCTTTCCGGGCTTCGCCTTACTATTTGCTTCCTAGCGCGCAGATTGAAACGACTCTGCGGCTTTCCACAGAAGCGCGCCTAACAGCGCTGCGGCCGCGACCCAGTATCCCGCTAGCACGGGCAACGGCGCAACGAGCACGGCTAAGAGCGTGCCGAAAACCAGCAAGAGGCCGTGGCTCGCGAGGTGGAAAGACAGTGGGCTGACGAAACCCGCCGCCGAGGCTTTGATCTTTCGCCTAGAGGTTCCGTCGATGAACATTCCGAGGGCAAAAAGGATTGTGCCCACGATCCATAGCTGCATCACCATGGCTCGGAAGACGATTCGATAGACGAGCAGCCAGAAATTCTCGGTCCACGTATGCGCGAAGCTGGAAAAGCCCCCGTCGTTCATCCCGCCAACACTCCCGGACGCGTTCAGTGTCCGGTGCAGCAGGCCGGTATCAACGAACGCATGGCGAAATATCTCGTTCGCCCGGCTCACCGCAGTATCGACTTTCTGCTGCCCAACCGTGTCCACCAACGACTGAGTCTCGACGTCCGGCACCTCGAATAGCTTCCGGTCGGGCATCGCAGGCATGACGGCTATTGCCAACACCGGGACCAAGAGAAACCAGACCTTCAGGTGCGAACCGAAGCGGCTAGCCATGTAGCACCTTTACTGCCGCCAACACGGGTATCAGAGCTACGGCGAACAGCCCGCACCAGAATAGCGCCGGGCGATACTCGGCGATGGTCGCCAGGGCGTAGCAACGTGCGCCAGCGCCATGGGTGAACTCTTCGGGGACGGCGGCGTTCGCATCGCCGTCGAATGCCATCGCGGTCTCGAGTGCTCGCTTGGCCGTGCGGAAATCAGTCTGCGACAACTTCGCTATTATCGTAACGGTGAGCGACATCGTATTCCTCGAAGTAGCGGCGGAACGTCTCGCCGTGCAGCACGCGGGATGCGAGCTGGAATGCTGCGGTACGCTGCGTGATATGGTCCGGACAGCGCTCGTCGACCATTTCAAGCTCGTGGTCGGGATGGCGCTGCTCAAACGCGGTGATCGCCTCCATCATCGGGCACCACACTTCCACCTTCTCGCCACGGCGCGCAACGTAACGACGCGCGTAAAGTGCCTGGGCCGGCTCAAAGAGACCTTGCATGAATGCCACGTACGGCTCGCCGTTGCGCTTGGCCCGCCTGTAGCTGTCGAGTGCCGATTCAATCATCTCAGCAGTCAACGGCCGCTTGTCTCCCATGAATCGTTCGCCGATGAAGTCGGCCACGCGGGAGCACGCGAGCTCGAGATCCGGCGACACGTTGAACACCGGCATGAGCCGGTGCGACAGCTTGTGATCGCGGATGATGTGTTTGTATGCAGCGGACATAGTTTTAGGTTTAGCCTTCGATGATGGGAATTCGACCCTGATACACGGCACCTCCCGAGATGCGCATGAAGTACTGCAAGTTCGGCAAGCTATGGAGGAGGCGAACCGGGATCAATGGCACCTTCTCAAGCTGAAGCGAGCGCGATTGCGAGCCGCTGAATTCCAGTGCATGCGCCTCTGTAGTCGTGTTCAAGCTGTTCGAGACGTTCACCACGCGGATCGCGGTTTCGCCGACCTTGTCGGAGAACCACTTAGCAGTATCTGAGTCCTCCAGTCTGAGGACAATCTGGTTGTTCAGGTTACCCAAAACCTGCAGCATTTTTGCTGCGTTTCCGAGTTTTGCTTCTAGGTCGGCGCGCGCCTGAAAAGCGACAAACGCCTTGAACCCGGCCCCGCGTCCCTTGTTGAGGATCTGAATCACCTGCTCGTTGATGGCCTCGGCGATCTCGTCGATGATCAGCACGACGTCGGGCTTCTCCGCGTAGAAGTTATAGATCGCCCCGCACACCGCCGCGACGTCAGACAGCGCCATTGAGGCGATCGCTTTCTGCACGATGTTGTTCGACAGGGAATCCAGGCCCATGTAGAGGACCGCCTTCTGCTTGATGATCTTGTCGATGTCCCATATTTCACGCTCGTCCTCGAAGTCATCTGCCTTCGGTGCGAGCATTAACCCGGTTTCGCCGGTCGCCAGCATCTGCAGCAGCGGCAGCGCCGAGGCGATGATTTTCATGTAGTGCTCGCGGTCGTGCGTGTGCGTCGCGATCAATCCGTCGATCGTCTCGTGCCCGCGATCGTGGGCGGCAAACCGGTCCAGATACAGCTTGACCATCCCGTCAACCATTGACGCGTCGTTGCGGCGCTGCGCGTCTTTAAGCGTTGCCGTGACCGTCAGCTCTTCCCAGTCCGCCAGCCCATTTTCGATGAAGAAGCGGCGCAGGCCGCGTTCCAGCAAGTTGGAAATCCCCGACTGCGCGTACTTCAGGATCGATCGCAGGTTGGGCTTGTCGCCGACGTACAGCTCGCCCTTCACCGCGCGGTCGATGAACAGAAACGCGAAATCCCGGAACTGGCCCTCTTCCATCAACTGTGCAATCCGCGATGGAATTTCCGACGGCTGCGACCAGTTTTCGAGCGGGTTCAGGCGAATCGACTCGTGCGGTTTGGCCTGATTGAAGTAGAGGAACTTGCGGCCGGTGCGGGCGCACTCCTTCTCAACGCGCTTTTTCCACTCGTCGTCGTTTTTGGGGTCGACGATGATCAGAACGTCTTTGGGGTTATGGATCACCTGCGTGGAAATGACTTCATACGTCCGGGTCTTGCCCGCGCCTGTTGTGCCGGCCACGAGCGTGTGACCGCCCATTGCCTTGTAGTGAAACGGCACCTTCACCTTCTGCGGCTCCATGCCGTGGATCCACGATGATCCCTGGGGCATGCGATCCCGGATGCTGTCGCTCGGTCCGAACAGCCGTTCAATGCGCGCCTCGACGGTCCGACCGATTTCGGTTTTGGGCAGCCACTTGGGCAACGACGGAATATCCGTCACCGGCATGCGAAGAATCTCGTGGGCGATCTGCGTGTGCTTCTGCGTCCATTCGTAGCCCGTGCCCAAGTACATCGAGTCCGCTTTTTGCCGCATCGTCTTCTGCGTGGCGAGGAGCTTGTCAATATGGATCTTGCTGAGCCACTTCGTGGAAATCGCCATGCGAAAGCTCAGCGCCTTCCAGATTTGCAGTGCGCGTATCGACAGCAGCAGCACACCGGCCAGAGCGAATGCCCAGCCGTACGGCATCCCCGAGGCTAGGATTCCAACGATGACCACCGGCCAGACGACGAATGGCCTGAACTCGTAGATGGGTCGGAAGTGGTTGACGTAGCTCATGCCGCTGGCCGCTCCATGATGAGACGCCCTGCTCGCTCAACGATGCAGATATCGGTGCCATGAGCGCGCATGAGTAGCTGCCGCTTCTTTAGTTGCTCGACGAGCGTATCGCTCGTCATGCCGTACGCGCCGACAAGGCGCTTTTGCACGGCAAGGCCTTTTTCTTCCCAGGTGACCTTCGCGTTTCCCGACGCGACGTCGCCCGCGAGTGCCTTGAAGAACTCTTTCATCATCGCGGCACCCGGCCCCAGCACCTCAGTTAGTTCCTCGTCTGACGGCCCGGTTCGGCTGCCGGTGCCACGGCCGGTATGAGCCGCCGCAGGGTCGATCGCTGCCGGGCGCCGTGGCGCGGGGGTCGGGACTGTGGAGGACTCAGTCTTTGCGGCTGCATCGCCCGGTGCTTGGCTGCGCTTCAACGCGTCACGCAACGACTGAGACAATTTAGGCGGGGCTCCTGAGACCTTCTTGTCAGCGGAGTTCGTTGCGGCCGCGCTGGGCGTTGTCGAAGCCGGGGCAGTCGGGGCCGCCATGTCGCCGGATGCCGGCGCTGGCTGCGGATGTGGCTCGTTTGAGGACGTCTCACCGCCTGCCGGGGCCGTCGATTGGACAAAACGCGGCTCGAGCGCGAGGGCGACATGCACGGCGGACGGAACATCGTATTTGACCGGCGCAAACACCGCCTTCTGCGCTTTGCGCTCAAAGTCCACGGCAACGTCCATCGCCTGCCGTACCACTTTATGGACGAGCGGCTCGTAACCTTGCGGACTGCGCTCTGGATTGATCGCGTTGAAAAGGTCGTCAAGCACCCCGGTGTCAAACCCGGAGAGCAAATCCGGCGCGATGACAGTCTGGGCGAACATCGCGGTGCGCATCCGCTCGTTCTTGAGCGGCGCTGCTCGCCGTTCCACCGTGTATTGGCCGCCGCCGAGCCACGCGCCGAATGCGCCGTGTGCCGCCGGATTCCACTTCGACCGGTCGGACAGGCGAATCATCTCGAAATGACGGAAAGGCTCGTCAAGCAGAGAACACGCAGCCGCCAGGAAGACCGCATAGTTGTATTGCGGCTCGAGCCGCCGCCGGTTGTCGGACGTGAGGTCCGCGGCGAACTTCTGCGCACCGGCCAGCCGCATCGCATAAAACGTTGACTCGATCGTCGCGCGGAAAGCACCGCCCGGCTCACAGTGCAGCTCCGGCGTGAGCGGCATCGAGGAGAACCAGCTTGCGCAGCGGCGCAAGACGGACACCCACTTCCGTGCGAATTCCGCTTCCGTGCTCTCATTGGCGCACTGGCGAACGAGCTCAATGCGCTTATGGTGCGTCGTGAACAAGTCTTCGATCGCGATAGCTTCGTGAGCGACTGTCATGGAATGAATTTGCTCGCCAGCTTCAAAGCGCCAGTACCGGTCGCCGTCGCACCGCCTCCGAAGATCGTTGCCAGCTTCGGAATCTCGAAGGACAGCAGCAGCACGAACACCGCCAGGTCGAAGACATACGCCCCGTTGACGGTGGTAGATCCGCCTACGTGGGTCGCCTTGCTCACCGCGTCTGAAATGGACGTCCCGACAAGCTTTATCAGGACGGCCACCACAACGGTGTACATCCCCGCGCTTATCATCCAATCGAGCCACTTCTTAAAATAGCTGCGCGTGTACGACGAGAAGCCAAGCGCAATCGCAATCGGGCCAAGGACGATACCGACGGCGGCCTGAATCTGGCCAATCGCAGTGTAATAAACGAAGATGATTGAGGCGAGAACCATGAGCATCCCCGCGAAGGCGAGAACAATGACATCGGTTAACAGCGCGGGAATGTCCCACAGCTTGACCGTCTTTAGCTTCGCCGTGAGCGCGTCGATGATGGTCCCCGCTAGAGAGGCCATCTGGGAGCCCACCGACCCGTTGTCGGAATTGCTGATATGTGCCGCCAACTGCTCAAACCACGTCCAAAAGCCAGCCGCCGACGACGTGTAGCCAAGGTACAAGGCGACGAAGATGCCGAGGACAGCCACTTCCTCGAACAGGTCGACCCACGCGGAAATCGGATGGTGGGTTCCGGCGAACCTCACTCCGACGAGAACTAGCGAGATAACGCCCAGGCCCCACGCGAACATGTTGGCCTCGCTCATCACGTTGGAACTTGCATCCACTGCCGTCGTGACGACGTTGCCGAGCAGGACATGGATCTGCTGTGCGGCGCTGCTTGCCCCCTTGCTAAAGTCGCCCGCCTGGCTTGCCAGCAGTGCAGCCGAGCTAGTCGACGACGCCAGCACAGCGGGGGCGGCTTGCGCCATTGTGCGGCTAGCAGTAAAGCCGATGCAGCAGATCACCGCCAGAAAGACGAGGAGCGACCTTATGAGCGACATTGCTGAGCGCACCATCATTGCCCCAGCACCTTCGAGGATCCGATTTGAGCGTCGAATGCCGCTCGTTCTCTGTCCTGTTGCGCCTTGAGCGCCGCCTGACTCGCATTGTTCGCCTGCTGGTCCGCGACCGTCGCCGAATCCTTGACCGCGTCGCTGCGCTGCTTTGCCGCCATCATCGTCAGAAGGTCGCTGTTCTGGCTGGCGATGATGTCGAGCATGTGGGTGGTCAGCTGAGCCGTTGCCTGCATCGTCGGCGACATGTTCAGTTGGTCCTGAATTTCCCGCCGGCGCTTCGCGAGCGTGCTGACGTGCGAGATCACGTCGTTGCCTTGCTGGAAAAGCTGCTTGGCCGTCTTGTCGCTGTTCTGCAATAGGGTGTTCTGATCCGTGAACCACTGGTCGGCCGACTTTCCCGATTGCGTAATTAACGCCTGCACCTTGCTCGCATACTCGGCGTTGCTTTGCAGCCCACCGTACAAATCCTTCAAGGCGTCGGTGTACTTGCTCAGGCCCGAAATATCGTCCTTGATGCTGTTGAACTGCGCCAGCATCGCGGCCGGATTGAGGTTGGTCGCCTGCTTCAACTGATTTAGCATCATCTGGTACTGATAGACGAGGTTCGAATCTTGATAGACCTCACCCTTCACGGCTGCCGCCGCCGTCATCGTGTTTTGAATGAAATTGGACGCGTCGAACACCGGCATGTTCGCGTTGGCGTGTTGCACGAATCCCAGCGTCAAAACGCCGGTGGCTGCGACGCAGCGGAGCAGTTTTTTCATCATGGCGATACCTTTATCTAATGCGTTCAAGCGTTGACGAGCACGTCGCGCACGTAGTCCTCCCGCCATTGCGGGCTGCCTGACTTGACGTGCTTGTCGAGGAGCGCCTGCGCGCGACCATCCGAGCGCAGGTAGGCGAGCGCCTCCTTCGGGAACTGCGCCTGCAGCATCCGGCTTTGCTTGGCCGTCACCCACAGGTAGTCGCGGTTTGGCACCGCGTCAGAGATCATCTTGATCTGGTGCTGCGTGAGACCAAACACGTCGCTGTACAAGCCCTGGTTGTTGATTGCGTCGCTGTTCGGCAGGTAGATAATGTTCGGGATGTTCTCTTTCAGAATCTCGAAGTTCGGCACACGGGCCAACTGGCCGAGCGACTGCGTCGCCATCACCAGCGCGGCGTTGAGCTTTCGGATCGTCACGGCCCAGATTTCGAGGCGCGCATAGAACTTCGGGTACGTGAAGAAGAAGCCCGCCTCTTCAATTTCGATCACGGTGTAGCGCTTGCCGTCAAGAATCTGCGCGATCCGGTAGAACGCATAGTCCATGAACAACGCGGCGGCCACCGGGAAGTTTTGGAACAGGTCGCCCATCTCGATCGACAGGTCATCCGAGATGGCGAAGCCGTCTTCGGCGTGGTCGAAGAACTTGCCGTTCTTGTTGCCTTCGGTCCAGACCTGAAGGCGCTCGCGCAGATCGGCGGGCAGCAGCGTGATCAAGCTCGACAGACGCCACTTCTCAGGCGGGAAGCCGAGCGCCAGCGTCTTGATGCGGTCGTAGATCTCAGTTTGCTGCTGCGGCGTGCAGGTGTAATCCTCGCCCTCAATGGCAAGCTGCACCCAGTCCGCGACGTAAGACCAGTGCTTTTGGCCGCCGATCAGCGAGAGCGGATTAACGGACGTCGCCGCCTCGAAGCGCCCCGTTGCATCGATGAACCGGCCGCCACCGAGCAGCGTCGGGATACGGGTCGATCGGTCCTTGTCAAATCGAATGCGGCGCGCGCCGTGGCGGCCCGTCTGCGTCATCAGGTAGTTCAGAAACACGGACTTACCCGCGCCGATCGGACCGACAACGAGGGTGTGCGCCTTGCCGCCAGGATGGTGCAAGTCGAAATACTGAAGCGTGCGATGGCGGGTGGGCAGACACGTCAGCGGCCCGGTTTTCGTACCGGACTGCTGCGTCAGCCATTCGTTGACCTTCGAACCCTCGCCCACACTGCAAAGCGGGGCGATGTCGGAGACGGCAGGCGTCTCAACGAACTGCAGGCGCTTCTGCTGATCCCAGCGACCCGGCAGCGTCGCGCTCCACGATGCGAACAGGTTCGTCTTCTCGAGAATTACGCCGAAGCCAGCGTTGCCGATGACGCCGACCACCTGACGCGTCGCGTCTTCGCATTCCTCGGGCGTGCTGCCGTAGACGACAACCGAGATGTTCGCGAATCCGTATTGCTGGCCTTCGGCGTCGAGTTTCGCCAACGCGTCACCCGCCTCCTTCGCCAAGATCTCACGGCCTTCGTCGTTTTTCTGCGCTTCCTTCGTTGCCCACTGCTTGAGGATGGCGACCGGGTTGAAGGCCGCGACCTTGTAGAAGCCGCGAATCTTTTTGATGTACGCGCTCGCCCGCGAGGTGTCGAGGAAACGGAACATCACGCAGACGTCCAGTTCCGCGTCTACCTGCGAGAGGACGTCGAGCGCCGCTTCCTGAAAGCCCATCCATTCCTTAATGCCGATGATCCGCGCGTACACCTTGCCGTGCGCCGATTCGAACATCAGTTCCGTGGCGCCGATCGTGACTTCCGTCTCGGTCAGGTGCGTGTCGAGCATCGTGACCGGATAGCGCACTCGGCGCTTGGGCGACGACGGATTCGCGCGCTGATGCAGAAACGACAGAACATTCTGAAGCTGCAGCCGCTTCATCTTCAGGCGCGTGACACCGCCAACAAAACCGTCGATCACCGACTCGAACCGCTTGATCTCATTTTGAATCTTCGTGAGGTCGAACGCGAAGGCGCTGCGCGCGAGAATCGTGTCTTTCACCGCCTCGAACATCGCCACAGCCAGGTTCTTGCCGCCGACTGTCATGTGATAGCTGATCTTGTCGAAGATCCGCGAGATTCCGGTTTCGGGCGTGAATGCGAGCGCGAGCGAGTGCGCGTTCTTGAAGTACTTGCCGCTGCCGATGATTGCCTGATTGATCGCGTCGACGCGCGCATCGGCCTCCGACGCAAAGGTGCCGTCCATGCCACCGCGCACGCGCCGGTGCGACATGCGCCACCACGCGGTCACGCGGTGATCGAAGTTACGGCACGCGTGATCGAGGTTGTCGCGGGCGGCGGTGATGTCGCCGGGATTGGGCGAGTCCGCGTCGATGCCTTCGAACTCGAACACGGTCAGCAACGACCCGTCCTTATTGAGCACCAGTTCGGGCGTGACCATCGTCGCCCACGGCGCGATCTCCTGCACCGCGCGCTTGGTGAACATCATTTTCAGCATGGAAGGTCCTGATCAAACCCATACGGCCGCTTGAAGCGCGCACTAAAACGGCTGCTCGGCCCCGGCTCATAGACGTCCGGGTAGCGGTTGTACACCAGCATCACGATTCGCCACCACGGGTCAGTCGAGCTCTTCCAGCGCAGAAAAACATGCACCAGCACGCCGACGACGAGGAACGCCGGGGTCCAACTCGTGTAGGTGAGCAACGCGGTCATCGTCCCGTTGAAAATGGCGAGCCCTCGGTCTGCTCCGCCCATCTGGCGCGGCAATGAGAGGCCTCGACTAACCTTGTGCTGGCGCATATCAGCAGGCGTTGGCCATGTGAAAATGATCGCGCATGATCGGCACGGCGACCGACGCAATGCCGAGACCGACCAGCACCACCGAGAACGTCTTGGCGATATTGCTTTCCGAATTCGCCACCGCGACGCCGCCCAGCGTGATGAGCACGATGCCGATGCCGTACAGGTACGGGCCGCTGATCAGGTTGCTGATCGTGCAAATGATGTCCGTCAGGCCCGTCAGGCTCGAGAAATCACCCGCGGCCATCGCAGCCATCGACACGACGCTCAGCAACGCGCCAACCAGCATCGGCTTGCCCGGACGCAGACGCTTGGCTACCGTTGTCACTGTGTTCAGTACCTTCTTTCCCTTCATTTGATGCTCCCGTTAAAAAACGCGTTGTAGGTCGTAATCGTTGTTTTTGAATCCCCGGATTTCAAGGATTTCGGAGACGTGCCGCATTTCGCCGGTGCGCTTGAAGTGCACGACGTAGTTGAAGCAGTCAGCGATGTTCTTGCGCATGTCTTCTAGCTCCCAACGCGATCCGGTCGGGATGCCGAGCATGGCGAGCGATTCGAGGCGGCTCAAGGCCGTGCGCCCGTTGTTCGCGTGAATCGATGCCAGACCGCCGTCGTGGCCGGTGTTGAGCGCCTGCAGCAGGTCGTAGGCTTCGCCGCCGCGCACCTCACCAACGATGATGCGGTCGGGGCGAAAGCGAAGACAGAGCGCGACGAGCAGCTGCGTCGTCACGTTTGTGTCGGCGTTCGAGAGCAACCGCACGCGATTGGGCACGTGCAGCTTCAGTTCCATCGTGTCTTCGATAGAGATTACGCGCTGGTCGGACGGGATCTGCTCGATTAGCGCATTAAGGAACGTCGTCTTACCCGCCGACGTGCCGCCGGCAACGAGCACGTTCTTGCGCGACTGGACGAGCGCGACGAGCGCGCGCATGAGGGCTGCGTCCTCGATGCCGTTCTCGAAATGAATGGCTTCCGCGTATTCCGGTCGGGCGTTGGCTGCGGAAAACGCGCCCATGTTCACGTAGTCCGACAGCGTGAGTTTCGATTCACGGTGCTTTCGGATGCTCAGCGCGTGCCCGTCGATCGACGTTGGGCTCATCACCGCTGCGATACGCAAGTTTTGGTGGCCCGCGTTGATGATGCCTTTGTCGCTTCCCGCCTTTGCCGACTTTTCGACGGACGACGCGAGCGAGTGGATCGCTCCTTCGAGCTGTTCAGGGCGCAGGTCAATGTTCTCGCGCGTCATCACGCCACGACGCTCCACCCAGACGTTGCGGTAATCGTTGATCATGATTTCCGCGAGGTCGGGCGAATCCAGCAGCTCGCGCAGCGGCGAAAGCGCATGGAAGAACATGCGCACGGCTTCCGCTTCGAGGGGGCGCAGCTTCAGCAGTGGGTTATCGGCAGACTCGGACATGCGATGCTCTGTGGGCGATCTAACATGTCGGGTATTGTTGGTGGTGCCACGCGCACGCGGGTATGAAAAGACGCCTCAAATTGATCGGCTTTCAGGACATTGCCAAACTATCGCCCCCGGGATTTGGCGCCGGCCTGGCAGAAGGGCCAAGTGAATTATCATGATGAAACGCATTTGCCAGAAAGACGCTAAAAATGATGTAGCTTTCCGGCTACCGCCTGCGGCGACTGGCTGTTAAGCATTTCCCATCGTCCGCGGCGGGCGTTGCTCGTAGCGTTACGGGCCTGACATTTTACGTGTCGCCGTCGCCCGCCGTGAGCCGCTTTGTTCGTTATTCCGCCCTAAGTCATCGGCGATGCGCATCGGAAAACCAATCAAACCGCTTCCCCACCCAGATTGCGACTATTGCGGCAATCCAGCCGTCCTCGCCCGTGCAGGCGACGACGCCTACCCTTACCGGGACGACCACGGCCCGCTGTGGCTTTGCCAAAACTGTCATGCGTGGATCGGCGTGTTCCCGCGCAGCAAGCGGAATGTCCCGCTCGGACGCCTTGCTGACGCGCGCCTTCGTGAACTGAAGGCGAAGCTCCACGCGGCGCTTGAACCGCTGGTGGCGGCGAAGGTCCGCCGCGACGGCTGCAACGTGTTCGAAGCGCGCGCAAAAGCGATGAAATGGCTGGCTGGCGAGATCGGCGCGGACGTCGAGAAGTGCTCGATCCATACCCTTGACGCGGACCAGTGCGCGCGCGCGATAGCGGTCGTCGACGAGTTCCAGCGCGCCCGCACCGCCACCGCCTCTTTAGAACCGGCTTGGGAAGATCGTTAACCCCGGGCAGTCAAACATACGTTTCCTATGTCCAGGACCCTTCCCTTCCAGCGTTCGTCTCAAGCCGCCCGCGCGCGCCTGAATAAAGCACAATTGCTCCCGATTCCCCGCGCGGTCGTCGACGACCTGGCGCTCCGGGCGCATCTCTCCTTGGAAGCCCTCCGCGGCGACTGCGACGAGATCGCTCCCGCGCAGCACATCACCGAGGTGGTACTACTGGCTAAGTTTCTTTCCGAGGCAGGCCACGGTGAGTTCTCTCACGAGACGCTGCTGGCGGCCGACCGCGCAATGGCGCAGGTTTTCGAAGGCGGTCGAGAGCGCGGGATTTGGCGGATTTGCTCCGACGCGGCGTTCGCTTTGCTGACCGCAGTCATCTGCATGTACGACCAGCAATTGCAGACGGTGAGCCTCGGCGCACTCACCGCGGCGAGCGAGCGCCTCGAGCGGTTCAAAGGTGGCGAGGCATACCAGCCGCTGCAAAAACGCCGCGCGTGAACTGCTGAAGACGAAAAAAAGCCCGGCAAATCGCCGGGCTCGTTTTTCATTGGATGCCCGGCCCAGCCGGGGTCTAGCAGATCACCTCCATCGTTTCCCCAAACGGCGCCTTGCGGGCGCGCGTCAGAGGGGTGGTCGATGCCCATAGCACCGGGTAGTGCGGCGCGACGGTGGGAAAGCGCCCGACCATATCTGTCAGGTAGACCAGAAAGGCGGGGTTCATGCCGTCTTCCGCGACCCGATTGAACGGGTCGACGAACGCCGTCCCGCCCCCGCCGCGCACAGGCTTGATATCCGGCGAGTCGCCTCGCTCGAAGATCTGCACCTGCGTGACGCGCGTGTCGCAGTCCATCACGATCAGGCGCGCTGGCTTCAACGAGTGGAAAACCGCGAGGATCTCCGCGTCGAACTGCGCCTGCGTCTCGTCGAACACCGAACCGCTGGAGTCACGCACGAAGACCGCATCGCCGATCGCCGGTGTATGCAGCGACGGCAGATAGAAGCCGAGATGCAGATACCGGCGATTCGGCGCCGCGAAGCTGTAGTCCGACGGCGACGACTGCTGGGCAAAGCGATGCAGCACCGCCCGCCAGTCCACGACAGGCCGCACCGCTTCGCCCGCCATCGCCTGCAGATCACCGGGGAGCTTGCCGCGCATCGCGGCCGCTTTCGCGGCTTGCGTGACGGCAACCTTCCACCCCGCTTCCTTTACCGGCTTGTCCGGCCCCTTGTAGGGCCGCACTTCACCGAATGAACCGGGACGCGAAGGCTGATCGCCGGGCGACTGCCCCGGCGCGGCGCCGTTCTGGCCACCGGGCTTCGGAGCCTGCTTGCCGTTCGGCTGCTGCTGGTCTTGCGGACCTGGCTGCGGCTGCTGCGGCTGTTGCGGCGGCTGATTCGGCTGCGGAGGCTGTTGCTGCTTTTCCTTCGCCTCCTGTGTCAGCAAACCGTAGATCTCCTCGGCCGACTTGCCCGTATAGCGCGGATCGACTAGCGCGCCTTTCGGCAGAACCATGCCCGACGACAGCACGATCGGATTGATCGCGTAGTCACAGGCATCGTTCCATCGGTTGAGGTCTCGCGCGCCCTGGCGCCAGCAGTGACCATTGGCCACGTGCAGCACTTCATGCGCGACGACACCCCGGACTTCGAGGTCGCTGAGCGATTCCATGTACGTCGGGTTGTAGCCCAGCGTTTCGCCATCCACCCAGAAAGTCTTGGCAGTCGGATCCTCGCGGACATCCAATCGGAGCGAGAGCGCTCCGAAGAATGGTTGCGAGAGGACAAGCTCGGTCCGCTGCCGGGCAAGGCGCGGATGGACCGCGCTACTGCCCAACACCACATCATTGCGGTCCATGACGCCCCCTTACGCGACGAGGCGCAGTTGGCTCGCGTGCGCCGATTCGACTTCCATCGGCTCCGGCTGCATGCCCATGAACGCGGCCATCAGCCCTTCAATCTCCTGTGCCTTGCTGGCCACCTGAGAACGAAGCACGCGCGAGTCTTTCAACTCCGCCCCCGTGTGCACGGCCAGATGCGTCTTGGCCTGCTCGAGGATGTGCGTGAGCTGCGGGTCGTTCGCGAAGTTCAGCTTCGGCAACAAGGCGCATAGTTCGCGCACGTTGTTGGCGACGTCGAGTCGCACGTTGCCCGTCGCGTACAGGCGGTTCTCCATTTGCGAGACGGCTTCGTACAGACGCCGCACCAGGTCCTCGTTCGCGGTCGTGATCGAGGCCAGAACGTGCTGGTCCAACTCGCTCTTGAGCGTGTTGAGCACGTTCGCCGGAAGCTCGACGCCGAACTGGCTTGCGTCGGGAAACGGCAGGACGGCCATCTTCACGCCGAACTTCGTGGACAGCTCAGCGAGAGTCGGATAGTCCGCCTCGTTGAACAGCCCGTTCAGTTCTTCGCGAGCCGCCTCCTTCAGGTTCAGGTAGTCGGTTAGGAACACGGAGACCGCCAAGTCGAACTCGTCTTTTAACGAGCGCATCTTTTCGGCGAAGTCCATGTACACCATCGTCGGCAGCAGCCGCACGCCCAACTGGTCGTACTTCAGGGTGTGGTCGTAGAAGTACGAGCGGATGCGGCCGGCGAGCGTCACGACTTCTGCGAAGCTCGGCGCGTGCTCGGGCAACAGGCGTTTGTTGAATCTGCCGATGCCCTTCGCGTGGTGCTTGCTCTCGACTTCCTGCGTCACCTTGCCGTCGAAACGGCGGGCGACCCAGGTAGAAATCGTGACGGAGCAAAGCATGACCTTCGATTGAATGGAAGTGATGTCCATGAGAAAACCTCGTAGAAATGGAATGGATAAAGCCAAGAAAAAGGCCCTGCGCGTCCGAAGACACGACAGGGCCAACATGGGTGATGCTGAGAAAGGGGTATTGCGTGATTACTCGCCGCGGATGATCTTGCCGATCTCTCCGCCTTGCGCGCCAATGAAGGCATACGAGTTTTGGATCTGCGGCGTGCGCTGAACTGCATCGCGCACCAGCAGCGCCGCGAACTCCCGGTGCCCTTCACCGATCAGACGCTCGGTGTAGCGCACGACGCGATCGAAGTTGTTTTCGTTCGCGCGTGCGGCAAGCGCGGCCGCGATCGCGTACAACGCCGAAGGCGTCGTCGGAATCATGGCCGTGTCGGGCGCGAGAAGAATCGCGTCCGGATTCGGCAGCTCGCGGAAGATTTGGAGGAACGCGACCAGTTCCGTCGCGGCACCCTCTCCCACCGAACCGGCGTAGGAAATGTGCTCCAGGTGCTTGGGGACTACTTCCATGGTTCTCGCCACGAACCCCCAGCTACGCGGGCTCGGTGCATTCTCGATATCGCGCGACGTCTTCTGCACGGACAGCAAGTCCGGACGGAAGCGCAGGAACGCGATGAGCGCGGGCGGGATGTTTTCGCGCACGGCCCACTGCGTCCAGTCGTCGATGGTCGGTTCCAGCTCGACCACCGTGGCGAAACGCGAGATCACCGGATCGAGAATCCCCGAGACACCGGCGTTGTCCGTGCGGCGGTTGGTGGCCGCGAGGAACGTGACCTGCGGCGGCAGAACGTGCTCGCCGACGCGCCGCGCGAGCAGCAACTGCATCTTCGCGGCTTGCACGGCGGGCGAGGCCTGCCCAAGGTCGTCCAGGAACCAGATGAGCGGTCGTCTGGCAGTCATCGCTCGTTCCAAATCCCCGAACGGCAGGAACTTGGCGGTCGCGCCATCGGGCGAGGGAAACGGCAACCCTTTCGAGTCGGTTGGATCCTCGACAACCGGGTGACTGATGAGCAGTTCGTGATCAGTCGCATGCGCGGTCTGTTCGACGATATCGCTCTTGCCGATGCCGGGGCGGCCAGTGATGAGCACCGGCAGGCGCTTCGGCACGTACAGCGAGAGGAGTTCGGTGAGTTGAGCGGGCGTGACTTTCATGATGGCTTCCAAAGAGAAGCCCCTTAAAGACTACGCCCGTAGGGACGTGGTCCCTGTGGGGCAAGATATGAAAAAGCCGGCTCGTGGCCGGCTGGGTCGATGCGTCAGTGACGCGGGTGATAGATGCAGTGTAGGGGTCGTGGGATCAGTCAATCCGTGGAAAGGTCACTATTTCATAGCGCCTTAAGCCGCCGTGTCTGCGCGAGCGGTGAAAAAAAACCCGGCACGATGGCCGGGTTGATCGAAAGAGAATCAGCTTGCGCGCTGTTCAAGCGCCACGCGCGCATAAGCGAGCGTACCGTCGTTTGCGCGAAGCGATACCTGCAATTGCCGCACGCGGTCAGCGAGCGCGTAACGCACGCTAGTCCCTTCGAATGACGCATCACCGTTGCGAGCGGAACGAGCTTCGCAAGCGGCAACGCACCACGCAACTCCGGCACCACGAGAAGCGGCTTGGCCCATTGCAAGTCGGAATCGAACTTCGACAACGAAGCGTAGTCATCGATCACCGCCTGCGCAACGGGCTTTCCCGCGGCGAGCGCGTAGGCCACATGAACCTCGTGCCGACCGTTGCACTGTCGATTGTCCAGCACCGGGCCGGCGTAGCGAAAGCCGAACCGACGCTCGAACTCGCCCTGCAGCAGCTCGAACAGGTCCAGCCCGCGACGGCCGCTCTTAGCCGCCTCTTCGTTGGCTTGCGCCACCTGCTCCGAGGAGAACAAATACAGCGGCTCGAGTGCCAGATCAAAAGCCAGATAGAGCAGTTGCCAGTGCTGGCGCCGGATTTGCCACGCTTCGAGCGCGGCGAACGACAGTCTGAAGTAGGCCGCGTCGATCTCGTCGATGAGCGACAGGAAGAGGCTTGTCGCCGTTCCAGGCCGACGAACGGTCAGCGTGCCGTTATAACGAGTGACGGATACGGAGTGGCTGACGAACGTAAGCGCGATCTTCGCGGCGTCAACTGCTGCGACACTCGCGTCGTCTCGCAGGAAACGGAGCACTTCGAGCATCGTACGGAAGGAATGGGCGGAGCCCGAGAAGGAAAGCTGAAACATGGGCGATTGCCTCGGAAAGATGGCGGGCAATCGCTCCCTGTCGGGTCGATGCCCGGCAAGGGTTAAGTGCGCCAAAACGGCGCGGATAAGAGTTGAGAAGCTATTACGCCGCGTCGATTAGACGGGCGATCAGACGCGCGAGGGACCACGCGTGGTCAGTCGAAAACACCTTCGCGCGAAGCAACATCATGATCGCGTAGGTCCGGTCGAGCGAGTCGCTGAGCTGCGGTCGGCTGACGAAGTCCACATGAACGATCCACCCTTCCGACTTGCCGATGCACACAGACACGGAAATCCGGTCGTGTGACGACGGCTCGGGCCACGGTCTGCTGTGGCGCGCTCCGTACATGGCTTCGTTAGGGTCGTCCTGCAGGTTCGCGGGGCAAAGCCACTCCGGTTCGAGCTCCGTTCCGCGCACGAAGCGGCACAGATCCTGGAAAACCTGATCGACCGTCTTGCCGTCGGTGTCCAACCGGGCGACTGACTTGAGATCGACTGCACCATCGGCGGTGATACCGTTGCTGACAGCGCCCGACAGCACATCGGCGTTTGCTTGAGACATAACCAGCTCCTGAAATGAAAAACGCGCCCGAGGGCGCGCTAGAAAAAGAAAAGTCAAAAAAAACCGCACCCAAGGGTGCGGTTCTGTCTGTGGACTCAGCTTACGCTGTGTCGAATCATTTGCCCCAATCGCGCTCGCGATCGGCTTTGCGACCGTTATTCGCGGTCCACATGAAGAAAGCCGCGATGGACACGCCAAGCACTACCGTAAAAATTGTTGCGCCCACGTCATTCTCCTTTCATCACGTAATGGCCTGCATACCACAATACTACTCCAAGGGCAGCCAGTGCGCTCGTACCTGCAATCGTCAGCGGATCCCAAGACGACGTCGAATGCGCGTAGCCGACTGCACCGCCGATCGATGCCGCCGATAGAGTATGTAGATAGCGGCCGTTTTGGTGCCGCTGGTCCCTGGATGGCGTCGCGACTGCGTGCAGCAGCCGGCGGAAGCCAGGACCGGGTTCGGGGGGAATTGATACCAAATACCCGCCGTCGCCCGCCGTGTTCACCGGCAAGACATCGCCCTTGTACTCAAGACTGAACGACGGCGAGCACTCCGACTCCTCCATCTTGCCGAGTAGCCCGAGTACGCGCGGCGCAAGATGAACTTGGCCTGTCGCAGGATCGAGAGTGACCCGGTCCACGATCGTGGTGCCGGAGCTGTACTCGATTTTCACCTTGGCCAGTTTCATCGACGACCTCCGCACTTCAGGTCGATGCCACCGGCCAAACGCAGGCCGTCCAGCATCGCTCGATAGCCCGTGGGAGTTTCGAGCTGCGTCAGGGCGACGTGGTTCTCGCCACCGCCCGTCAGGTCGGAGCGGCCGCGCCGGGTTCTGAAGCTCAGCGCGACACCCGAGCCGCCTCGACGCTCAAGCGCGTCGACAAACAACGGCTCGGTGCGCAACGACACACGCACCGCTGAGTTGCCGCGGCGAGTATCGGTGACGATCTCGTGCGCATGCGCCGGAAGACGCAAGTCTTGGGCGACGCGCCGAAGAACGCGCGTCGCATGACGTTGCAGAGCCGCCTTCGCGCCAGCATTGGCACTACTGCGGTCCGCATAGAACACTCGGGGAAATTTCATGATTGCCTCATTGCAGACGAGGCAGGTCCCTCGCGGGGAGCCTGCCCCGCAAGGGTTGGCGCGGCTTTCACCGCGCATTCAGAAGATGCGTACTGCGACGCCCGGTTAGTGGAATCGCGCCTGGTAAGCGTCGAGCGCAGGCTTCAAGCGTTTGAAGCTCGCGTCGCCGTAACCGTCGCTGATCCGCCCAACCTCGGCGAACATATGCCGCCGCGCGCCCCATGGGCTGAACTCCGGGTGAGACACGATCGCCGAGAACTCGTCAACGTCGCCTGCTTGCGCAGCTACTTCCACCGGACGCATCCCGTAGAAGTTCTTGCGGTTGACATCGTTGGTCGAAGCATCCCAGCCGCTGGTTTGGCCGTGGGTGATCAACTGATAGTGGTTCATCGATGGTTCATCCAGTTGGTCGAGGCGTTGCCGCCAGTTAGTGGGTGATCCGGTAGCCGGACCCATTCGAGACGAGAAACACCTGCTGACCAACAGCGAACTGCTGATCGTCGACCTGCGAGACGACCACGGACTGACCGTTGGCGCGACGAAGGAAAACTTCGACACCGCTGTGACGAGACATAGCGGCGCTTACGCGCTGAGCGACCAACCCGGAGACGGAGCCGGAAAGCGCGCCGGCAATATAGCGGCCGCTACCGTTGCCGATGACTTGCGAGCCCAGGAAGGCACCTGCTGCTGCGCTGACGATCGATGCAATGCCCGACGAGCCAGAATTGCTCTCGATTGTGATCGGACGCACGCGCAGGATGGTTGCCTGCTCGAACTGGCCGATGCGTTGAACGTCGTAGCGCTGGTAGGTATCCGGCGAGCCGAAGTCCGCCGTGGCGCAGCCAGTCAGAACCGAAAGAAGCATCACGGAACAGAGAAACTTGATCATGGATCACCTCGATTGAATGTGAGGCAATCCATTCCCGAAGGGGCTGGTTTGCCCCAAAGGGAAGAGAAACGGGAATACGCAGCGAAAAGCTACGCGAGTCAGTGTGTGACCGAGGCGATTGCCGTCGAGACGTACACAACGACAACGAGAAACGACAGCATCTTCCAGGCTTCGACGTCCTGCTTGGCGTACCAGGCGAGGCTGCTGAGAGCGTGTTTGGGCATGGGAAACATGGGCAACTCCCGAAAGGTAGGAGCCGCCCTTGATGGGAGGCTCCCATCAAGGAAAGATTTGGACCTGAAGAAACGGCGTCCAGCGAACCGCACTGGACGCGTCATTTACCAAGACCTACGAGGCGGTATGGCTGAGGTGATGCAGTCTGACACGACCGCTTTGCACCAGATGCCGTTCGGCTTGATGGTTGAGCGAATAGTCCCAATCCACCATTGCCGTGCCGTCGCTCCACACCGAATGAATACGTCCGGTGTAAAGCTGCGGCGGGCTGGCCTCGACGTCCTGAACGACCACACGCTGATTCGCCATGAAACCGTTCTTGCTGGAAACTTTGACGACAGGTGCGAGATTGCGAGACATAGACAACTCCAAAAAATAATGGGAGCTGTCTCCCGGAGGGATAGGCTCCCAACGGGACGAAAAAGGCGACCAACGAGGGTCGCCAGAAGATTGCCGTCATAGACGGCTGGAGAGAAGCTGGTCCTCCAGCACGCTGGAGGGGTAGGTCGATGCGCAAAAGCGCGGGGAATGAAGCCAGTCTACGGAGTGAATCGCGCAGTCGAAGTCGGAAAGCTCAACAAATCGCTATGCCTTTCGCTCCAATACGGAGACGAACGCTTTTCGGGCGGTCAGTTCCCGCGCGACGCAAATCCGGAGCCGGGCCGGCAGCACGAAGCCGGGACGAAAAAAAAGCGCCTGCTCCATTGCTGGAGCGGCGCTTGAAAGTCCGTCGCAAATCCGAGGGCCGTCGACGAACGTGAGAGAGACGCCATTCTAGCCACCGACATCAAAGCCGAGGCGTTGAAAGGTCGCTAAAACCCTCTCCAGCTCCCCCCATTCGGCCGTCCGGTCGGCCATCGAACGTTCCGGCGGATGCTAGCGCAAGATGGGATAGACGTCACGGGCGAGATCGCGGCGGCGTCAAGCCATCACGCGCACTACCCTTCAACCGTTCCTCCAAATAGCTGACCGCCTGCGCGCAGGGCTCGGGCAAAGGCCACTCCGCGCGGTGAGTGAGCCACAAGGTCTCAAAGACCGGCGAACCGCATTCAACGACATCAATCTTGCCTGCTGGGCGAACGTCGCCCGCGCATAACGTGGAATGACCGTGAATCCCAGCCCGCGCGCCACGAATTCAAGGATGAGCCCGATCTGGTTGCTGAAACCGTTGCGCGGCAGATCCGCCAGACTTTCGTTCTTCCGAAAGCACCGGCCGAGCAAGCGATCCGCCATCGCCTGCCCATCCGGATGATCGATGAAGCCCAGCGTTTTGAGATGGCTCCACGCCCGCACTTTTGCACCCGCTGGGACGACAAGTTCCAGTGGCTCCTGCATAAACTTGCGCACAGTGAGACGCGCATCAACGGGCCTAGCTGTGACGATGCCGAGGTCGTATCGATTGGTGAGCACCGCGTCGAGCACTTCAGGACCCGGCGCAGAACAATGACGAAACTTCCACTGCGAGTGCTGTGCCTGCCAATCCAGCATCAGCGGAAACAACGCCAGCCCCATGCTTCCTGGCGTGATCAAACCGATCTCTCCAGCTTTTGCAGGACCGGACACGCGCGCATCGAGCCGCCGGCGTGCCTGTTCCATCGCCTCGCAATAGTCGAGCAACGCGCGCCCGGCAGGCGTTAGTTCGATGGCGCGCGGTCGGCGTATCACCAACATACCGAGCGCGGCCTCGAGATGGTGCAAATGTTGAGATACGGCCGCTTGTGTCAGACCGAGCCGTTCCGCAGTGCGGGTGAAGTTCCCGAGCTCGGCCAGCGCAGCGAACGTGCGCAGCCATTGCGGATTGAGCATGATGAGTTGTCGCTTCGCCCTGGCCATGCGTCGGTCAGGGCTTCATGTAACGGCCGATCACGTCGGCGGTGAAAGTCTCTGATCGACCTCGAGCGGTCGACCACAAAAGCCGTCGCACATGCGACGTGCAGCCTCCTCTGATGCGGTCCCCATGGTTCCGTCAACAGTGCGCAAGCCCCTCGACGAGTACCGCTCGGTAGCTTGCACCGCTGAATCGATGCTTCGCGATTGACTGATATTCTTCGCTGTCGTACCAGGCACGAGCGGACGGCGTATCGGGAAATTCAACAATCACTACACCCTCGGGCGCCACACCCTCGAGCACTTCTTGGGGTCCGTATGCGGCAAGGACCTTGATAGGATGGCCGAAGAAGGTCTCTGCGACACTTGCCTGATAGGCGTCCAGCTCGCGCTGATCTCGGGTGATCTCACGTGTGAAGACGATGTATGTAGCCATGCTTGGCGCTCCTAGTGAAGTTTGCACTCGACGGCCCGTTTGTACGGTCTTGAAAATCCGAATTACGGCGCCGCCGCAGTATCAGCAACAAGCTTCGCGGTCCGGGTCAGGCAATCCATCCGCCGTCGACTGTTAGGCTCTCTCCGGTCGTATAGCCTGCTTCAGGGCTCGCGAGATAAGCTACGGCCGCCGCAATTTCTTCAGGTTTTCCGAAGCGGCCCACGCTTGCGAGTTTTGTCATCGTTGCGTGGTCTTCCGTGCCGGGTTGCGGAGCGAGTTCTGTGTCGATCGGGCCGGGCTGTACAGCGTTCACGGTTACGCCGAATTTCCCGAGCTCACGCGATAACCCGCGCGTAAAGCCTCTGAGGGCGAACTTAGAAGCGATGTAGAGCGTCACGCCAGGCAATGGCGCGGCTTCGCCAAAAGCCGAACCCACGTTGATGATCCGCCCCCAGCCTGCCGCGGCCATGCGCGCTGCCGCGTCTTTTGCCAGTTCGATCGGCGCGCGGACATTAAGATTAAAGTGCGTGTCGTACGACGTGTCCGACGAATCGAGGAACGGCCCATATTCGACTGTGCCAGCGTTGTTGACGAGAATATCAAGCCGCCCTTCAAAGCGACCGCCAAACGCACCGTTCAGCGATGCAATGAGGCTCGCGACGCCTTCTGACTGCGACAGATTGGCACCGACGGCTTCAGCCTCGCCGCCGGCATCGCGGATTTCCTTGACGACGGCTTCGGCGCGCGCCGCACTCGACGCGTAATGAACGATGACGGATGCGCCCTCGCGCGCAAGACGCGCCGCAATAGCTGCGCCGATTCCACGCGAGGCCCCCGTTACGAGGGCGAGTTTGCCTTTCAGAGCTTGGGTCATGTTTTTCCTCAAAAGGTAGGTTTCGAAGCGGTCCTCCGGCTTGGGAAATCCAAAAGGAACCTCTGCATCGGAGCCAATGATTCGTGCATTGGTTGATGCGTATCCTCCGCTGAGGCGGAATCGCTCGGTAGCCTCGGAGGGGGAATAGCGCCTATTCCTGCTGCGAGGGGGCAGAGTTGCGAAGCGTCTCGCCGGTTAGGCCAACGCCAAACTTGTGCTCGTTGAGCAGGTGCTCGACAAACGCGACGAATGCACGCGCCTTTGTGGTCGCCATACGACCGGACGGGAAAACCGCCCAGAGATCGATCGGCGGCAACGTCCAGTCGGTCAGCACGGCCTGAACAGTACCGTTCGCGAGCTCGGGGGCGAACATCCATTCCGAAGCGACGGCAAGGCCCATGTGCCCGAGCACCGCCGTACGCATGCCCTCTGCCGCGTTCACGCTTAACCGGCCGGACAACGTCACCGTCGAGTCGGAGCTGTCGTTGCGGCTGAACAGCCAAGATTCACCGCCGCCTCGCACAGCGTAAACGATTGCCTGATGCCGGTTAAGGTCGGCAGGCGTTTGAGGAACGCCGGCTTCGGCGAAATATGACGGAGTGCCGACGACGAAACGCCGGCCGGTGGAGATGCGACGCGCGGTCATCGTCGAATCGTCCAACGCGCCCATACGCAATGCGACGTCGACGCCTTCTCCGAGCAAATTGACGGACCGATCGTCAAGCACGATGTCGATACTCAGATTGGGGTGCTGATCTAAGAAAGCCTTGAGAGCTGGTAAGACATGCAGCCGGGCGAACGTGACCGCTGCGCCGATGCGCAATCGTCCCGACAGGCCTTCCGTCGACTCACGCACAGCCTGCTCGGCCTGATCGGCCTCATCGATGGCCCGCAGCGCGTGGTCGTAGAAACGTTGACCGGCATCCGTCGGCACAAGGCCACGTGTCGATCGCAATAGCAAACGGGCGCCCAGACGTTCCTCCAGCTGTGCGACCGCCTTTGAGACGGCTGGCTGGCCAAGCTTCAAGCGGCGTGCCGCAGCAGAAAACGAACCCGCATCGACAACTGTTACGAAGGTTTCCATCGCCACCATGCGGTCCATGTGCATTCTCCTGCAGGTCGTCAGAGAAAACGCGCAGTGTAGCGAAACGACGATCTCCCGGACTCGTTGCAGCCAAAGCGCATGTAGGTCGCGATGCAGAAGGTATCGAGATCGGCTACACGAGCGCCGCCGATCTCGTGCGCCCGTATGACGAGTTGCTGGCGCAGCGTTCGCCCGCGGCCGCCGCGGAACTACCAGCACAAGCAAGCTTCACTTTCTAACGGGCGAAAAAAAACCCCATGCCCCGGGCAACCGGAGCGTGGCGTCTGTCGCAAGAGACTAGGCAAGACACAGAGATAGCTGTGCCTCGTCCGCGAAGAACGAAGGGTCAGGCGCAGCGCCTTCGCGTGCGGCCGGCGCCGGTTCACCATCGGACACAAGCCCAAGGAGTTGGGCCAGCTCGTCCGCACGTCGAACCCGCGAGTCGTCGGCACCTTCAGGCTCACGCGTCGTCGTGATGCGCGTCGCCGGCGGAACCGGCGACGCGTTCCTGACAGCTTCTCGAAACGCTGGAATCGCCTTCTTGGCGAAGCCCGGCGCTTCCATCTCCACCGGATAGGCAACCTCCGTGACGAACGAACCGACCGCGCTGTACTGCCAGCCAGCGTGACGCCACGGAGCTGCACCCGTTGCAACCAACACATTGTGCTGGTCGATGGAATGACACCGCACCTCGGGCATCCGCTCCATCGCCGTCTTCGTTATGGGCGGCACCGGCATTTCGATGTGTGCGGTCCCACAGTCGTACTCCTTGAGCACTCGCCAAACGCTGAGCGGCCCGCTGTTCCCATAGATCGAGAGCAGCAGGTCGATGTCCGCGTGCAGCGAAACGCTCAAGCTGCCCCCGACCAACTCATCGATGCGAGGCTCGAAGCCAGCGCGGATCAACGAGAGCCGGACATCGTCCAGCTGCGACTCAGGCACCGCCGAGTAGCATGAGGAGCCGACCGTGAGATCGATCGCCCGATCCTGAAGCAGCGTGGGCTTGGCGAGTTAACTTCTCCAACTCGCAATGTAGTTCTCGGGCCGGATCGATCCGTTGCGGCTGCGGAGCATCCCGCCTTCGCAACTGGTCGCATGCGAGAAGATGCGGCGCATCACCTGCGCGTAATTGCCCAGTGCCACCGCCGACCAGTGGTCGGTATGCGGATAGACGTTCGACTCATAGCCACGTTCGAACAACGCGTAGATCCACTCGCCGTTGGCCTTTTGCATTGCGCCTGCGCGCTTACCCGTCAAAATCGAAGAACCCATGTTTTGCTCCAGTGATACGCGGAGCAGCCCCAACGGGCTGCGTACCCGCTGAGGTGAAAGAGAACCGCTCCGCGAGGGAGCGGTTAATGCTGTTACCGCAGACGCGGCATAACGGAGAAGGCCGTCAAGCACTGCATGCTGCACATGACAAAGCCGAGCCAGGCGCCGAACGCTACGCCGAACAGGACCCCGTGTGCGCCGAAGGCGACGCTTGCGCCGGTGACCGCCACGACGCCGCGCGCAAGGTGCGACATCAGGAAGCGGTTCACGACCCAGTTATGCACGGGCAAAGAGCCCTGGGCGGGCGCGGTCTCGCTGACCGGCCACCCGCCATGCCAGCGAGGTCGCCAGAACGCCAAGGACCGCAGCCATGATTCGGCCAATGCCCGATGCGTCGTGCAACAAGTGCTCGTACGCGAACCTGACGGCCATGCCGACGTAGCCCGCCGGCGGGACCAAATTTGCGGCCGTTGCGACAACAAAGGCCGCACAGCACCACCAGCGCTCTTGCCACAACGCCGCCGCCACTTTGAGCGGTGCCGAAAATACGATTTCAGTGTCTTCCGACATTCGGATACTCCTGTTGAGGTTGTCGTGCCCGTTGAGCACGAGAAAAGAAAATGCCGACCCCTTGCGGAGGTCGGCAGTCATGGAACAGCGACTACTTACGCAGCGAGCTTGGCCTTGCGGCTCTTCCTCGCTTTCTTCACGGGAGGCTTGGGGACTTCGTACCCAAAGCGCGCCCACGCGGCCGCATCCAACGGAATCGGATTTGTGCGCCCCGTTGCGAGGTTCACAAACACGCCCGAGAACGGCACCGCGCCGGTTCGAAACATGGTCCAGAGCATGTTGAATGCTTGGACGGCGATCGCCTGATTGATGACCAGCGACTGCTTGCGCAGCGCCTCTGCCATCGAACAGGACGGGGTCTCGTCTTTCGCATCGAGCTTCGCGTCGATCAATTCCGGAAACAACTCGCCCACATGCGGCAGCCGTTCAGGATGCTTCAGCGCATAGCTCTTGCTACAGACTTGACCTATAACAACTTGGCCCCGATCCGTGTCGTTGCCGCAGTCGAGGTAATACGCCTCCGTGTACTGCGCTGCGCCGACAATCGCGGCCCGCGCGGCACGCGTATCGACGCAGCCAATCACGAGATCGACGTTGTAGAGCGGCTCGCCCGGACCGAATCGCCGGGTTTCCGCCCGCCAGTTCGTGCCCATCAGTGCGTTGAGCCGATTGACGATGAGCGAGGCTTTGTACTCGCCCACGTCGTTCGGATAGAAGCCCTGCCGGCCGACGTTGGTCGGGCTGACGGTGTCGTCATCGAACACGGTGCAGTCGATGCCGCCCGGGTGACCCAGTTCCAGCATCGCGTGGTGCAGCCGCGCCAAGCTCGGGAGCACAGCACTTCCGGTGCCGCCCGCGCCTACTACGACCACATTCCAGCTTCGCTCGAGCATCCGCGAAGGAAGTTGATGTCGGATAGTCCCGTTCATGCAACCTCCTGCGCGCGAGCCGCCGCGTACCAACTGCTCGGCACGCGCTCGACGTTCTCGAAGATGCCTTTGGCACAAAGTCGCATCACCATACTCGGCACCGATGACGCGCAGTTGCCGACGACGAAGGCGAACTTCGTCTCGTGTCGGTCATCTTCGTTGTCTGTCGGCGAGAAGTACGCGGGATGCGCGGCATGCGAATGGCAGTCGATCACCCGCAGTTCACTTCGAAGAAGTTCCGGCCGCTCGTACTTCAGCGACCCGGTCCCCTGCGAAAGCACCTTCACAGGCGCGAGGCGAAACTGCTTCGTCTCGACGTTCCAGACGATCCAGGCACCGGTTTCCAGCGGATGCGCGGCGCGTGCCATCGCGACGAACTCGCCGATCAAATCGGGCGGCACCGCACCGCAACGCAACTCGGTCGACTCTGCCACTTTCCCGTAGGGGATTGCGGTCGGGACCGTGTAGTGCGCAATGCGGCGAACGACTGAGAGCCACGGCAGATCAATTTCTAGAAAGACACCGTTCTCGCCGATCAGCAGTCGCTCACCGGCCGACTGCATCGGCGCGACCGACTCGCGCCGGGGCACCATGACGGAAGGAAATGAGCGTTGAAGCGCGGCATCTGCAGGATTCAAAGCACCAGCGTTCATCATCGAACTCCTTGTTTGCCAGCGATTAGCTCAGCGAGGGTAAGGTCCATAGGGACGAGCGCGTCTTTCGGGAATTGCTCGCCGTACTTGCGGTCGAGCATTTCCTTCCAGAAGGCGAATTCACCATTGGGATGCGAAACACGTTTGTTCCCGTGGTTCGGGTGCGTAAAGGCCGATTCGAAGAATCCGCCCTCCCATCCGCCGATCGACTCGATATCGATCCGCTTAGGAACGTGCGCCGAGCCGATGCAGATCCGCCCCCAGTCCCAGGTGTTAAAGTAAGGCGGTTCGTGCAGCTTCGATTCAGGCGTTGGCCGGCTGTCTTCCTGCAGCGCGAACACGGAAAACCCGCTCGAAGCTGCACGGAACACCAACCCTGGATGCGGGACGACCGCACTGCGCCGCCCGATCTCCTGACAATCGAAGAAGACTCTTCGCATCGCCGGTCTGCACCACCACATCACCGCCTCTTGCGACACCGCGAGCACCGTCTCAGGCAGAAACTCGGCCTTAGGCGCAGCGTTCTGAGCCAGCTCGCGCAGGCAATCGACGAGCGCCATGCGGTCGATCGGCCTTCCGGCACCGATCGTTGCCCGGCCGCTCTTACCCTGCGTCACCGGATGAACGGTGCCATAGACCGCGCTGCGATCCTGACGGCCGTACAACAAGATGGCGCTGATCGCCGCGAGTTCGTCAACGCGGTCTGAGCCGATATCAAGCCCTTTCATATAAAGCTCCTAGTTATGCCGCGAGACACGCGATGACGCGGTCCAGTTGGCCAAGAATGGATAAGCCCTGCGACCAGTCCGCGTAATGCTTGCGGATGGCGTCAGGCGTAGAGGCAAGCGGCGTAAAGCCGAGGTAGGTAGTGCCGTCGCCGGCGCTGGCGAGGTACTCGTAGTGCGAATCGAGTACTTCACCCACGCGGCCGTCGTTCTGCACCGTGAGCGTGGCTGCTGCATACGCGCACCGGGGCCGATACTCGCAACCAAAGAGGTCGCGATTACCCACCCGCTGCAGCATCAGCGAGAGCTTTTCAAGCTCCGCGCAGATGCGACGCGTGCGCCCGGAGGTGAAACGCTGTAGCCGCCTAAGGGCCGCGACACCAAGCGCCCGTTGAGGTAGATAGCGGCGGCTCTTTGCGTTCCAGCGGTAGACGTCCATGTCGTCGGGACAAAGCTGCGGACGTACAACGGAAGGGAGGTAATGCTCGATCTCCGCTTCGTCGTCGCCGAACCGGTCCGTCAACATCTCGCGCGCTTCCTCGTCGGTTGCGTTCGAGTCGCCATCCCAGAACCATGAGGCGAACTCGCCCAGGAACTCGTCGGGCGTTCTGACCCACATCGTGCGGCCTGCTGCTCGATTGATGAGGACCATCGCCGTCGATACCAAGCGAGGATGCACATTGCGAAGGTCGGCGGCACGCCTGCCGATCTCGTAGATGTTCTCCCCTGGTATTTCGATGCCGAGATAAACGGGCGAAGTCGGATTGAAGTCGCTGCTGTCCTCCTGGTACTGGACAACGTCTTGCACCGCCTGCACGTCGCACAGCACGAAGTCAAAGCCAAGGCAGTCCAGACGCGGCCTATGACGCTTGGCCCACGCAAAGAACCCGTGGGCAAGCGCGTCACCCGCGCCTTTGAACTCCGGTACGTCGCGCGGCTTCAACACGCCCGAGTTGAACTGGGCGGCGATGAGGCTGGCGACATCCTTTTCGGCGTTCCAACGCATCACTGCGCGCGTTTTGACGTCCGAGCCGATGGCCGGCAGGCTTAGAAAATCATTGGAAGGTCGACGTCGGGCAGAGGGAGCGCATCGCGATTGCCAAGACTCTCCCGAGACAGTGACTTCTGCACCAGACGGGCGAGGATCGAAGAGCATTGCTCGATCTCCTTGTCATGAAAAAAAACCGCCCTTCCAGGCGGTTGCTGATGAGAAAGAGCCAAGTCCGGGTCGGACAAGGCTTTGAGGAGGTCGCGCTTACGCATGGGCGCCGCAGGGCATGACTGCACCCTTCGCACCGGCCGCACGCACGAAGGTGAACCGCATGACCTCGCCTTCCGTCGTCGGCCCGTCGATCGCCGCGGTCGTCAGCTCCGGGTACTGCGCGGAGTAGAGATCGCGAACATCGTCGGGCGAGAAGGTCGGCCCCGGATCGGGGAACGTCACGCCGCTGTAGACGAATTCGCGCGTGAGCTTCGCAACTTGGATAGCCATGTCTGCTCCTTAGTCGAAAAGCGATGCGAGGTTGGTACCGGTGTTAGCCGGTTCCGCCGATGCTTCCGACGAAGCCGAGCCCGGCGATGCGTTCGGGGCGGTGCTCTGCCCTTCATCGCTATCGCTCGCGTTATCGTCATCGTTGTCCACATCGGTGCTCAATCTGCCGGGTGCAGGCACAGCAGGCTTGCTTCCGCCCTTAGCCAGCGTCTTGGTCGCCTTCGAGACTTGCGTCGTCTTGGCGGCTTCGAGGATGGCGGTGGTCGCAGCAACCTGCTCGGCGAGCGACGCGTGCGCGCCGGTATAGGCTGCGAGCGCGTCGACAAAGCCCGCGTCGAGTTCAGCCGCCATCGCGGTGAGCGCGAGCGGCTGAAGCATGGCGGCGTCTTTTGCCGTGCCTTGCGGCATGACACAGACAACCATCTCGTCGCCCTTCATCTGCAAGGACAAAGTGAGCTTCGTGCAATGACGCAGAAGCGGTTCAATAGCTGCAAACATGGAAAACTCCTGAGAAATATAAAAAGACCGCGCGGAGACGGTCTATAAAGGGATGTAAATCACGATCGATGCACGGGCGAACCGCGCGTTAGAACTTGAGCACCTTCGGGATCTTGCCCGCGTAGTCGAAGCCTTCGACCGCCAAAAGCGCGTCGATGACCTCGGACTTGGACTTGCCGAAGACTTTCTTGAAGTTGTCGCCGAGCGCGGCACGAATGCCGAGCTCGTCAGCAACCACCATCATTTCCGACTTCGTGATCAACTCCAGAAACTCCTTGCAGAGCTTCCAGTGCTTCGCGAGATCGAGGTGATGGTGCTTACACAAACGCGTGAGATGCTGGACGTCGAGGCCTTGGATCGCAGCGACCGTCACACCGGTGACGGCATGCGCGAGCTTCGCGTCGTCTGCGGCTGCCGTCGAGGCTGCCGCTTTAGACACATCGCCGGACGCGACTTGCTCCTCGGTGAGCTTTTCCCAGATGCCCGAGAGCGTCTTTTGATCGACGCAGCGCATCTGGTCGGACAGCGCAATCGCAACGAGGTATCGCTGGGCGAGCGCGGGATCTGCACCCACCTCACGGCGCAGCGCTTTACGCCATAACGCCACGCGGTACGCTTTCATCTTGTCCGACTCGGCCACCACCGTCGCCGGCGGATTGCTTGTCGTCGATGCCGCGGACGAACCGGCCGAGCCCTTCGCTGCTGCAGGCGACGCTTTCGCGCCCCCCTTGGCTGCTTCGGGCTTCGGCTGCGTCGCGGCTTTGACCGCTTGCAGTTGCGCCGCCACCTTCTTCATGTTGCAGACGGTGTCAAAACATTGGCCGCGATAGACCTTGCCGATCGAGTCAGGCAGGCCGCTCACCGCCGCGCCGTAGTTCTGGCACGCATGACACGCCTTCGCCTGCTCCTCACCGACGCCTTTGGGGCCATCGACTGCGAGTTGCACGCGCGTGTGATTGTCGCCAGCACGCACGATGCGCACGACCGGATATTCGTCGCGCAGCCCGGTGGCCGTCGCTTCGAGCGTCTTTTCGGTCTTCTCGTTGTAGCAGGTTCGGTTGGTGCAGTTGCCCGTACCGATGGACTCGCCGAACATCTCGCCCTGCGTGGACGAGTTGTGCGGGCATCCGGCGCAGTCGGCCTTGTCGAAGATCGCGGCCGCCAACGAACAGGCAACCTGTTCGATGGTTTTCTTGACCTCGGCGACCGCCTTGCCTTCCTTGATGATCACCGGCAGCAGCTTGTCCTGCGTCTCTTTTGGGAGCGCAGCAAGCAACTCGGCGTGACCGAGAAGGATCTGTCGCGTGCTGAGCGCATCGAGCACGGGCGTGCTGCAGTTCATCAGCGCGAGACGCTTATCCAGAGTCGCACGGGACCAGCCGAAGATGCGCGCGACTTCGTCGCGATCGCCCTTGCACAGCCCAACTTGCTCGGCTGCCGCAATGGCTTCTTCGGCGGGCGACATGTCGGCTCGCTGAATGTTCTCGATGATGGCGAGTTGCTTCGCTTCGACCTCATCGATGTCTCGAACGACGACCGGGATTTCATAGTCTTCGCCGTGCGCCGCGAGCGCCGCCTTGTATCTGCGGCCGCCAGCGACGAGGCCGAAGCCGCCGTCAGCGAGCGTGCGTACGATGACGGGCTGGATAACGCCCTTTTCGCGCACAGACGCGGTCAGCTCTTCCATTTCCGCCGCATCGAAGTACTTGCGGGGATTGACGCTGACCTGAATTTGCTTGAGGGCGAGAGTAGGTTGCTGTACATGACAGGGCTCCTGAGAGGGAACCTGCCCCCTTTGGGAGTGGTTCCCAAAGGGTTGAACAACGTGGGCTGACTGAAGTCAGCGGGGTCGATGCGTCTATGACGCGGGTGATGGAGTGAAGATAGCGGTTTATTTTGCGGTCACGCCACGCAAAAGCTCACGAATTCATGCCGTCTTTCACAGCCAGGCGGGTCGCGGCTCGTCCTCGTCTGCATCCAGCGGCTTGCCTCGTGCCCACGCAAGGCGATGAACTGACACGAGATCCGCCGCTAGCCGTTCGGAATCGGCGGCAGACAGCGCGAGGCCGAGCGAGCAAACATCGCCGACGCCGACCGCGACTTTGACGAACAAGGTCACGTCGCGATAACCCGGCGCATCGAGCTTGTTTTCGTACTGGCACGAGTGCACCACTCCGTCGTCGGGCAGCGGCGTGTGCGCCGGTTCGTCAGCCAGCCCCCATCGTCTGATCATCGCCTGCCAGCGGGCATCCCCATTGGGAAAGTAGCGATGCACTTCCGTCGCATGCCGACTGTCCAGCCGCAGTACCTGCATGCAGTGCTCCAGCAGATCATCGTCGAGCCGTCGAAAGTCAGTGAGACTGAAGGGGAAGTCCTCGCCGTTATAGAGGCCTGCCAGAAACTGAGCAGCGACGCGTGCCTGCCCAGAACTGCCCTCGGCCACGTCAAGGAGATAGGCAAGCGAATCCAGGCTCGCGTCACGATCCTGAGCGCGTATCTCGGCCGCACGCTGCGCAGGGGTCGTTCCGCCCGCCGCTTTTGCAAGGAAGTCGTCAACGGTCTCTTGGAGTGCTTCCGCTAAATGGGTTGGGACGGTAAAGGCGATGGATCGGGTGCTGGGTGCTTGCGAATCACTCATTGCGTTGTCGTGCGTAATTGACGCGCCAAATCGCGCCCTGTTCGCATGATGCCATGAGTGAAAAAGTGCGCCCGCAGATAGCCGGCGCATAAGACGGCCGGCGCACGAGGGAGACGCCATACCGCGAACCGGAGCGTATTGGCATTAAGGGCCAAATGATGAGGCGCAACGAACACTCGCGCTCGCGATGGTGAAAACACCCCGACGCGTGGCCGAACGATCGTCCGATTACGCGTGCGGACGAAAAAAAACCCGGCTCGAAAGCCGGGTTGTGACTGAAGGGTATGACGAGCGGCATCCGAGGATGCCGCTAGGTCTCATGCCGCCGCGCCATTCGCGGGCGGCAGCGATCGAGACAGCAAGGTCGTGACTGCTCCTGCCAACGTCCACTCGCCAAATTGCTGCTCGTGGCTTTCATGAACGAGGCGGTCAAGGCACAGCACTTCGACGCCATCGACTTGTACTTTGCCGAGGACGTTCGCCAGCACCGCGCGATTGGAGCCTTCACGTTTAACCGTGACGACGCCCTCCCCGACCACCACATACACGTTTGAGTCTTTCGGCATTTACGCTGCCTCCTTCAAAAGTTTGCGCATGTCACCGGACGTTTCCGCCGCCAGCAATGCGAGGTCATCAACGAAGCGATCCAGCAGAGAATCCATGTGCAAGAAGGTCTCGTCTTCCAGTTCCGGCGTCGCCCAGTCCAGCCCCGCCTGCGTCGCATCACGCTTGTGCGCGACCATTTGGTCCTGATACTCGTCGATGCTGCCCTGGAAGTGGAAATACAGCACCTGCAACACGCCCTTCCGGTTCCATCGCAGCGCGCGCCGCATCGCCTGATACTCGATGCGCCACGTCCACGAACGGTCGTAGAAGAGGATGTAGTCGGCGTTCGGCAGGTTGTAACCGGCGCGGCCCGATGCCTTCGTGGCCATCAGCCCGGTTGCCAGTCCGCCCAAGAAGCGCTTGTCCTTATCGGCCACGCGACGCTTGATCGGGATCTCGCCATGAAACGGGACCGTCTGCACACCATGCGCATCCAGCTCGCGCGACAGAAGATCGAGCACGCCAGGGTTCTCGGCAAACACGATTGCTTGCTTGCCTTCGGCCGCGATCGTACGCATCCGCGCAACGACCGCTCGTTGCTTGCTCGTGAGCCCGCCGATGTACTCTACGCCCTCCATCCCGAACTGCGGATAGTTGGCGGCGAAGTGAACCGCGCGGATACGAGCGAGGATCGTTACGAGGTTGCACGCCTTCTTGTTATCGCGGGATGAGCGATACCAATCGGCGAACTCGTCAGCAGCGCGCAGGTACGCGGCCAGATGCCCGCGATCCCAGTCGACCGTTTCCACCTCAAATTCGGGTGGCTCGATCTGGATAAAACGCGAGACTTCAGGTTCTGCGACAAGCCGCCGCTTAATGTGCGGCGCAAGCATCGCCCGGTACAGATGCAAATTGCCGATCTTCGGCACCTCGCGTTTCGCCCCATCCTGCAGGCTCTCCGCGAACTGCCACGTCACCCACTCCAGCACCACGAAGTCATCCCTGAATCGATCGACGCCCCGCATCGCGTACTCCACCGAACTAATCCAGTTCTGCTCGAGATAGCCCACGCGATAACCGTACGGCTGGGCCGCCGTCCCATCACCGCCTGAGAACGCGATCAAACCGAACGCATCTCTCGGATAATTCGGTATGGGACTTCCCGTCAAAACGAAGCGTCGTCGCGCCGAAAGCTGCCAGAGCGCGCGGCTCTGATCGCTAGTCGGATTGGCGAGGCGCTCGCCTTCGTCGGCCACCAGCAGTCCGATGCGACGACGCAGCCGGTGCGCATAGGTCACCCGCGACGAAGCCGCCTTGTCTACCGGCATACGCAGGCGCTCATACGAGATGAGGTTGATTCGCCGGAGGTCACCAAGGTCCGCCGCCGATTCGATTACCTTCACCTGATCGGCCGCGATCGGCAACTGGCCGATCTCCTTCAACATCTCCTCGATGAGCCGGGACTCAACAACGATGAGGCCGTGCTTCACACCCGAGACGAGGATCAGCGCCAACGCGAGCCGGGATTTGCCGCAGCCCTGCTCCCACGCAACGACGCAACCGGTCGGCTTCAACAGCGTTTCGACTAGATCATCGACCTGAAACTCCCAATCGAGCCACTGATCGACGCCAAGCACCTTCACGCGCGAGCGCAGCGCCGCTGCTTGGTCGGGGAAGCGCGCGCACAGACCTTCGTGCACCACTTCCCATCCCTCGCTGACGTTCTCGACCGCGAACCGGGCATTGAGCTCGTCGACAGACAGGTGGTACCAGACGCCATGCAGGGCGTATCGGTAGCGTCCGTCGGCTTCGCGATCAAACTGGACTTCGTCGCCCACCTTGATGAGCGGACTGGCCCAGCGCGTCGCGTCGACCTTGTGGGTCTCCTTCGCGATGCCCGACACTTGATCTCGCGATCCAGCGCCAGTTGTCCACGCCACGTGCCGCAACGGTATCGCCTGTCGTACGCTGCGACGCATGCGTCTGCTAAAGTGCTCCATGAAGCCGGGCGCGAGTTGCGGCTCGCCACCGACGCTGCGAATTCGATCAAGCAGCTGACCAAAGCCCGCGATCGGATCGTCTTGCACCAGATACGTTTCCATATCCAGCAAGCCTTGGCCCGAGTAACGAAAGCCACGCGGCAGGCGGTGGCCGTCGCGCGAGTAGATGCGCTTCACGAGAACCGCGTTGAGCACCATCGCTTCGTTGAAGCCGCATGCAAATGACAAGCGAATCCGCCGGCCATCGTGCGAGACCCTGACCGACTTGTCGCCCGTGACCGCACGCGTGATGAACGGCACGCTGTCATCGAGCTTTTGCAGCCGCAGCCGAGCTTCGTCGAACGAACGTTCCTCGAAGTGCAGCCCGAGATTCGGGCCGGGTTTTGCCAGATCGTCGACGACCGCGCGTACGAAGTCCGACGGACGATCGCGGTAGCGGTCGAACACCACGACGGCCGTGCGCACGTTCGCGCCTTCCAGCTTGAACGCGTCCGCCGGCAGTTCGAAAAGACCTGCCGCGCGGCGTTTCAAACGGTCCCCTTGCTCGCCCCCAACCATCGACTCGGCGGTCGTGATCGGCAGGAGCGCGACGACGATGTTCGCCGCCTCAAGCGCCTGATGCACGGCGTAGTCGTGGCTCAGCGCGCTGGTGTGCGCGCCGTACCGGCCCCACGTCGTGCATTCGAGCGTCTGCAGATGTGGCGATTCGAGATGGATCGAGAACGGCGGATTGATCAGTGCGATATCGAAGCGCGCCGGATGGATATCTTCCATACCGGCTTGCCGGAACTCGCAATGAAACCCTGCGTCCTCAAACACGTTCTGGCACTGCTGGATCACGTCAGCGTGGACGTCGACGCCGTACACGGCATGGCGTTCCGGGTCTGCGTACTGAAGCAGCCGGCCGGAACCAACCGAGTTATCCAGGATTCGGATAAGCCGATTGACCTTCCAGCCGCTGACGAAGCTCCACATAAACGCCGCAATGGCGTCCGGCGTGAAAAACTGCCCGAGGTGCTGACGCCGTGCCGCGGCTAGCTCGCCCTGATGGGCGACCGACGGCGCCTGCGATCCCAAACTTCTGATCGCACGCAACGGCTCATACCAATCCGGCTCAAACGAAAACAGATCTCTCTGCATGAATCACCTCTAGGAATAAAAAGACCCGCCGAAGCGGGTCAAGGATGAGATGGTGGACACCTCAGTACCGGTCGCGCGAGGCGAGGTACTTGGCGCCAAACTCACTAATGAAGAGGGACAACGCGTCACCCACGTCGTGAGCGAACTTGAACTGCCACTTGTCGTTGAACAGCACGATCTCCAGCCCCGCGAACGACAGCTTCTCGCGAGTGGAAAAAGTCAGTCGGTGGACGCTGAAGTTGCGCAGTTGCATCGCCAGCGCGCCGAACTGATGCTTCTTCGCGAAGGTCGCCAAGCCGTCAAAGGTTGTGGCGACCGCCTGCTGAGAGGAGTAATAGACCTCGCGTTGCCCCTTCGAATGGAAGCACGACTGGGAGGTGACGCGCTTTTCGAGAATCACCGCGCTGTTGGTGCGCTTGATTTCGGTATCGGGCTTGAGCCAAAAACCGTCGATCATGGCCTTGGCTGCCTGCTCAAACGCAACGCGCTCGCCGGCCTCACCGCCGAACGTTCGCTCGAGGTGTTGCCAGAAGCCGTCCAAGTCAGGGATGTTGTTCTTCCTCAGATCCTCCTCGATATCGAGACCGCATCGGTCGAGTTCGCGACTCTGGTCGATCTCGATTCTGCCGCCGGCGGGGGCGAATCTTCGGCTTGCCTCCATCACAAGCCGCGAGAGCAGCCGTCGGCAGAACGTGTTGAGCTCGCGCTCGACTTTGTATTCGCTTCGAACTTCCATCGCCGAATACTCGGTCAATCCGTCAGCAAAGACGTCGCGCTCGGCCTGAACGACAGCGCGATACGCCACTGCTGCTGCCGTTTGGGCCGTCTTGAACTGCTCGATTAATTGCGTGTACATGCGATTGCTTCATGGGGATGAGCAGGCGCACGCCCGCAATCGGGGACATGCCCCTGCGGGTTAAGGTAGACGTTGCGGGTGCGGCGAAGTTGGTCGCCGAGAGTCGATGCGCTAGGACGCGCGGGTGATGGTTCAACGATACCTGCATGACGTCGCCGCGTTGCGGGGAAAGGCGAGCTTTTGATAGCGCCTCTTCAGCCAGCCGCTTTCAGTTATCCCCAGTTTTTCTGGATAACCCTGGGGATAACACGTCACCGCCGCGCACATTCACCCACACATCTCTCGGGGTTCACGGTCCGGGGGGTTCATCATGATGAAGCGCGTTTGGCGAAAGACCCCCTAAAAACGATAGCTTTCCGGTCAATTTGCTGGCAAGGAATTCCGGCTCAACTACGTGTGCGCACGGTGAATCGAAAAGGCGCTCGAAACGACGCACCTTTCTCCGTCGCTAATGGGTCGCCGATCGCGAGAATCGTGAACTGCGCTAGCCGCGTCAACGATTCCATGAGCACATGAAACTGAGTCACATAGCTACTGTTGCCGTCCTCATCGCTTCGTGCGCGACCTCGGTTGCGGCGATCGGCCTTGTTGTGCACGGATTCAAACTCGAGCGAACAGCCGTACCGGTCGTTGCAGGCACAGGCCTCGTAGAGCGCATGCAAGGCGTCGCAGATGCGCTCCAGCAGGTTCCGGCCAACGCGCAGGCGACTGTGCTCCAAAACTACGGGTTTCGTGACCGTCAGTCGTTCGACGACGCGCTGGATTCGCAGCGTATCGAACTCGCGAGGGCGCAAAGCGTCCGCGCCGAAGCGCTAGCAAGCAACGAGAAGAGGTTGATCGCACTGCTCATCGCACTCGTATATACAGGAGGCGTCGCCGCGATGGGCGCGCTCGTCCTTTGCGACAAGACTTTGGCGAAAGCACCAACTCGCAACTGAGGCAGCTCGCATCCGCCTCTTCGCCCGTGACTAAGGACGATGGACCTCATCATCATCAGCTTCGAAGACATCAGAGATGACCCGGCAGGCGCACGCGCAGATGCAGAGCCGGCCGCTGGGTTTCCGGACTCATGGCTGGACGCACTGATTGGCGCTGGCGCGGTATTTTCTCGTGACTATGCCGCTCCTGGCGCTGTGTCGACCGTCGGCGTTCGGTTTCCCAGCACTTTCCACGCAGAGCAGTTCTGCTTGAGCGTGCGCCAGATGGCCAATCTGCTGGGCACTCGCGCCCATGTTCACAAGGTCCCCAGCCACCAGGCGCGTTCCACCCTGCGCGAGGCCGAAAGACATGGTTCACGTCGCCTTTGACAATCTCACCGTTTCGCTTGAGGACGTTCAGAACAGCCCGGCACGCTACGCGCGCCAGCTTGAGCGTGCCAAGAAGTCGCCGGGTTATGCGGCGTGTCGATGCAACTCCGCGAGTGCGGGCCAACCGCTGCGTCTCGTAGTTCGTCGCTGGCGCGCTTTTCCATCTTGCGCGATGGCCCGACGAAGGGCCCCGCCACAACTCGCAGTGTCCTTTCTATGCGGCGGCCGCTGCGGCCGGCAAGAGCAAGTCCGAAGCCGCTGATGCAATCCAGCAGACGCCTGCGGGTTTGAACGTCAAGCTCGACGCCTCCCTATTTGTCAAAACAGTCGAAACCTCTCCCCGCCTGCCCGCGAACGCTTCAGACACGGGCAGGACTCGCCGTGCAGCGGCGCTGCTCGGCTTCCTGCAGCGTCTCTGGACCGAGGCGGATTTGCATACCTGGACGGGTGCCTCTGCGCGCAGTTGGGGGCAATGCAACGCTCACCTCGTCGCCGCACTGGGAGACGGCAAACTCAACAGTAAGCCGATGCAGAGCGTCCTGCATGTCATGCGTCGCTATGACGAAAACGAAGCGCAATCCATCGTCGCGGAGTTCGATGACTTTCTCGGGCGGATTGAAACGACGCCTACGGCGTCGCAACGTGGCTTGGTGCTTGGCGAGTTGCGCACGGTCGATGCTTCCAAGTATGGCTCCGTCGTCAAGCTTCGTCAGATGAAGCGCACCTTCTTTGCCTCAAAGCAGTTGATTGAGATGGCGGCCGCATCATTCCGATCTGCATGGGCCATGGTCGGCGACGCGAGCGCGCGGATCGTGGTGTTAGCGGTCATCGAGCGGACAAAAGAAGGGAATCTTCGAATCGTCGACATCGCCCTGCAGTTGTGCAACAGCAGCTTCTTACCTTGCGACTCCAGCTACGAAGTCGCGATGGCCAACCGGCTGGTCGCGGAGCGCCGTCGGTTTACCAAGCCGCTCAGGCTGGAGAACGGCGATGCACTGCTGCCGGACTTTCAACTGACGGACACCGAGGCCCTGACCGCGATCGAAGTCTATGGCATGCAGGGCAACCCGCAGTACCTTGAGCGCAAAAAGGAAAAGCAGGCGCGGTACGCGCGCACTGCAACGCCTTGTGTCGAGTGGATACCACCGGCAGAACTAGCGTCGGTACGACTGCCGGACGCCGCTTGACTTGACAGCGGGCATCACCGCGATACCTTGACCCCATGTTCAACTTCTCGATACAACACGTGAGCTCGAACTCGTTCTTTCTGAAACACGCGACGGCTCGCGACGCCGAATGGCAGGTGAGCTACCCAGCGCTCGCAATGGCAAGTTCGATCGACCCGGTCGATGAGCGGCGCAAGCAGATCGTTGTCGCGGCCGCCGACGACACCCAAGTGCGCATGGTGTTCTTCAGTACGCTTGGCGCGATCCTCGACTTCCGGGCGTCGTGGGCAGAGATCGATAGTTCAGCGCGTAGCTGGCTAGCCTTTACCGTTCGTTGGAACAGGTGGTGGCTGCCGGATGGCGGACATGCCCGTGCACTTGAACAACACGCGTCGACGCCGACCGATTTACGGCTCGCGCATTGTTCGATTGAGGGGCGTCTCACCGACGACGCAGCCTTTCGGCGATATCTTGATAATGTTGAGCGGCACTATCGTGCGAGATGCGAGAATTGCTCGGGTTTTGTTCCCCGACAACCTACGCGGCGAAATCGAGGGTGGCCCGCTTACCGGCGCGGCGCCACTCGTTGACTCCTGAATGAGCAACATCCTTCCATTTACGCGTCTCTCTACCAGCGATGCGCGCAGTGACGGCAACGACTGCGCGCATGGTCATATTCGGCAGGATAAACACGGCGGCACGGTCTCTTGCTCTGACTGCGGCACGGCCGTGGCACCCTTCTCCGCGCTTTCAATGCTCGCTGAGCAGTATGGTCTCGCTCTCTCGCACATCGAGCACCTCAACAATCGTCTGGCTCTTGCTGATTCGCGAATTCTTGAGCTCTCCAAGACGCTCGACGCCATCGATAACCTGAAAAGAGCACCGAAACAGCCTTCAACGGAGACTTGACGGAGCCTCAATCGGTGGTGCAATAGGCTATCAGCAACAACAGAGCACCAGCACCATGAAGCAGTCGTTTGCATGCGGCCACACCGGCAAGGGGAAGTTCTGCCACACCTGCGCCAACGCAGAAAAAGAGAAAGCCGAGCAACGCCTCGCGATGGAACAAATGCGCGCGGCAAAGAGAAGCTCGACTGCCGACGACGCCATCGACCTGTCGATGGTTCGTCATCTGTCGTCCGTTCAACGCGAGGCACGCGACCTCCTCGCGAAGGTCAGCAACGGAATCCATCCCTTCTCGCTCGACGGCAAATTCCTGAAGTCGTCCGCCGGCAGGCTCCTATCGGTTCCCGTTGGCAGATCGTATCGGTTACTTTTCGACGCCCCATCTTTGAGGCCTATCCGCTTGGTCAGCCACGAGGATTACAACGCAATCGCCGCCAACCGCGTCGCCGCGTAGTCTGAAAGCTGTTGTAAAGTTCGGGGTTGTTTCCTAATTTGGCGGTAAACGAGCGTCGCTATAATGCATCCGCCCACACCCTTTTCGCCGACGATCGGCGAACGCCCCGGACCACGCTGCCATGACTGACGAGCTCTTCCCCTGCGACCATTGCGGCGGAAAATGGGCCTTTGGCTACTCGCACCGGCTGTTGAAGCGCCTGTCGGCGCCCGCGAGTGACTATCTGAACGCCGACGACCGAGCCGCTCCGCAGATTAACGACCTCGAAGCGCGCTCGCTATTTGCGATCCCGCAAGAAAAGGTTTGCTGCATTTTTTGCGAGGACTGCGGTATGCAAACGCCTTGGATCGCAATCGGCGACGACCGGCACGCGGCCCTGGAGAAGGCGGGGACGATCTGGAACGCTCGGACGCGGCGCCCGCCTGCCAAGGAAGGCGATCTCCTCAAGCTGATTAGGAAAGAAGTCAGCGCCCTAGATGCCCCGTTCCTGATCAACCTATTGGCACGGACGGAGGGCGACTGGGAGAAGCGCGGCCCAATTTTCGCCATGCTGGCTGCGAAAATCGTCGACAGCAAGATCACATTGAGCGATTTCTGGCCTGTCGACACAGTGCTCAACGATGCTGCGAGATACCGGAAGCTGCAGCAACTTGCGAAACGCGTCTACATCGACGGCATAGCCTCGATTCAGTTTCCGCGGATTCCTGCGACGGGCGGTGATGAGGGCAGTTTCGAAAACAGCGTGAACCTCGCAGTTGACGATCTGCCGGACCGCAATCGCTGGTAACTTGACTTGCGGCTTATGCGTCCATACTGGTTTGGTGCTGGCCAGTTCGGCGCCAGCAGCAACCCACCACCACAGGAAACGCATGTCCCCCATCGACTACCTTCGCGCCGCTTACCGCCTGCGCGCAAAGCTCGCACCGCAGCTCACGGTGGCGCTCGCCTTGGCCGCCATTCTCACCTATCACGCTATGACAAGCCGGTCATTGGATTGGCTGTTGAATTGAGCCAAAACGCGGGACCCGGAGCGGGGGCATTATCAGTGATAATTCACTTTGCGCGAGACGTTTCCGTTCAAGTCATTGAAAAGAAATGACAATCACAAATTTTCCGCGTGTGACAACCCGGGTCTTCTTGCATTGGCACACTCGCGGCTACGTTCCAGGATTCGATAGACGCTCTGCCTAGAGATCTGAAGGAAGTTCGCAGCAGCTTTTTTGTTGCCGTTGAACTTAGCGATGGCATCACACACCTGATCGAATGTGACGTCGGGCGCCTTTTGCTGCTGCACTCTATGGGTCGACAGGTACGCGTTCGCTATCGATGGACGGCTATGACCGGCCGCCTCGACCACCTGCCGCCTGGCCTCCTCGTGCTGCTCCTTCGGCGCAATCTCGCCTGTCCCCTTAACCGGCGCTTTCACGCCTGCCAGCGCTTCGTACATCGTGTGGAAGTTCTGATGTCGTAGGCCGTGGGCAGTTATTCCGAGCGCGCTCTTGCGTACGCCGTGCTTGCGGAGCACTCGGTAAAACCGGTCTTTCCACTGCTGCTTCGTATATCCCAGAGGGATCGTCGTCTTGGAAACCGGATTGATCAGGGCTGCAGCCTCCTTCAGTACGTCTAGGCCGTCACCGATCGGAACGACCCGGTTCCGACCGCCTTTCGTCCCCCGAGTGACGCGAAGCATCCCGTCATCGCCGACTGACTCAAGAGGGCGCAAGAGGAAGCTTTCCTCGACGCGCAAACCGAAGGTCAACTGCAGGCGGAGTTGTACAGCCACATACTTGTCGGTATGTGCGATCTCCGCCATCTTCTCGATCGAATCGACTCCATTGCCGGCCCACGACTTGTCCTCGGTGGCGATGTACGAGCGCACGAGACCGTGCTCTTTACGGTCAACATAACTCTCCAACGGGCCGATCAGGTTTGGCTTGTACATCCAATCGGCGAGTGCGCGAAGATAGGTCAGCTTGTTTTCGATTGTTCCGCCCGTCAGCTTCTTACGAACCCAGATGTCCACAAGTGCCTCGACGTGCTTCTGCTTCAGGGCCCACGGAGATTTCAGTGCGTATCCGTTCTCGCGAAGCTCCACGAATGCGTGGCAGATCTTCTGAATCCGATATGCCTGTGTCTTCAACGACAGCGAGTTTTTACTCACGCGAGTCCGGCTGTGCACGCGAGCGACGTTGTCCTCAAGAAGCCGTTCCAGTTCGATTTTGAAGTCCTCTGGCAAATTGTAGCGACGAAGTTCAGAGCGGACGTTGACGGTGACCGACATTAGCAATTCCCCTGTGCGTTCCTGATCAAGTGATTAGTTGCATAGCAGAGCGCCCGTCCTGTCTCGAACGATTGGCGCAACTCGGGCGACCGCGCAATATGGCCGGATATCTCAATCACGCCTGCCGCCGCAGATTCCCAACCGGCCGCCGCTGCGTGCCTAAGCGCAGCTCGTCTCGCGCTCACATCGTCAAAACCGTATCGCACGGACAACTGCCACATGGACCACGCTAGGTCAGCCTCAAGCGGATGATTGACCCACGGCTCCCGGGCGGCTTTATGCGCACCTGTGGCGGCGGCGCCACCCGCCGTCAGCGAGACGAACCGCCCATGCGGCTCGATCCTCCTCAGCGACGGCTCAAGCAGGATTTCTCGGGCACTGAAGCGGTGTGCTTGCGCAATGTCTCGCGTCCATGGCGAGCTACGCTCGATCCCCGCTCCGAATGCCCGCAAGTACAGCGGCGGCGCAGGTGCGAAAACTTTTATCCAAGGGGTGGCTCGTGCCCACTCAGCCAAGGCCCCCCGGGTGACGGAAAAATTATTGGATAGCGAGGCAACCTCGCCGGTGGCCACGCCAGACTCGTGATCGCTCTCGTCGAGCTTCGATAGAAAAGCATCTATGTCGACCGTATTGCGCTCAAAGCGATGGGCCCGATCTAGGTTCAGCGTCAGCCTGTAATGCCGTTCGACCGAGTGGAATACGTCTAGGAAAACTGGTCCCATGACGCGGTGGTACGAGCCGACAATATATGAGCCCGTTACTGCCTTCCGAAGCACGAATACGTCCAACGGCTCCTGCATCGTTTCCTCGTTGATCTGCGCTTGGTCCGCGGACACTTACATGTGCCCGATCCCTTTGTCGCCGGGCGAGAACCGCAGGGAGCCTATCTCCTCGTCTCTTCGCGCAGCGCGCCGCGTCACCCCGCCGGGTCCACCCTTCCTCGCCTTTAGCGATTCCATTCGATCAGCCCCGCACGTGGAAGAGACGTGCATCGACCGTCCGTGTTGCTGCGTGCTGCCGGTCTCACGCTTCGCGTGTTGACCGCCGCCGACTAGCTGCCGGTAGACATCAACGCAGGTCCGCTTCGCGGAACCTCTCGCCGTTGATTGTTCTCCCCGCTGCTGCCGGCAGTCCAACCGCGAGCATTTCGCTTCGCGATCGGGCTGTGCCGCTGCTACGGCTACCGCGCCGGCCTTAGCACTGATGCGCTGAGGCCAATTGCTCGGTAATTGCTCTTGCGCTGTTTTGTTCCGGTTGCGCCGACCGTTCGTCTTCCGTACAGGGAGCAGTCGCCTTTCTGGCTTGCTCGCTCCCCCATCCCCAAGCGCGTTGAATCCGCCGCGGTGTGTCGGGCCTCACGCAACGTACCCAGCTTCGTGTGCTGTAAGGATGCGTCCATGCTCGTCGAATGCGTCGGTGATCGCAGCAGCAGACTGTGTCCGTGTCCGCTCGCACCTCGACTCAACTTGCTTTCTCGGGCTGAACTGCCCGCAAACCCAATGGATATCGCGTGTCCGTGTTCCTCAACTTGGCTCACGGTGCGTTTGATTTGATTGAGAAATAGGCCGCATGATTTTGCGGCCTGTGACAGAGGGGATTTTCGCTAGGCAAAGCGGTCCCCTCGATGGTCCGTATAGGAGGTCGATGCGCTGGTCGCGCGGTTGGTGATTGGAATATTAGCCGCTCGGAAGCCAACGCATTTTTCGAAAGCTGCCTAAATGTAGTGAGCTTTTGCTTCCTTGACTTTCTGTGTCGATCTGTAGAGTTGGACGCGTGTGACGTGGACTTTTCTCACCGAATTCGTCCAGATAACTAACAGATTGAGGCAAGGCCCAGCATCCGTTCTTGCTTCTCACCGTTGAGGTGGAGATATCTGACAGTTATCCGGACGTTGGTAGAGAGAACGCCATCATCACCGCCTATCTGCCACTTTTCTGTCAGATAACGGGCAGATGAGTGTGGCCTATTGAAATGCTCTGGAGAGAGAATGAACACAATGAAAGTACATGCGCCCGTCCTTGCTGTCGACGTTGGATATGGCAACACCAAGGTCGCCTTTCGCAATGGATCAGACGTCTCAACATTTATGTTTCCGTCGCTGACGCCGCCGTACAAGGCACATACGATCGCCAAGGAGAGCGCCGGATTGATCACGACGCCGAAGACGATTGCCGTGGAGGTCGAAGGTAAGCGCTATCAGGTTGGTCCGGGCGTCTTGTTGAGCTCGCGCAACGGCGATGCGGGCGCGACGCTCAACGACGACTACTGCACGACTTCCAGCTATGCCGCGTTGCTGGCAGGCGCGTTTCATTTCGCCAACATTGCATCGGTCGACCGCTTGGTCCTCGGTCTGCCGATGCGCAACTTCCACACCCACGTTGCGCACTTGCGCACTGCCTTCGCCGGCAAAAATGCGTTCGGCGAGGTGGATTTCGATGTCGGAAGCGTCATAGTGCTGCCGCAGCCTCTGGGTGCATTGGTCAACTTCTCGCGCTATCACGAGTTCGACAAAGAGGACCCGCACCTCATTATTGACGTTGGCTACTTCACCACGGACTGGGTAGTCGCGACGGGGCTGACGATCGACGAAGAGCGCAGCGGAGGTCATCACAGCGGCGCTTCTCACCATTACGAAGCTATCGCGGCTGTCATCAAAGAGAAGCTGCATATCGACACTCAGGGAATTGAGCGGATCGATAAGGCGTTGCGCACCGGGTCCACGTTGCTGCTCAACGGGAACGATTACGACCTTCGCGAGTTCCTGCCTGGAGCGCAAACGGTCATAGACGCTGCGGTGAAAGCGATCCAAGCGGGTGTGAAAAACACCGTGGATATTCGCTCAATCGTTCTCACGGGTGGGGGTGCGGCTCTCTACAAGTCCGAGATACAAGCGCGTTTTCCGCATTTGAGGATCGACCACATGCCGGATCCGTGTTTCACGAACGTCAAGGGGTTTCTTGCCGCTGGCGAGGCAACGATGCTGCGCGATAAGAAGCGCAAGGAAGGAGTGCCCGCATGACAGGCGCTTTGGAGATCAAGGTAACAATCAGCGAAGTAGTGACGCCAGCGTTGTTCGACGCTCTGGTTGCGATCTCCAACCCGAGGCAGCGTGCGGCGCTGTTGAAGCGCCTTGCAGAAGATGCGCTGCGGGGCAACGTTTCGGTCAGCAACCAGCCGGGGACGCGTGCTGCGCCGGCTGCGACCGGGGAGCCAATCGCCGGCCCAACGATTCTTACGTCCGCACGCGACGCGGTCGTTACAGCTGCACCGAGTCAACCCGTCGGCGACGGCGAACCAGACTTCGACTACGCATTCCTGGCTGAAAATCTAATCCTGGGGTGATGACACCGCCAACAGCAAAAGCGTCGGTGCTCTTCTCGACCGCTTTCTTCGCGACCGCTTGACAATGCGAGAATGCTGACAAGATAGGAACGTATAGTTCAGGCCTGCAAAGGCGACGGAGGGAGAAATGGGCTTTTTAGAAATGTTGGCGCACGCCGACTGGACGCGCGGCGTTCGCATGTGGATCTTTGTGGCCGCCGCACTGGCTGCTTGGGAGGCTGCTTATCTGTTTCATCGCGCCTTGTCCCGCTCAGCCGAAGGAGCCGATGATGTACGCTAGATTCATGGCGCTGCCGTTTTTCACGCGACGCATCATTATCGTGATGGCGTCTTTCTTCGTGATGTGGGTTTGTGCGTACCTGCCAAAGAGCGGCCTCACTCAGGTGTTGTTCGGGTCCAGTGCGTTCGTGATGTGTTGGGCAACTGGCATCCTCGTTCCGTTCCTGAAGGTTACGTTTTTCGTCTTACGGTGGCGTTTGTGGTACGTGGTGCGCTACAAGTAGTCGCTGATTCCTAGCTGCCAAATAAAAAAGCCCCGACCAAACGGTCGGGGCTTTTGTCTTCACGGGGCATCAATGCAGCAGAGATACACCTTGTGCGCTCGCCTGTCGACGAATGCAGTAAAACCAAGCAGTGTCCAGCGTGACGCCCTGCTTCTCCACTCGGGCATGACCGCCTCGTTTACGGTCGATCACATCGTAGGCTTCCGCCTCAGACTTTCCAACTCTGACCGAGCCGTTCTCGACACCGGACGTTGCGACGATTTCATACCGGCCAACAATCATGCTAAAGCTCATTTCCTCTTCTCCATTGGAAAAAAGCTCGGGCGGATTGCGGCCCCGGTTGGGGACGAATCCCCACCGGGCAAAAAGTTACGTGTTAGCGGCCAGGCGGCCGCGGAATCAAATACTCAAACGTGCAGTGCTTCACGTTCGTCGCGGCGTACCACCATTGGAACGGACGGGCGATGCGCTGCCTGAGATGCACACCACTCGTCGGCAAAATCGGTTTCCCGCTTTTTAGGCCGGTGAACCATAGCCGTGTAGCCTTCAGCTCGCAGCCGCTTCGCAAGCTTCAATGCGGCATCGACCCCCGGCGATTTACCGGTGCGGGGATCGACCGCATCGAAGTCCGCGAAAATGTGGACGACGCGAATGCCGAGCCCGTCCGGCACAACGAAATCGGCGAGAAGGATTCGATTCAGGCAGTACCAGACCGGCACGCCGAAGAGCATGTGCGCGGCATACGCCGTCTCGAGACCTTCCGCGACGCCGATTTCCCCATCGACTGGATCCATCAGCCGGACCGCGCCGCCGTTGAGCTTATGAAGCGTCACGTCGTTCAGCTTGGATGGGAGGATCTCGCCATCGTTAGTGACGATCGACGCCTTCGCAGGTTTCGAGCGTTCAAGGAACGTTCGGTGCAGCGTTCCGAGTCGGCCGTCCGGCAGCGTGAAACGAGCGAGGATGCCCGGCCACTGACCGATAACTTTCTTCTCGTGGCGGTAATCGAGCATCGCCATGCGCAGCGCCGCGGACGGGCCCACTGTCAGACCCGGCACCCGCTCGCGCAGGTACCGCGGAACGAGGCCGTCGGAACCGACCAGCGTCGCTCGATCCCACATCGAGTCGAGGCGTTTGCGCGCCCACTCGGGATCGACCTTTCGGCCGGGCACCGGGGCTGCCGGTTGTGCTCGGTTCTGCCGTGCATCGGCCAGGCTGCCGCCCTCGAGTTCGACCATGAGTTCGCGGAAGGTCATTCCGGCGGACTTGCAGATGAGCTCGAAGCCGTCGCCGGCTTTTCGGTCGCCGTCGTTGCACTTGCGGCAGACCCAGTCGCCGCGACCGCGGTTGTTGTCGTAGGTGAAGCGGTCGTTTCCGCCGCAGATGGGACAGGGTGCGCCCTTCCCAGTCAGTGAGCTTGCGGGCACTCCATACTTCTGGAGCAACGCAATCCACTGTTCCGGGGACAGCTTGACGTCCTTTACATTCATTGTCACTCCAGTTGTGGTGTGGTTGAGTTCGATGCCTGAACAGGCGGTGAAACCGTGCTCAAAAAAGCCGCCCGCCGTGCTCGCCTCGCGCGAGGCGGACGGCTTTTTTCAGCAGGGAAAACGAAAGGCGGGTGTGGCGACGAATGAGGCTATGTCGCGTCGGAAAGAGACGCTTCGCGGCTCCGCCGACCGTTCCCGGTGCGACGAAGCAACGAAGGTGAGGAAAAACAGGAGGTGAGGTGAGCAGTTACGGGATCAAACGGCGGACCATTCACGTCCCTTTAGATAGGCGCGAAACGGAATATCGTCGTCCATATCTCCGAAGCCTCCGCCTCCGCCATACGACGTCGATTGCGGTTCGCGATTTGCCGGCGTCGGGCTGCTCGATCGCGGCTGCTGCGACCGTTCTTGACGTGCGGGGCGCTGGCTCTCGAAACCGTCATTGGACGAACGATCACCGGTAGAACGGCCGCCGAGCGTTTGCATCTGGTCTGCGACGATTTCCGTCGAATACCGCTCTTGCCCGGCTTGGTCCGTGTACTTGCGCGTGCGGATTCTGCCTTCGATGTACACCGACGAGCCCTTCTTCAGATACTCGTTGACGATTTCCGCCAGCCGACCGAAGAACGAAACGCGATGCCACTCGGTCTGCTCCTTCATTTCCCCCGAGGACTTGTCCTTGTAGCGATCCGTCGTTGCCAGTCGAATGTTTGCCACCGCGTCGCCGCTCGGCAGATAACGCGTTTCCGGGTCGGCTCCGAGGTTGCCCACGAGGATGACCTTGTTTATTGATGCCATAAAAAGCTCCTTTAAGATTTCTTCGAAATCGACCAAAGCCACTTGTCCCACAGCACTTGCGCGCCGCTGGCGTCGAGCTTGGGTCGACCACGTTTATCGACGGCAGGTACCTTGATCTTGCCAAGGCGTCTGACCTCTATGCGATCGCCGACTTTGCAATGTGCTTCTGCAATCGCGTCGCGAAGACCCTCGCCTTGCAGCACGTCCACACCTGTACGGTGCTCGAGTGTGATGCAGAAGGATTCGTAGGTCCGCCCCGGTCGCTTGCCGTCGGGGAACTCCTTCTCGCCCCACTCCTTGAGCACGCCATATCGCGCGCGCTCACTGGGCCGATGTGATGGCTCGGCGGCCAGCGCTGGCGACGACGCTACGGTCTCGACGATTTGTCTTGTCGGTCGCGCGTCGCTAGCGGCGGCTGGGCGGGTTCGCGCAACGGAACGCTCGGAGGGCGTCTCTGTCGGCTGAACGTCCCGGACGGCAGCCGCAATCGCTTCTGTGAGCGGACCCTGGTGCTCTCGCAGCACTTCCCAGTGCGGAGCGAGCGCCGGAATCAGCTTCATTCCGACTGCGGTTGGCCGTAGCTCATAGTCGAACGCCGGGCGAAACTGCACCACGACATCGCCCTCGTCGCGAAATAGCATCGGTTGACCAGCGATCGCGATGTGCCGCTCGTTCGCTCCGCCTTTTCCGACTTCGACGGGGGATGATTGCTTTGCGGGGTAGCTATTTCGGGCCTGCGTCGCCGACTGCACTCCGAAGAGCGTTCCCAGCAGCCGGCCGAATGTTGATGTGCTCATAGTCGACTTCCTAGAGCAGCGTGCCGAAGCACTCGCGACGCACTTCTTCCATGTCGCGTTTGAGCAAAGGGTTGCTCAGAATGACGTCCTGCAGGATCTCGGGATCGACGCCGTTGATCTGGCACACGAATCGATACGGTAAGGCGCCCATCCAGAACTCCATGACCCATCCGAGCGTGGCCCGATAGTCTTCGAGTTCCATCTTTTTTCGGTTTTTGAGTCGCTCGCTGAACAACGCAGCGCAGTCCATTAACGACTCGGGCATGTTGTCGCCGCGTCTGCTGTCAGTCGCGAGACTTATCAACGCGTCGACCATCTTGTCTTTAACGGCCCCGCTCCACAGGTGCGGATCGGGCAGCGGATCGGGCTTGGCTTGGACGCGTGTGATCGGTGCTTCGGGAGCGCCGAACATGTCCAGTTGCCATGCGGCTACTTCTGCTTGCATGGGAATCTCCGAAGGAACGGGAACCCATGCCCGCAACGGGATGGTTTCCCGTTGGGGTGAGGGGTCAAGACCGCCCGTGCGGGCAGTCTTGACATTCAGGCGTAGCGACTAGTTGTCGGTGCCTGTCTTAAGTGGAACGACCACTGCGGACTTGGCGTACTGACGTTTGATGGGCGTGACGTTGGCGTCGGCGGGAGCCGGAGCGACAACGGCGTGCGCGGGCGCCTTCGAATCCTCAGCTTTCTCCTCTTTCAGCGCCGCCTTGATGGATCTCTTGATCCAGACACCGACGGTGGTAGAGACAAACAGAAAGGCGAAGAACGAGTGCGCAGCAAGCCACAGGGCAAAGCAAACAGCGACCAACCAGCCGGGCGACTTCATCGCCTTCATAACCAACTGCCTCGGCATTTTTCTCTCCGGAAAAAGACGCACTAGGGGATGTCCAGCCTATACAGCGCTGGATGATTTTCGATGCTCGGGTGAGCAGGGAAAAACGGCGCGCGGAGAGACGCTTTCGTCATGGCTCGAATGAAGGCGTGGCGGAAGCAGCTCAAAGCAGGGGAAAGTGGGATGCGAGCGCGCGGCCTATCGGTATGCGCAACTCGGGTCGATGCGTCGTGGACGCGGGGATAGATGGGAATTTACGCTCTGCCAGCGAGGTGTGTGCCTTCGAAAGCTCCCGATTTCATACCGCCTTTTGCTTTTTTCGACGCATCTGTGACTGCGAGCCAGGCGGCCTTGACTTCGCGCATGCCCTGCCATGCTTGGAGCATACATACCAGGGAGCCAGCACATGCTTATCAAACTACTGATCGCCGTCGGCGGCTACTACCTATATAGACGGTCTAAAGGACGGCGTTGCTCGCGCACTTCGCATTCGGCGCGCACAGCGCCACGTTGGGCGGACGCGATCGGCGCTGCTGGCGAGGCTGCGACGGAGGCGAAGCTGCGCAAATCCCTCCGCTGCCTGTGCGGCGAGGAGTTTTATCTGCACGATGGTCCGTTGGTGATCGAGCACGCACCGGGGACGGCCTTTCCCACGGCAGAGATCGATCACCTTGCGATCACGCCCTTCGGGATTTTCGTTTTTGAGACGAAAAACTGGTCCGGGCACATTGCGCCGTCAGCGATGTCCGGGAATCTCACCCGAACTTCGCACCACGGCGAAACGGAGGATAGGCGCTGCCCAATAGCGCAGAACCGGACCAAGCTCCGATTCCTTCGTGAACAACTGCCAAACATGTGGCCGGTTGCCGGTGCCGGCATTTTCACATCGCCCACGGCCGTGCTTCACCGGGACCTGCCGATCGATCTGCTATCGCTGGAGGAGTTGCCCTACTGGCTGCGACTCAAGCGCGATTCGTTCAAAGAAAGATCGCCGGTGGACATCCGTCGCGCCACGGCGGCCGTGCTGATGTACGCCGACAACTCAGCAAACGCTCTTATTGCCCACAAGGCGCGGGTGGCCGCTTAACCAAAACTTTCGACCGAAATCAAGCCCTTGTCTAGGAAATTTATTCCACATAAACGTTAAAGTGTTACACATATGAACCGTTAAACGATTGCTTACCTGCGCTTGTAGGGCTTTTGTTTGCGCACGACGGCGCGAAAGGGGGGTGAAATATGCGTCTTTTCACTCTCCGAAGGTGTAACGACGAATTTACGATTGGTTACTTAGATGATCGATCGTTCGATAGGTTTGCGGGGATGAGAGCCCCGCTCATGAAGGGCAGCGCCCGTCAGCGCTGCACACAACGGAGAGAAGAAATGCTGTCAGGCGAGACGTCCGGAAACGTTCCAAATAAGTTCAATCCCAATCTACCGGTTCCGTTCTGTGACGATTCCATGTCCGACTTCATCGTCCCGCGCGACGATAACAAAGGGATCACCCGGGTCACCATCGAAAAAGCCGCTAAAGACTCGTTTGGCGGAGAGGACGAGCTCGTCGCGAAGCTGACGGACTCCATGATGGCCGTTTCCGAGTCGCGGGAACGCATCTCCGCAGAGATGATTGCGCTAGGCAATCAGCTTTTCCACGCCCATTACCTCATTCGTAACAATCTGGTGGCGAAGGGCGGCGACAAAATTGCGATCCATCGCAAAGCGGCGCGCATGGCGTACGACTTCTTCGAGAACTCGCTGAAGATCAAGGAGTCGGCAGCCCGCCAGTACATGCGATGCTGGGAACGCTTTGGTAACAACGAAGAGGCTATCCGTATCTTCAATGTCGGCGAGCTCGACATGCTGGCCGCCGCACACATCACCGACGCCCAGATCAACGAGATCATGCTGGCGAAGGAAAGCAAGCCCGACATGAAACGAGCAGACGTGAAGAAGCTGCTCGACGCGCTGCAGAAGCAAGAAAAAGCGCTTGTCGATAGCCAAAAGCAAGTAGACAACGTCACGTCCGTCCTTGAGGACACGAAGACCGCACTCGACCTTGCGCAGCGCGAGGCGCAGCATCTTAAGGATGAACTCGACACCAAGGCGCGGGCCCTGGCGGCAAAGCAGCAGCAACTGGACGGCCTAGACGACCTGTACAACCGTCGTACTGCGGGGATGAGCGACATGCAGAAAGACCTCGCAGATAAAGACAGGGAGATCGCCCGACTGCTCGATGAGGTCATGAACAAAAAGCCAGAAGTTCAGGTGAAGGAGGTTCTTGTCACCCCCACCGGTTTCTCATCGCTATCGGAAGCGTTGGAGGCGAAGACAGCCGAATTCAAGAAGACGACGCAAGCCTTGGACGCACTGAAGCAAGAAGTAACCGAGGTTGAGAAGAACCGCGAGAAAGCCAAGGCTGCGCTCGCTGCCGCAGAAAAAGTGCATAAGACGATGGAAGGCGTTTCCGCCGCGTTCGAGTCCTTCGCAGGAAAGCTCACCGCCGCGCAACTGGCCGTCCAGGCATGCGACAGCCCTGCCGAGCATCGCACCATGCTGGAGACTTTGTCCGCGATGATGCGCAAATCGCAGAGCGAACTCGACGCATGGCTCGCTAAGTAAAAAGGGCTAAGACCGACCACGTGGCCGTGCGCCGTGAGGCGCACAGAATGACAGAAAAATTGATAACGACAATGTCAAAAAATACTCTAGACGCGATTGAGACCAACATCGCGTTACCGGCTTTCTTGGCCGAAAAGATCCAGCGCGAAAACTATTCGCTCACTGACGCAATGCACAAGGTACTTGCGCGGTATCCCGACGCGGAGGGCGTGCTGGGCTTATCGCTGGACAACGTGGAACTGTTCGACACGCACGCCGATCCGAAGGCGACGTTGATGAACATGCCGTTCCTAGCGTTGTCCCCTACCCTGCCGGACCCCAGAGACTGGGATACGTTCGTCAACGGCGTCCTGCGTTCGCGAAAAGTAGAAGAGCTGACGGATAAGATGCCCGAAGTCGATGGCATGACCGGCCGAGACATCTTTCACAACAACAGCTCCTATGTGACGCTGCTTAAGGACGTGCTGCACATGAATGTCCTGGCGGCACCGCTGCTAGGTCTCTCGCTCGAACTCGCGCACTATCTCAAGGGCCTGCCGATGCGTCGCATCCAGTCGGCGATCGGCGAGATCAAGTTCCCGCTCTATAGATGGCGGTTCGACGACAACATGTTCTGGACAGAATACCGCACGGGATGGCTGTCAAACGAGGCGGTCGCCCATTACCTCATGCGTACGGCTCAGCTGTCGCCGTCCACCTTGCCATTCAAGCACGCGTGGTCAGACCTTCGGCTGGACCGGGCTCAGCGCGATGTCTACGCGCGGGCGCTTATGACACAAGGCTGCCGCGCTGCAACTGCGACCAATCTGTTTACGCTGAACGCGACAAAAGCACGGAACACCTACCGGGAAATCCACGGCGTCAGTTCACCGTGCGGCTGCAATCCGACGTCGCTAATCTGGTACGTCGAGCACCCGACACATCGCCTGCAGGGAACGTTCTTGGCATGGCTTTATCGCGCGGCGCTGGCCAACGGAGGCAACATCCCTGAGGCGCTTATCGCCTCTATCGACGTCGCCGAGAAGATGTTCGGCAAAGAGTTGGTCATTAGCCCCGACCGCGCGATCCACCTCACCCGAGCAATGGCGATCCACTCTCGGCTGACGATGACCCCGTGCCGGACCTGTAAGACGGAGTACATCCTCTCCAACGAGCAAGGAAGGATCGAACTGGCGAAAGACTTCTTCTGTCCGGGCTGCAGCTACAGTCTGAAGTCCCGCTTCGCCAAAAAGCAGGCAAAGTCGAAGCCCGAGTAACGATAACCACAACGGAGGGAGTCGATTGATGTCCGAACAGTTTAGCGTTGAAGCTGGACTCGTCGTTTTCTCACGCGACGGCCGCGTGCAGTTTGGCTGGCTGGACCTTCAAACCGGCGCGTACTACGGCGAGGTCGATGGTCTGTGCATTGCCGATGCGATCGGCGCGATCGAATTTCACTCTGACGTGACGCACTGAGCCATGCAGGACTTCGCTTACCTCTTTCCAGACAGCGTCGCCGCATGGCTTGAGGGCCGCGGCGACGCCCGATTCCAACGGTACGAAAGGCACTACCGCGCAGATCGGGCAACGGTGCAGTCGCAGGACGCGTTCGACCTTGAGCAAAGCAACGTTCGCTTCGCGCAAAGATTCGGGTCAGGCAGGCGGCAGTTCGCGGCCGTGTCGAAAAGCAAGGCATTCGGCGCGCTCGCGAACCTCCTCATTCTCCTTTGGGGCGGGTCCGCACTTCTCTCGTCTGTCGGCGCGACACAGCCCGTCGCCGTTGCTGCGGTGCTCGGCGTCGTCTTTATCGCCTTGCGGGTGAAGCACTTTCGAGCCCGCGCCAAACATCGTTAGCAAACGGTTGCGATCCAGCAACGGTGCCGAATGCCGGACCCTACGCGAGTATTACAATGCGTGCGCCGCCGATTGGCCAACGGCAATTTACCAACGAGGGAAGCGGTTTTCGAGACGGACTTCCAAGACGCTTGACTTCGAACACCGCTCGATAAGATGAAAGTAAGCAGATCGCGGGGGCGACTGCAACAACTAGATCGGAAACAACAAATGATGATTCAGAAATACTTCAAACTCTCGATGGCCGCGATTGCTGCATCGCTGCTGGTGGCCGCTTGCGGTGGTGGTGGCGGCAGCAGCAATGCGTCGTCTGCGCCCGCAGCGAGCACGCCCGCAAATCCGGCCAATCTAACAACACCGCAGTATCCGGCCGATAGCTTCCAACTGGCAGCGTTCACCCTGCTCAACCAACAGCGCCAGCAATGCGGCTTCCCGGCCCTACAGGAAAACACGGCACTCGACCAAGCGACGGCGGCGCACGCGCAGTATCTTACGGTGAACGATGTTATTACCGACACTGAAGTCGCGGGCAATCCCGGCTTCACAGGGGCGACTTTCGTTGATCGCGCAGCCCATTTCGGGTACACGTCTAACAACGGTTCCATCGGGGTGTCTGGTGGCTATTATACGAACGCGACGTTGACGGACGCAGAATATGGTCGGCGAGCCATCTATGGTTTCCTGAGCGGGGTGTATCACATTAGCATTGCGGCCTCACTTATGAACACGGTTGGCATCGGCAAGGTCGCGAAAACGTACAACGGCTTCCCGCAAGAGCAGTTCTCGTTGAACTTGACGAATTCTCAGCAGCTAACCTCCAACGCGCCGCTAACCTTTCCGTGCCAAGGGACTGCTGGCGTTGCCTACACGTCGTTTGGAGAAATCCCGACCCCTCCCGCAACGTCCGGTAATTGGGGAACGCCGGTAGGAGTTGTCGGCAACCCGACTGACATCATCACTATGCAAACGGGCACTATGACGGATTCGTCCGGGCATGTCATTACCTTGCAAGTTCTCGACTCGGCCAAAGACCCGAACAAGGAATTGCTGCCGGATCAGGGCGTAGCGTACCCGACCACTCCGTTGTCCCCGAACTCGCAATACACGGTTTCGCTGACGGGTACGATCAACGGCGTGGCGTTCTCGCGTACGTTCAGCTTTACGACTGGAGACGTCGTCGGCTAACAAAAAATCCGCGTACCGGTGCCAAAAGCCGCCAACTTTTATGGCGGCTTTTTTGTCGGCCGCGCTTAATGACAGCCTTGGGCAACCTCGATCGCTTCGCGTTGCGTGCGCTTGACACCAAAAGCCCCGCGATACAGCAGCGCGAGGCGTCGGATACTACTGCCTTACATGGCGAGCCACGGTCTTTACCCTCCACCAGCGCCGTCATAAGGTTCGTTAATGGCGCGTACATACGGATTATTAGCTGCGGGAACCCAATCACCCGTGGCATTGACGAAGCTACAAATGACCGTCCAACTATTTCCAGAATACCCCCCGACCTCCCAATAAGGCCCCGTGGACAAGTCGTAGTAATACGATGTTGCCGGGCCGGCATACGAATTGAACGAGTGCCTTCGTGACACGTTCTCGGGTGGAAGCGTTATACCGTCTTGTTGAGCGCGTGCCGCGCACTGCGTCTGAGGACCAGGAGGCCGTTGCTGCCCGTTCGGAAAGCACACCTGCCCAACCCACGCCGCGCCGTTCCACGACGGAGCAGCCGCCTGGTAAGTCCCGCTCGGGCAGCTTGGGGGAGGCGGCGGTGGCGGTGGCGGCGGCGGTGCATTGCACGAATAGACCCATGTACTGCCGTTCCAGGCGGGGCCGCTGGCAAAGCCATACGCACAGGAAGGCTGCGGCGTGACGCACTGATACCGTACACCAATCTTTTGCCACGAGTAACCAGCGTCACATCCTGGCGCGCGGGGAACGCCCAGAGGGATTTGAACCCATTGCGCCTGTGCTACCTGCGGCATAACTACGGGTGCACTCAGAGCCGCGACAAGACAAACCGTTAGTCCTGTCCTAATTTTCATTTTTTTGGGCATTACTGGTTGCTGTAATTGCATCCGACGTCCACCTGCGCCTGCAGACCGAGCTGATCTGCGACTAACGTGTTCGCTCCATCGGCAAGAACGTCATAGATTTGCAAGACCCACTGACTTCCGTTCCAGCCCATCCCGAAGCGCGCGCCACCGATTGGTGGATTGTGATTCGAGTAATCGGTGGTGACGCTTTGGGGAATGATCCGGTACCAGGGACTTCCGCCCGCACCACACGCCGGCGGATTGATGCCCCAACCGTTGTAGTACCCCGCGTATTGGGCATCGGCAGACTGATTACTCACTAAGGAGCTGACACCAACCCAGTTGCCCCACTTATTACAAACGTACATGAGGTTGTTGCGGATCGCCACGCCGTTCCAGCCACAGTTCCCCGCACCGGCGTTTATGTTCGCAACGTTTGCGGTCGCGGTATTCACTGTCAAAGCATTGCCGTTCAACGTGCCGCTCGAATTCACGTCTCCGACATTGATAGGCGCCGATCCCGTCCCTTGGTAGTTCTGCACATAGAGCGCGCCTTCGGTACGAACGGCAGCGTTCACGGTGTCACCGTAGTAGATTGCGCCGTCGCTGATCTGCAGGCTGTTGCCTGCCTGCAGTCTTAGCGTCTTGGCGCTCACGTTGCCTGCGTTCTGGATGTCCTGATTGTTGGCGTTCATCGTGCCAGTCAACGGCAGCGCACCATCACGCCGGTAATACGGCGAATTACCATCCGCGCCAAAACCGTTAATCGCCAATACCATCCCGGCTTTACTGCCTACCGGATTAGGCAACGTCCACCCGCCGTGAATACCGGTCACCGTCGCAGGCGCTCGGTTTGTCGAGTAGCCGAACTGCGCACCTCCGGCCGCAGCGAGAACACCGGCACCGGCGATGTCGGCAGTCTTATTCCTCATGCTAACCAGCGGCAAGCTCGGATAGATCTGCGAGGCGATATGGCAATTACCTGCAGAGGTCGAACAATTGTCGGGCACGATGGATAGAGCGATCTGGTAGGTGCCACCCCAGAATGGACCGTTCTTGAAAGCAACCTTGTTATTCGACTGCGCGCTCAGTTGCGCCAGCGTCGGCGCAGCGATTGGCGTAGACGTCGTCTGCGAAAACCCCGCGGGAATAAGTGCGGCATAGTTGTTGGTGATATAGCTGCCAAGCGCCGCATTGATCGACGCAATGTTTTGCCCTTCGATCTGCAAGAGGTTCTGGCGCTTCGCAGCGATGTCTTCCTTGATTCCCTGTACTGTCAGCAAGGCCGCGCCAACCAGGACGATCAACATCTCAAGAATGCTTCCCATGTCGGCGGCCCGCGCTTAAGTACGGGTGGTCCAGAGGCCCATCGACGCCATTGAGCCGTTCGACGCGCAGGCGGTTGCGACCGTCGCCGGGTTGAACGCGACCGTCGGTGAAAAGATGGTCGTGCCATTGACCGTTACCTGCGTATAGACGGTGATCAGAGCAGCGGCGCTCAGCGAGCACACCGTCGAGGTGACCGGATACGTCAACACCAGCGCGTCGTTCGAGGTGACAAGCGTATTAACGGCTGCCGTGACAGTCCCGTTGAACATCCCCTTCACCGAAGAATTGTCCGACGCGACGCGCGAACCCGCCGAATCGAAGGCATGGTTTTGCGCCAAGACAGTCAGCGTCTCGGAGGAAAAATCGGCATCGTTCTGCGTCGCGTTCAGGATGCCGGTGTGGAACATCTGCGCCTCGCTTTTGAACTGCGACGCATGGATCAGGTCGAGGACGTACTTCCCGCCGGCATAGACCGCCAGCGCGAGCAACGCGGCACCCGCCATCACTGCACCCGCTTCGATCATCGACAGCTCCCCGGACTGCCTGGTCGCACGCGCCGCTTTCAGCATGCGTGCGCGGCGCGCCTTGATCGCGTCCATCTTATTCGCAGCGGTTGTATTCGGGTCCATCCGGACGGCTTCTCGTTTATCGTTGGTCATTTTTATTTCCTTAGTTGCTTGTAGCGGCGGGATTTCCCGATGTGAGATTGACGGCGCCGGTCACGACATACGAGCCGATGCCAAGGGTTAGGAACAATGCCGCCGCGAAGCCCAGCAGCATGTAGTGCGTCAACCGAGCATTGCACTTGACGGCTTCAACGACGCGATCGAGCGATTCACGCCCAAGGCTTTTGATCGCGGCCTCAAACTGGTCACGGCCCGCAGCGTCCATAATGGTGTCGACGATCGCGAGCGAGAAAATGCCCGTGTCGAGCGCCCGCATCGGCTCGTCTGAACGAGCCGTCAGGCGTCGGTCCATGATCTTCAAATGCCAGCGCAGCCACGGGTCGGCGGTCTTCAACAGCCGCTCCAGCGCTGCACGCAGAGTCATGTTCGAATCGAACAGGCCTGCTAGAGAAACGATCAGGAGCGCCGCGCGCAGATCGCGGCGATTGCGCCACAGCAACGGCATGCGGTCGAACTTGTCGCGTAGCGGCCCTGCCCAACGTTTCAGGGTCGAGAAGTACGCAAACACTAGACCGATCATGGCTGTGAGCGTGAGCCACCAATACTCGAAGCAGAACGTATCGACGTGGTACAGGAAGCGCCCAAGATCCGGCCATTGGTCGAGGGGCCTTACGTCGAGCACCTGCGGGAATATGACGCCACCAAACAGCATGCAATACGCGTACATATAGACGAGCAGCAAGGCTGGATAGGCCATCTGCACCGAGGTGGTAGACGACAGGACGCGCTTGGCCTTCGCCGCCATTTCGGCCAACTCGAATCCGCGCACAACCGCGTCTTCGCGCGACGACTCGTCCGCGATATCGAAAAGCGCGTATTCGTCGCCGGGAATAAACGGCTTGATCGCCATGGCGAAGCTCTCTCCGCGCTGCATGGCCTCCCGGATGCGCGCGAACACCCGCCATTCGAGCTTTCCTCGCGAGCGGCTGCGCTTCTCGTACGTTTCGAGCCGATCAAAAAGCGTCTCGGTGTTGCGCAGCCCTTTTGCTGCGATATCAAGACGCGTCTCGCGATAGAAGTCCTCGCGGACCTTCTGGAAGCGCCAGCGCGCGGCGACCAACTGCTGCCCAGGCGGCAGCATTTTTGCGAACGTCGTGAACATAGCGGGACAAGTTAGACCATCAGACCATCGACGCCGGGCATCACGCGGTACTGCGCGAACGACTGCATCGACCGATTGATGAATTGTGGGTCAATCAAACCGCAAGAAGCCTTGAAAAGAGCGTGTTCATATAGCGTCTTTCCAGTCATATCGGCGTTTTCGAAACCGGTACGGCGCTCTCCGCGCCAAACTTGGCGTGCGCCGGCCCAATCGCGTTGGGCAACACGGTCCAGGAATTCGGGCGTTGGCCGATAGAGTTCTGCGGCCAGCGACGGGCGTTTAGTCCCACCGGCCACCTTCCCGTTGCGCGTGAACAGACCGTCGAGGCGGCAGTGTGCGCACCCGTCGTAGTTTCGGCATGCCATGCGCGACGTGTCGAGGCCGAACTTGGCGCGAAGCACTTCGAGGTCGGCCTTCTGCATGACGTCTTCGGCCGGCAGCTTGCAGTGCTCGCACAGCGTCGGGATCAGCTTCTGATTGCCGACCGCGTTGATGAAGCCTTCCGACGCCAGTTCGTCGATCGGCAGTTGCAGCCGCCCGCCTGCCATACGCATGACGGCCGCGATGATGTCACCGGCGTGCAGAGAAAAGCGCACCGGGTGACCGGTCAGCGCCAGTTCGGCAACGAGCCCCATCACCACCCGGTCTCGCACTTCACCGATGGTCAGATCATCCGGGTCTTGCCGCATGAGCGTACGGATGACTTCCGCGTACTTGCGGTTTGCCTCATCGTCGGTCTCATCCGGACGCCGGATGATGGAGTAGTCGGAGAGCCACGGCATCGGGTACTCGGACGGCTCGTTCACCGCGAACTGCTTTTTCAGTTCGCGATCCGGCAGCATGTAGGACAGCGCGCGAAGCGTCGTCGTCTTTCCCGAGCCGGTCTCACCGGTAAGGGCTGTGATTCCGCCGCTGACGTAGTTTAGCGTGTCGATCAGGTCGAGCTGGCTCTTCTCCAAGCCCATGTCTTTCGGCAGCAGCACCGAATAGTTCTTAAAGTTGCCGTCGAGCAGACGCAGCGTGACGTCATAACCGCCAACGAGCGGGGACGATTGCCAACGAAGATTGACCGTGTCCGTCTTCACAACGAGCGGAATCATCGCGGACTGCGGCGCGCTCGGCTGGAAGCTGTTGCCAGAGTTGGTGTTCTTCTGCACGAGGTCGCTGTATGCCGCGAACAGCGCACGCCGCACGATGCCCTTGGGCATGCGGTTGAACGTGTACATATCGCCGTTCACGCGGAAACGGACTTCGACTTCGTTGTGGAATTCACGCGGCTCGAAGTGGATATCGCTCGCGCCATAACCGTGCGCGGCCTCGATGATGTCGCGGAAAATGCCGATCGCCCGGCTCGACTCGCGCGCGGCCGAGTTCGACGATGCGGCCGTCTTCCCGGCGTATATCGAAGCAATGACAGCCGCAGTCGCGACCATTTCTTCGCGCACGAGGATGTCGTTAATCCCGAGATCCTTGATGAACGTTGCGTACTGCGCCTTCTCCGCGAAACGCGCGGTCGCCACCGTGATGGCAACGCCCGGTTGCAGCTCTACCGCGACAAAGTCTTTCCGTGCGGCGGCAGGAATGCGCAGCGCAGCGTCGTCGTCGGCGATCGTTAGAATCCGCTTGAAGTCCGGGAGCGAGTCGGGCGACACCAGTTCCGGTCGCCCCGATGAAAGCCCGCCGGCCGCTACCTGCGAATCGTCGTCCGATCCCGGTTCCGATTCGGTGACGTTCGTCCACGAAGCCTTGGCGCGTTCCTTCGCCGCCTCTGGCTGACGCTGTTCAACGCGAGGATCATCTTTCGCGGCTGTCGACGCAGGCATGACGACATGCGCGGCCGGCTCCGCTTCAGCCGGCCGTCGGACTTCGGCTTGCGGCTGTCGCTCATTGTTGCACGACCCGTTGTCGTCACGCGCTACCGCGTCTGACGTCGCATCCGAATTGGCTGCAACGCTATCCTCTGCAGTTCCCGACGAGATAGGTGCCGATTGAGACTGCGCGTCGACCGAAGCGGCTTGCTCGGTGACGGTTGCCTCGACTCCCGACTGAGCACGCTCGACGTTGTCCATTGCAGCGCGCATGCTGGCGTAGGTGGGACGCTCGAACGTGGGCGGCACGAACGGCTGGAACACCGGTTCGTCTCTGTCGGGACGTTCTGGAGCCTTGGATCCATGTTCCGCTCGTTGCTGCGGCGCGTACCGGTCATCGTTAAACTCAGTATTATCGACGTCTTCAATGCCGCCGCCCGAGAGTGCACGTCCAAGGAACATAACCTGAGGATTCACCGCGCGGCTCGCTGCCGACTGCCGTTGCTCATTTCCGCATATTTTCTCGCGCACGGGTTTTGGCATCTTCAACTGCGGCTCGGCACTGCTGCCCGGCTCGACGAAACTCGAACGTGGCGTCCGGAAGCGCTTGAGGAAGCCTCCGCGGGCTTCCGGCGTGTCCTGCTCTTCTTGTGCAAACAGACCCATTTCTTATTTCCCGAACGGTACGAAAGTGGAAGCGGTCGACGAGACTCCACCGGGCGGAAGCGGCGATGAGAGATCGGTGATCGCCCGGACGGCCGGGCCGTCCGAAATTACAGGCACCTCAGCCGGTGCCGCTATGGTCTCTGTCCAGTGGCGCTTGCCATCGACGAGGTTGACGATAAAGCCGTCGATAGATGCGACCGTCCAGCCGTTGAGCAAACGAGTTCCGCGGCGTGCGGTATAGGTCGTGCCTTGGTAGTCGTAGAGCACGTACGAACCAGACATATCGGAGTACGCGCCAACGAACGTGGCCGGAAACATGCGCTTGGGCGGAAGACTAGGTTTTCGCTCGATCTTGGGGGCGACGGCCGCGGGCGCAGCCGCGACGGGTGCAGGCGTGGCACCGATCGGCGAATTCAGCCCAACACCCCCGCTCGCGGGCGCTCCATTCGCCCCATTGCCTTCGCCACCCTGGCCTTTGCGCATCGAATCGACCAGCTTCTCGCGGGCGAGCTTGTCGATGTCGTCCAGCGTGAGATGGCTTTCCTCGGAGAGAGCCGCGCCTGCGACAAACATGAGCGCGCCAAAGCATGCGGCGCGAACTGGCCACTTAGTTGAGAACATAATATTTACCCTTCGCAGTGAAATGCACGCCTGTACCGTCGTCCTTCATGTCGACGTCGAGGGTGTCCAGCGCCATGTTGTCGGGCAGGCGCGAGATCAACGCGCTTTGCCATTTGTATCCGTCGATTTGCCACGTGCCCCGCTGCACGAGCGGCCCTTGCACTTCGCCTGCCATCGGTTGTCGCGGAATGAGCCGCTCAGCAGGCTTGATGTCAACGACGTAGCCGTGGCTATCCAGCGTTTCGGGCTTGCTCGAAAGCCGCTGCGGATCCGTCTGCAGAGCCTTGATAAGCGCCTGTTGCGTCGGCCACCCTTTCGTTTGCGCTGGTGCGACGCGCTCGGCCACCGAGACCTCAGGACCGCGCGTCGTCAGATGCAAGCCGTCTGCATTGAAGACGATCGGACGCAGTGACTCGGGCGCGCGTGCGTCGAACTCCTTGAAGGTGCCGCCCTGCCGCTTGTAGGTCACGACACACGGGCCCGCAACCGTGCATGTCGCTTTCTGGAACTGCCATCCGGCGACATTCGTTTCCTGGGCACCGAAGGCTGCCAACAGCTTCGGTACGAGTTGGTTCGCCAGCGGCGCGGGTGCAGCGAGCGTCCGTGTCACCGCCGACTGATAGTCCTGCATGAAGGTCGGTGGGGGCGCTGGCGGAGGCGGCGGTGGATTGAGCGCGTCGATCAATTGCTTACCACCGAAGAATGCGGCCGCCAGGATGACGAGCAACGGAACCGTCGCCGGGACGGTGACCGGGACCTTTTTGATTAGTCCGACCTTGCGAGCCCCGAGCAGCTCGCGAAGGTCGAACGCTTCATCGACCGCGTGCAGTTGCGCGCCATAGCCGAGCGTCGCCAGTTCAAGCCCAGCCTTCGCACAAGCATCCTCAAGAGCTTCACGCTTGTCGGCAAGCGCATTAAGCGCGACTTCCTGATCGAGTGAAACCGCGCCGCGCTGGACCAGCACAAGGTGAACGCGCTCATCGTTCTGGATAAGAACGAGGACCGCAGGACGCCGGCGTACGCGGTCAAGCTGGGCAATGCGCGCTGCGGCGGAATACAGCTTGCCACCCTTGCGCTGTGCGGGCTCAAGCTCACAGTAGCCGACGATCGTCTCGTCATTGGCTTTGAACTCCGCATAGTGCGTCGCGCCGGACTCTTTCGCGTACTCCCGTCGCTCGCCGCGCGAGCCCTTTGCCGAATAGGCGCGCCACTCCAGCCCGAACGCGAGCTTCGCGCCCTTCTCTCCCGGTATCGATTCAAAGTGCATGGGTCTGCTTACCTCGCACTTACATCGAGGGGACAACAGTCGCGGTCAGCATGATCACCTGGAACGTCCTGCCCTTGTTCCAAGCGCCGGACAGACCACCGATGCCGTTGTTGTTGCTGCCGTCATAGCGATTGCTCACCGCGCCGTAGAGCACGACGGTCTGACCGTCCGACAGCGCGATGGTCTGATCGTCCTTGTTGCCGAGGATGTCGGGCAACTGGATCTGCTGCAGCGTGGCGCCCGAACCTGTGCTGATCGTGGTGAACGGGCCATTCAGCTTGGAGCTATCGCTCCAGTACGAGAGGATGATCTGGTTGTGGTCGTTGACGGACGGCAGGATGTTCACGAAGTCGCCGACCGTCACCGATCCCGGTTGCAGACCCGGCACGCCGGCCGTGCCGCCCGTGAGCGAGCCGAGGCTTGGCGTTGTTGCGGCGAGGTAGCCCTTCGTCTCAAAGGAGCCGATGGACACCGGCAAACCGTTCAACGTCAGCTTCGTTTGCGTGTTGTCCTGGACAGTCTTGCCGAACGCGTTAAGGCCGCTGACGATGGCGTTCGTGCCTTCCATCGGTGAGCCGGGCTTGAGGACGGACAGACCGACCGTGCCGCCGATCGCCGTCGCAAGCGACGTAGGCGATGCAACTGTCACGGCATAGCGTTTCAGGCCGTCCGAGATGCGATTGAACACGATGTCTGCACTCACACCGGCCTGTGAGCTGTTGCTCAGATCCACTTGCAACGTGCGCACGCGCAGCGCGACTTGCCTCGTCGATATGGCATTCTCGCGCGCGAGCAGCGCACCCATGCGATCGACCGCTTCCTTGGTGTCACGCACCATCACAAGGCGGCTTTGCGGATTGACCACCACCTCGCCGAGCGGCGATTTGAGCTTTTCAAGCTCGGACTGGATGATCGCGATTTGATCGAATGTTCCGTCGCGGCCGGTAGATGTGACAGCGGAGAACGAGCCGGTATTGCCCGTTGTCCCGCCGGTCGTGCCGCCCGACGCTTGATTACCCGTCGAGGTATCTGTGCCCTTGGACATTGTCGACTTGATCGACACCTTGCCGGGGATTGCCGCGATCGTGAACGTCTTGGTGACGAAGCGGCTGATGGAGATGGTGTTGCCATCGAACGTCCAGTCGAGGCCGAGGTTTTCCGTCACGCCACGCAGATACTCGCCCACTTTGCAGTTGCATGCTTGGGCGTAGACCGGCTCCACGTTCGACTTCGCGATGGCTTGCGGCTGCGTTGGTGCGGTTGGCGCGCCAGCGCCGCCGTTCGTCCTCGGAATCAGTGCGTCGCGCGGGATAAAGACGTCCGGGCTCAGATGCACCGGATAGCCGGTAGCCGTAGAGACAAGCGTCGCGATCCTCGAGAGCGGCAGATTACCGGGGAACACCACCGTCTTTTCACGGAAGATCGCGGGCAGCGTAGCCTCGTATGCGACCGGCACAAGTCGGTCACCGAGGAACGCGGTCGGCACTTCCTCAACGAGCGACATGGACTCCGGGCCATTGCCCATCGCACGCGTGGCTTCAGCGTTCGTCGCGTCATAGGCATGGTTCACATCGGATTGCGACACGGCACAGCTAGTCAGCGAGGCGGCCACGAGAATGGCAACGGCAGATTTGATTTTCGTGAGGCGCATGGCGATTACTCTTGGCAGTTGGCTGCGCGTGCGACGACGCGGATTACGTTGTTGGTGTGCTTGCAAACGCGCGTGGGCGTGCGCATGTGATTCGTCGCCTGCATCACTTGCGTGAGCACCGACTTGAAGTCGCCCGAGAACGTCGCGTTGAACTCGAGCGGCAAGTCGTCGTCGATCTTCCATGCAAGTTGCCAGCCCTGCTGCTGCAGCCAGCGGTCGAGCGCGTTGCGCAGGTTAATGTCCTGCGGCGTGATCGTGAAGCTTAGGATTCCGCCGGGCGCCGTCGCACCACCTTGCGACGGCACAACGACCGGGGCAACGTCCAACGAGCCGACAGCTGACGGCGCGGCAGCACCAGGAAGCGCCAAAGGCGCAGCGCCGCCGATCGCTGCCTTGAGCGCGGCGGGAGCAGCAGGAGCCGCAGGAGCAGCGGTAAGAACCGGGGCCGCGGCAGCAACGTGCCCAGCCGGTGTCACCATGGCGACCTGGGCCACCGGGGCCACCGGGGCCACCGGGGCCTTTGCGACCGGTGCGGAGAGAAATTGCCAACCGTCGCCCGGCGGAGGTGCGAGGCGCGACTGGTCAGGATCGGCTGCGGCGAGACCCGATACGGTTGTCAGTGCCAGACACGCGAACAAGTGGGCCACCATGCGCGCGGTGCGTTGCGTTTGAATAGAAAAAGTAGGCGTCATGTTGGTCAGTTCGCGCGTTGCAGGCGGCGGTAAATGTTGTTGGCGTAGACGAGTTGCTTATTCGAGGAGACTGCGTTGTAGGCACCGACGGCTTTCCAAGTCGGACCAAATTGCTTAATGTTCGAAGCCAAAATCCATGTGCCTACGTAGGCGTTCACACACGCATCGAACAGATGTTGTCGCGTGATACCGAAGCGAGCGAGCTTCGGAAGCCAGGACGAGTTGATTTGCATCAGGCCAATGTCCTCGCTGCCGTCGGTATTGCGGCTGGTCACATACGGGCGCATTCCGGACTCTTGCTGCGCAATCGCGCGTACGACCTGAACGCTCACGCGGTGATAGCTTGCCGCGTCGTCAAGGCAATCCGCGCGCGCGTTCAGGGAGACGGCTGTGAAGAGCAACGCCGAGAAAAGGAACAGTCGGCTCATGATGCGGGCCGATCAAAAAACCGAACATCGTGCTTGCGCTGCACATTCACGACGTTGCCGTCAGCGTTCACGATGAACTGATCAGCCGTGCCGTTGAACTTGTAGTAGCGACCTTTTTGCTCGCCCGAGCCCATGTGCGCCACGTCTGCGACCGTCACCTTGCCGACGGTATCGGCGAACTTGAAGAAGGTCGAGCCGTCCTGATCGAACACGCTCTGCAAAACGGCCTTGTTCGCAGTGTCGAACTCATAGACCGTTCCGGCGACGCGGGCGACTTCGACCTTGTTCGTGCCGTTGGAAACGGTGAAGCGCTCCGCGCGGTTGAACGTAACCACGTCGGTCGCGTCATCCCACTTCGGACGCAGCGATTTGCCATCCTGACCGATCACCTTCAACTCGGCCGCGGGCTTGGCCGAAAATTTGATTTGAATATGGCTATCATCACCGTCGCGGATCGCAACCGCGCCGAGCTTCGCGGCAAGAACGGAGCTTGATGCGGCAGGTGCATCTGCGTCAGATTTTTTCGCAATATCGGCAATGGGGTCGGCCGCAGCGTTTGCGCTAGACGCTGGCGCCGGAGCTGCTGCGACCTGCGACACCGGTGCTACATAGTTCACCGCCACCGACTGCGGAGCCGAGCGGCGAAGTGTTACATGGTGAGAGTTGAAATCGACGTCCGCGTACAGGTCCGAGGCGGCGACCAAACGATCGAGCGATTGCATCCAGTTCTCGCCGTCGCGCGTACCGAAGCTGGTCGAAGCGGTCAGATCGATGTCCTTCTGCGCTGAACCCGTCCAACCCTGCGGCACCACCGCTTTCACCAGCTGCGCGAGCGGCAGCGTGGCGTTCAGAGGCCGCGTACTTTCCAGGCTGCTGCGCGGTCCAATGAGCGCGAGCCGACCGGAAAATCCGCTGAATCCGGCAGGTGTCTCGGTGCGCGCCTTGTCGCCAATGAATCGATTCGCTTTCTTCCAGTATGCGGTGGCGCTCGAACCGCCGGCCGAGTAACGGATCACCTCGGGCGTGCCCGGCACAACGATGTACGGACCCTGACTGTGGCCACCGTCGACGCGCAACACCTGGCCGGCGCGCGGTTGGAAGTACGTGTCGCTGCCGTCGTTGAAGACGAGCGCCGGTCGTTCCAACACATTGCCCGCGATCTCGTAGTCAAAGTCGAGCGGGTCTGTGCCAGCGGCCGCCGCATTGAGCGCGACTGCGGCAAGCGCGATAGTGAGAAGAGAGAGCGTGTGCTTCATAGACCGCGTTCAATTTGAGAGAGGTGCTTCACGAAGCGCGCGATGTACTCGCGGCCCGGGGCAGGATTGGCGCTGTGGTAATACGCGACGGCCTTCACTGCGGAATGCGTGAGGCGGTAGTTCTCGTTGAGGATGTCTTCCGCCACGCGGATGTTGGTCGCCGGCGCGAGCGCATCCCAAGCACTCTTGAAGCGCTTACTGTGGTATCCCCAGTTCACTTGCATCAGGCCAATGTCGAAGTCTGAACGGCCGTTGCTGATGAGGTATCGAATGGCTCGGTACGCGTCCTCGCGCGTGCGGAAGAAAAAGCCGCGACCGGCAACGTTCAACGTCCACGGCCATGCGCGCCCGTTATAGGCGGACTCGTTCAGCGCGATACCGGCGAGAATCTTGGGATCGACTGACGTGTGCATGACGTCGAACGGCGCTTGCGCGGACGCGCAAGCCCAGCCACCTTGCCGCTCTGCGATGCTCGCTTGTGCGTCATCGGTAAGATTCGCGGGGCGCAGCCACCCGGCTTTCACAAAGAGGCTTTCGAGGCTGACAGGCGAGCCGTCGATGCTCACGGCAACGCCACCGGAAGCAGCTTCGACCGTTTGGCCCTCAAAGCGGTTAGCCCATGCGAGGAACGGCTTCAGTCCGCAGGTGTAGACCGGCTCGCCCGGCAGCTCGACGATTGCGCGCTTTACGCCGTCATCAAGCACGATGCGCGTCGGGCTGATGATCGAATCGATGATTGCAGCATGGGCGCCGAACGCCATGACAGACAGGCATGCCGCCGCGAGAGCCTTACTCATGGTACGGCTCCATGACGATGTCTTGGGTGACCTGCACCAGAAACTTTTGGCCGGGCTCCACCGTGATCGTCGGCGGGATGTTCTGGTTGCGCTGCATGACGGTCTGGGCCGTCGCGGCCGCGACCTGCCCTGCCGTGTCGCCATATGTAGTGACGCCGTTAGGCGTCGCGGTCGTCGCCGTCTGCGAGCTGCTGTCGAACGCCTTCAGCAAAATCGCCGTAATGAAGCCCGCACCAAAGATCTTCAGGAAATGGTTGTTCACGTCGCCCGAGAACCCGGCGTAGCCGTTTTGGTCGGCACCTTGCATACCGTTGAGCGGCACGCTCTTTCCGTTGGGCAGACGCAGACTCGTCGAAGCGACGAGCAAACGCTCTTGTCCAACCTTGACGTCCGCGCTGTACATGCCGTTGATGAACGCACCCTTCGGGATCATCAAGCAGTCACCGCGCAGGCTGTCATAAACGTCCTCGTCCACCATTAACGACACGCGGCCAGGCTTGTCAGAGTTCAGCCCTTCGACCGTCTTGACGTGAATGACGTGGGGCGGCGTCAACGTGCAACCCGTTGAGCGGCCATTGAACGTCGTCCGCTCGATGCCGCCTTGCGACGCCGCATCGCGCAGGAACGCGCGGTCGCGGTCTTCGGGAGCCTGTCCTTGTTTCGCCAACGCGAGCGCCATCGCATCGGGGGTGTTAGCTCCCGCAGCGTTCCGAGAAGCTCGCACCTCGTCCAACGAAGGGACGCCAGCGGGGAGTACGCCGGTCGACGAGTTCGCCGAACGCGATGCGCCGGCCTGCTTGAAGATGGAAGACGTATAGATCGCGTCTTGCGCCGCTTGGCGGGAAAGCTCGCGCGTGTCCGTGCCCGAGCCTGCGACCTCTTCCTTGAAGTCCGCACCGGTCAGCATCGGTTTGATGGCGGGCTTCGGAGCTGCTGCTTCAGAAGCAGCACGCGCGGCAGCCTCCGACGCAGCTGCGTCGCGCTGCTGACGGATCATCTGGTCGATGTCGTTGTTGTTCGCGGCAGTGGGCGTCTCCGTACTCGACTTGAGCGCGGTCGCCTTCTTGATGCGGGCCTCTTCGTCTGCCTTGTTCGTCGCCTGTAGCTGATAGTAAAAGCCGAGGCCGCCGATCACGACCGCAGCCAGAATGCCGATGCTCATAATCGCATTGCGCGGCGTCTTGCCTTTGACTAGCGTTTCTTGCTCCGCAGTAGGCGTGGCCGCGTCCGGTTTCTTTGCCACGGTCAGAACACTCCGAACATGCGCCGACGGCCGCGCGTCACGGTAACCTCGTCCTTGCCGGAACGCAGCACGATCTCGTCGGCCAGACGCTGAAGCACGAGGAAGTCGCCGCGCCGAATGAAGTTCGCAACGACGCGGTCGCCGTGGTCGAGGATGAATGGAACCGGCCACTCCTGAGCTTTCGCGGGCATACGCATCCAGACAGCATGGCCATCATCGAAAACCGTTTCCGGCGTGAATTCAGCGCGGCCGTCGACGCTGTAGTCCCAGTTCAGCTTGTCGGGCGCGACGCTGATGCTTCCCGAGTCGGCACCACCACGGTCGCCGCTTCCGGACGCATTTTCGCGAGCGCTGACGCGGGCGATCGGCGCGCGCGGATATTGGAAGCGCACCGTCTGATAGAACATGCCGCCCGCCGGTGAGGCGATGAGCGTGAAGTCGTATTCGCGAAGATTCGTCGTGAGGTGCAGCGTGTTGACGAGGTCCGCCTTGTGCGGCTTGATGAACACATGGTTCATCTTGTCGTCGTCGATCTCCCACTGGACGCTGTCGCCCATCGCCGGGTCGGCAATCAGCTTCTCGCCCTTCTCCAGTTCGATCGTCGTCAGCTTGAGCGGTGCGGTCAGCACGCGGTAAATCTGGTCGCGGCTGTACGGAAACACGCCGATGCGAGCGTCGCTGGGCATCGTCAATGGATCAGCGCCGCCGTTGAACGGATTGATCGGGCTCATCGGGTCGCCTGCGACCATCGCGGCATTAAACGACGAATCGCTGGCGGCTTTTTTCGCAGCAGCCGGTTGAGCAAGGAACGCTGCGCACGCAGCGAGAACGCACATGCCGATGACCGGCCGTTTGTTGAGAATGGTTGCGGTCATGCTTATGCGGTCCGCTCGAGGCGGAAGAACGGAATGAAGATGCCGAAGGGGTTCGTCGTCAACGCCTGCTCAGCAGTCGGTGCGACGATTTGATAGCGCAACGTGAGCGCATATGACTTCACGTCCGGCCTGCCGGTCGCGCCAGCCTGCGAGGTGGTCGTCGTGAACTCAACGAGAACCGTCGAGTCTTCGAGCAACGCGATATTGCGCACGTCGACTTCGCGGATCAGCTTCGGGTTGGCAGTTATCTGCTGAAAGGGGGTGTCGGCCTTCAACCAGTCACGGAACTGACCGGCTGCCGCGCCGATCATCTGAGCTTTCACCGCATTAATGTTAGCCGTCATACGCGACGTCTCGAGCCGGTCCGTCAGCACCGGCTCGATCGTGAACCAACGAACCGCCATATCTTTGACGGTCGTCCGCACAGCTTGCGAGTCTGGCTTGTAGGCGACGAGCTCTATCACGATCGGATGGCCGCCGGTGTCGGCAGAGACGCCTACGACGCGCGTGACCGAAGGCGGCGGTTGGCGCGTCCACACAGCGCCGGCCGCGACAAATGCGAGGCCGAACGAGATGAGCATCCAGCGGTTAGCTTCGAGCGTGAGCCTCGTGCTCGTCTCGAAAATCACCTTGCTCGGATCTTCCTCGGCATATGAGCCGGGGGCCGTGGACAGCGCGGCCCGACGCTTGTTCTTGAAAAGACGCATGGCAACCCTTTGGAATGGTCACCATTGAAACAGCGCGAGCGTCCTTTTTTTCGCGGAAAGGAGGATGGTTTTGTGCGTCATTGCACGGCTACGACCAACCACCTCTGCCAGCCCTTCATGTAGGAGAATTATCATGATGAAGCCCGTTTCCCACAAAGACGCTGTTTTTTGGCGTCTTTCTGCTGCACGGCGATATCGGAAGATGAGCCTTTTAGCGGCGACTGAGGCTTCGTGTGTGAAAACTGCAGGAAGACCCGGATTGTCACACCAGTGTGTTTTTGGTTTTTTGTTTTATAAACAGAGGGTTAGAGTGGGGTCGCTCCGATAAAGTGAATTATCAGTGATAAGGCGCGCCGATCCACCGCTGGTTAGGGGTTGCTAAGAGAAAGGGCAGCGCTGCTGGCAAAGCAGAGAACTCACTATCGTCCAATTTTGACCGCGTGATGCGGTGCTGATCGAACAACCACTGGTCAAACATCACTTCACTTCAATAGCGCCGAAGCGTCCGGAGCTTTAGGACGATATGGCCCCCACTAGCTACGTACACAGGCATAAGCGAATTTAAGTCGTGACGGCCGCAAACCTTTAGCTCAATTGCTGCATCTTCTTGTGGGCTGTCGGCGATTGCTACACTCGGAGACGTCGAAGTCGATCACGTCATTCCGCTATGCAGGTACGTCTCTCGAATGCATTCGAGCTTCTCAGCGAGGGGCTTGCCGTGCGGGCGATCACCGCTATGCGATGGATGAACTATGCCAATCGGCGGAAGCCTCCCAAATTTGGCTACCTTTTCAAGACGTCGCGGTGCGGCCTTTGTGGCAAGCCGGGGAATGACTGTTTGTCCGTGTACTTTTTATTGAAACACGCCGCGTGTTTACAGATTTAAAGACACTTTTACACCTTTAGTAAACCTTTAGCGCTCGGAGAGCCTTGCTGCACAAGGGTTTCCGAGCGATATGGTCTCAGCCTATGGGGCAGACGGTAGCCATTGATGGGTAGAACGGGTTGTGGATATGGGAAATCCGGACCCCTGATATGGGGGAAACGGCCTCTGGATATGGGAAGAACGTAGCTCTCTATAGGATCGTGACGGAGTCCAACGGACGGTAGTCGCGTATGGGAACATCGATGGGTAACGGTCTATGGGTTGAGCATTAGCCTCAGTTCGACACTTCAGGTAGCCATCTCTGGGAAGGCCCGTTTGGTAGCCGTTTATGAGAGCCACATGCCGGCTCCAACAAAATGTCAAGCGGCGCAATGGCAACCTTCCCGACGCCGTGGCGATTTGCGTTCATACGGTAGCCGTCTGTGGGATTGCGAAAAGGTAGCCGGGCATGGTGCGATTATTTGTGCGCCTTTGTCCGGACCGAAGGGAGGGTGGCAACCGATGGGAGAGTCGAAAGGTAGTGCGCTATGGGTCGGGTTTGCTCGCACACTCTAAATTCCCTGGGTCACGGAGCGAATGGGTACCCTTCTGTGGGAATTTCCCATAAAGGCCTACCTTAGACGCAGTTAATCACCCATCTCTCGGAAATTTAGGTAGCTAGTTATGGTGTTAGGCAAAGGGTCGGCCCAGCCACAGAATTGTCTGGGTTCAATGGCTTACCCGATGGAGCTAATTAAATTTCGAAGGCCTTGCGCTCACAGGACCTGAGGTATAAAGTCGGAACGGTACTTGGTTACCTATCCCATTATGGCGCGCTCCAAATCGGTCGAAGGAAAAGAAAATCAGGCCTCTCTCTTCAATGCGGTACAACCCCCTGACCTGCTGAGAAAAGCCGTTCAGGCAATTCACATCGCTCCACGGTCCGGAAAGATCGGCTTGCAGCAGCGAAAAATGTTCAGTTCCCTAATCAAGAACGCGATCAAACAGGAGTCTGTGGAGCCAGGTCGCTCCAGCTTCACAATCACCATCAGCGCTCTGTCACAGGACAGCGGGCTGAACAGCAATAACACGCAATATGTTAAGGACACCGTAAATTCACTTATCAGTACGGTTGTGAACTGGGACTATCTTTCGCCCGACAGCAGCACGGTCTGGCGCGCTTCTGGCTTGCTTGCTGGCGCTGAACTGAAGCAGGCGACCCTGAGATACAGCTTTTCTGAACAGATTCGTGGCGAGTTGCTCAATCCTGAGGTTTTCGCGTTGATCGACATGCGTATCGCGCGAGAGTTTCGGCGTTCCCATTCACTTGCGTTGTGGGAGAACACCGTAAGGTACGAAGGTGTTGGCTTAACCGCGAGAATTCCGCTTAGCAAGTTTAGGGATTTGATCCTCGGGCAAGACAAGGGCGCGCAGACATACCAAGAGTACAAGCTTTTCAAGAGCAAGGTGCTCTTGCCCTGCATTCGCGAGGTCAATGAACTTTCTGACCATATGCTCGAACTCATCGAACACAAGGCTGGGAGAAAAGTCGAGGCAGTGCAGTTTCGGGTGACCCGGAAGAAAAGCGTTACTCTTGATCTTGATGGTAACGGTCGGGACGATGGGCTGATAGAGGAGATGACCAAGCTAGGCGTCCCGCGTTCAGAGGCGAAAAGGCTACTCTCCCAGTACGGTGATCAGCGCGTTCGTTCGGCTATTTCGTACACGAACGGCCGGGTAAATAAACGAGGCGCACCACCAGTCGATAACATCCCCGCCTATTTTCGGAAGGCGTTGCTAAACGAGTACGGCCCAATCACAGAGTCCGTTGAAGACCTATCGCGAAGACCGGCCACCGGGAGGGCCGAGCAAGAGGCACAATTGCGTGCCCGCTATGACGCTTGGAAGATTGGAGAAGCAAAAGGCTATTTTCAGGAGTTGGACTTCAACGACCAGTCGAAATTGATCGAACGCTACAACGAGTCGGTCGACGCAAATAACTTAAAGTTGAACCCGTCCAAGAAGCCCACGAAGCTCGCGGAAACCGGCTTTTTCAAGTGGCTTTCGCGCGAAACGTGGGGTGAACCTACGGCCGACGATCTACTTGAGTACGTCTTGTCACAGGCTAGGTAGGACACGTGTAGTCCTCAGATGGCTTTGTGTCCGTCTTCGGCGAGCAGTACCTTGAGCGCTTCTATATAGGTCTCTGCCCTCTCACGATCGTTGAGGGCAAGACTTACCTGAATATTCCCGTTGCCCCACTCTTTGATTGCTCCGATCGAAGAGCCGTCGGCGTCAGAAACCTTGTACTGCCGCGAGAAGGTTCGTCTCGGTGCGCGTTCTTGAGATAGCCCCTCCCGGATCGCCTTTACCTTCTGAAATGACAAGCCTTCGTCAACGATCTTCTGTACAAGATCGCGTGTCTTGCTCTCCCCTGCCAACTTGAAGTACAGGGTGAGTTCGTACGAGATGTTGATACCCAGTTGCTGAGGATAGAGCGAAATGAACTCGTGGATCGACGAAGGGAGTTCGAGAATAGCCAGCGTTTTGCTGACCTTGGACTTTCCCTCCTCAACGAGGAGAGCTAGGTCGTCATTAGTCTTGGCGTAACCTTCGTCCAAAAGCTTTTTGTAACCCAGTGCAACGTCGAGTACAGTTTCTTGTTCTCGCTCGTTGTTCGCAGCCCGAGCAAGCCGATAGAAGTCTATAGGTTCAAGACCGTCGAGCAACTTCAGGTCTAAGGTGTGCGTACGATTACGAAGCGCGCCTTGCTTGCGGTAATGCCCATCGATCAGTATCGCGCGCTCTGGATCGGTTGGATGGCGTGCTGCCAGCGCCGGAACTAACTGCCCATCCTTTGCCATCGACGCCGCGCGAGCAGAGATAAGCTCTTCGCGATACACAGTCCGGCTGTTCAGAGGGTTGTCGTCGATTTTATCGATTGGCCACGCGGCATATGTCGCCTTGACCTTGCCAGCCTTCTCCAAAGTTTCAATATAGGAGCTTGCCGGGGCGGACTTCTGAGAAAGCAGCTGACCAGCAGGCGCGTTGTCCAGCAACGTCGTCCTACCACCAAGCGCAGCCTCAACACGGTCGAATCGCGAGGACACGACGCCGTCTCGTAGCTTTTGGTCCCTTGTCACGCCGGCGTTCAGCGCAGCGGAGAAATTCTTTTTTGCCATGCTTACCCCCCTACGATTTCAAGGACTTCATCAACGAAAGCGTTGATTTCCTTATGAGCGGCCTTCGCTCCGCGTATCTGCAAAACCGTAGTCCCAGAGACTTCGGCCTCCTTATATGCAGTTCGAAAGCCAAGTCGGGTTCTTAACATGCTGAGTTCCTCGTCTTTTTCGGCTGCTTCGAAAATCTGCTGAACGATCGTGACTTTTTGATCCATATTGGCAACGGACCACAACTTCAACTCGGGGTTTGACATTCGCGCGGTCAGGCCCAGCTTCTTGGCTTCCTGAACCGCCCACAGATTCCCGCCAGATGCTCCGACTGGGATTAGACCAAGATCGGAGATTAGAAGTGCAACGGAGGGTGCGCTGGACCGAATGGCTGGCGGGCAGTCAATGACGATGTACTGGAAGTCTTCAACGAATTTCGCGATCTCGCGATCAGGACGTGGACTGAGCGACAGGTTAGTCAGCGCGGCTGGGAACGGTCGGTCATCTGATGCGGCACCGACGGACAGCGTTGCCGTGCCTTGTTCGTCCAGATCAACTAGAAGCGTCTTATAGCCGCGCAGCCCCAAAACGCCAGCCAGGTTGCAGGAAGTGGTTGTTTTACCGGAACCGCCCTTTTGATTGAAGACGGTGATTATCTTTGCGGTCATCGAATCGGTTCCTTGCGGGAGAAGTCCAGCGCGAGCCCGGTTTCTACGTAGAAACCGCAACGACCCAATGATACGAAATTCACCAAAAAATTTCAAACAAAATGTGTTCGAATATTCGAACCACTTGCACAGACTTGCGCGCAGAAGGGCATGCGCCTGCACGAATTCGACGGGATTCAACGATGAAAGGTAAGCAGCTAGGGTTTAGTTTTAACGGTTGATGGGAATTGCCCAATCAGGTCGAGTACGCGGAAGCTGGCAGCCAGGGCTCGAAATTTTCTCTGACACGAATGGTCCTGACCGCTTTCGACGCGAAAGGTGGAGATCACAAGTCCGCAGTTGGCACTCAAAAGTCTATTGTCGACCGCCTCCGTTAAAACGGCAGGTAAGGAATTGTTGCTATCGGTTCTGCAACCGGCCATAACGATCTATTTTCACACTAGGTTGATGGGAGTTTCTGCGTAGAAACTGGAATGCATGCCTATTGCGAAGACACCCCTCGGCCTTGAGGGGTGGCCGACCGGTTAAGCATTGGCGCTACACGATCGACATTATGATTTTAAGCGTTGAACTCTGGCGGCATTGCGCGTCACAACGCGATGTCAATTTCCCGTTGGGTCCCTTTCGGTTCGCGGTTGCCGGAATCGAAACGCGGACAACTGTACGGCCCCTTGTTTCTACGTAGAAACTACGCGAGGTCGGGGCGGCTGACGCGTCGTTGGCGATGAACGGGTTGCAAGAAATATCCGCTACCTCGCACCGTATATTTCGTTCGAGCTGTCCGAGAAGCGCTTGCGCGCTGACAGTTCTGAGACGGAGAATGGCCGGGAGGGTTTCGCGTAAGGGTAAGCCGGTATCAGCTACAACCTCCCGAGGCGGCGTCGGTCGCGCTGAGTGGTCCCGCAGCCAGCGTCGGCGGCCAGGGCCAGTCGCATTTCCCCCCCCCGTTGAGCGATCGTCCCCGCAAGTTCAACGCGTGAATATTAAAGTTTGAGGCTATGCGAGTAGGAAGCGTCTTCCGAGATTTCCGGTGGGGCAATCCTTGTCAGCATTAGCTCCTGCTCGCCACAAGAACCATTAGCTTTCCCGCATCGGCGAGGTGGAAAATACATGCTAAAGAGCGTCGCGCAGCGTGCCGACAAACAGTCGAAACGGAGGAAGGATTTGGACACTTATGTCGGAAAGCCGTTGAGCCGGAATCCACTGGCCCTCGCTACCGTGTACAAAGACGGCTTGGGACGCCTGTGGCAAAACCAAACGGAGGCTGCAGAGTCCCTGGCAAGGTTCGGGGTTCAACGCGAACACGTTAATAGAGCGCTGCGCGTCTCGGCGTTGCCTGCCGACGTACTTCTCCTCTTCACTGAAACCGGCTTGATCGGGAGGACGGCGCGACAGCTTATTCGGATCGAGCGGGCCATCGGGCGCGAGGCGCTGGAGCAGCGAGCACGCGCGATTGCGAAGGAGGGAAAGTCATGGACCGAGATCGTTCACCTCCTAGACAAAAAGCAGCCGCCCGCGCCACAGCGCGGACGCACGCCGCAAGTCGATCTCCCTTTGGTTCGGGCACGACAATTCGCCGAGGGTGTCGCGGCCAACAAATGGAAAACGAAGACCGAGGCGGCGAGGCAGCAGGGCTGGGGAAAGGGACGGTTGTCTGTTGCGACGGCCCTCTCCACGCTTCCGACAGTGATTACCGAGCTGTTTGACGAGAAGCGTTTTTCTCACGGTAACGCGGAGACGCTAATGGCACTGGTTAGGACGCTTGGCGTCTCCAAAGTTGCTCAAAATGCCAAGGCACTTTCGGAACAGCCCCGTCGCCGGTCCGCAGCTGCAATCTTGAACTATCTTGCTGGTGGTCCTGCTGATACCGACTGCACGGTAAAGGTGAACCTCGTCGGGGACGCTGTTACTTTTTCCTTTAGCTTTAAAGCGCATGCAACCCGGCGGAATCTCATCGATGTCGACCAACTGCGAGCATTAGCGATCTCTGCATTGGCGAACTCGGTGGAAATTCCGCGATGACCCCGCGGTTTCCACGTGGAAACCTTCCTCAAATGCACGCGATTTTGCGTCTGAGGGTTTCGCTATGCCCGCAACCGTCCGTATGACGTCCGAATTACAGTTGTAGGCTGGTGAACTATAGGGAACGCGGCGGCAACGGTGCAGCGGCAGGCCCGGTTTCCACGTGGAAACCGACGTCGACGATAGGCGGCTTGCGCTTCGTTCTTTGCTTTCCGGGGAACGCAGCGGCGCGCGTGGGCACCCTTTTTGGTGAGAGGAGTTCCGCGAGTTCGCGAGTCACGGCGGCATTCGCCCTCCGGTCGCATACGCCGCGCTGGGTGACTTCTTACTCACCGTTTTCGTCACAATAACTGTCAGATCCGCTAGATTCGGGTCAACGGCGGCCATGATTTCGCCGTTGCGGTGACAAGACTAACGGTTATCTGACAGTTCGCGCGGGGCGTCTGCCGAAGATGCGGTGCAAACTTCTGTTCGCAGCCAAGCGTCCGAATCTGCTAGCCGCTTTTCTGACGAAATCGCCCGAATCGGTTAGCCATAATTCTGCTTTTTCCCAAGGCGGATTCATCGCTCGTCGATGTCAAATCCCGGTGAAGCGAACAGCAGGCGTAAATCAAAATTGCTTAACTCCCGGTCCAAAAGCGGTGGGCCAAAGTAGATATACTGAATTTGTGCCTACCCTGACAAATAGCGGCAAGGTCCCGGCGCCGTAACCTTTGCAGCAGAATGCGGTTACGATACTGTATATATATACAGTGCCGGTCCGTCATCATGTCTCTTCCGACCTTCCTACCTGTCAGTTATCACGAACTCAGGCTTCTTTGGAGCCGCTACCGAGGGCGCGACGCTGACGTACAGCGTCTGGTTCTGGAGGTACAGCGGTTCCGCGGAGTAGTCGATGAGGCGTATCAGCTTCAACAGGTGATTGACAAGTGCTGGCGGGAGGAAGGCCATGGCCAGCTCGTCGCTCTCGAAAAGCTACGTCTCTTATTGAATAACGAGCGGACCCGGTAGAAGGCCTGCGTCTTCCAACGGTTTCCACGTGGAAACAGGGGTGCCGTGTCGGGGCCATCCACGGCACAAAGGCAAAGGTGACTAGCGTGCTCGGCCCAGGCTGCGGCCTTCCAAGGGCCCGGCCTTTCAGTTGGAAGGTCGCGGGCCCAAAGGTGGTCCCGGCAAGGGTCAAGGCGCAACCGGGGCGGATGATTTGGAACCAGCGCCGCGCTCCCCGTCGGCGTGCTGATTCGAGCGAGAGGTTTGTTGAAGGCCGCAGCCCATGCGAGTACGGTCCGTGCACCATCGATTCCGGGGCCCTGGACAGCCCGTTCAAAGGTCGAATCCAGCACTCTGCGACCGAGACCACGGTCGTCTTTCTGGTTAAGTACACGGCCGCATCACCGCGACGAATTGAAACGATGTCGCTGCCCGGCCAAACGGTGCGAGTCAAAACACCTGTGTCGACAGACGGCTATAGGGTTATCCCTAATACAGCAATAATCTGTTGTTCACTCGCTCATTAATATTAAGCGGACGCTTACCTATACTGAGATTACTGAAACGCAAACAGGGCTGTTTGCGAAGAACAAAGATCCGGAGGTAAGCATCATGAAACTCGCAACTTTTATCGTCGCGGCTGCACTCGCTGTCCCCGCAGTCTCGTCCTTCGCGCAAAGCCAACCGGTGACGCGCGCGCAAGTGAAGGCGGAACTGGTTCAGCTTGAACGCGCTGGTTACAACCCGAGCATGGATCGCACGACCTATCCGGCGCAGCTCCAAGCTGCCGAAGCTAAGGTCGCTGCGCAGAACGGACAGAATAGCTACGGTGGCGTCGCCGACACTGCATCGGCATCGGGCGGCCCGGCTCACACCGGTAATAGCATCGCTCCGGTGTATTTCGGTCGCTAATCGGCCGAGCGAGCCAAGTGGCTCGCGCTAGGTACTAGAGAACTGGCCGCTGCCGGGATACCGCAGACGGCCAGTTTGCTTATTAGGACCTCCGCCACCGGCATAGCCGATGGCTTGCCCAGCACCGGCAAGGTCCTGGGCTTTTTTTGCGCTTTGCACTTCTTCGTGTGTCTACGGGAAGAGGATAGCGGCGATGTCGCGGGCGCTATGCAGGACGTGAATGACGTCGATGCGCTCGGGGTGCCCGGTGACACGGTAGAAAATCTGGTAGCTGCCGTGAACCCGATGGCGCACGCCGCGATCTCCGTAGCGAGGCACGAGCGGGTAGGCGAGGGGCATGTCTGCGAGGCTCACGCACTTGTTACGCAGCTCACGAACGAAGCTCAAAGCACGGCGTGGATTGTCGCGGGCGATGTAGTAAGCACCCCAATAGTGCAACGCTTATCAACTATTATCAAGCGTTTCGTCAGCATCGTCCGTGCGCCGCTCGCTCGGTGCACGGATCACACAACGATCTGTGAAGAAAAATGCCCGCTCACAAGGGGCGGGCTAATTCCATGTCCGAGAGGTAGGACAATGGAGGAGACGCTCCCTCAATTGCAATCATCGTACCTAACGCTCGCCTGGCTTTGGAAGACGCCTGATCAATCCGGAGGTAGTTCGGCGAAACGCCTCTCAGCCTCTACGCGAAGCGCGTGGAGCATCCCCAGCAACTCCTCTGGATGGAATCGGAAGTCGGCGGTTTCTAGCGGTGAGCCGGCTGCATGCCAGTCGTCACCGCGCTTCAAGTACGCCTCAGCTGTGTCGTTGAGAAATTTCTCGTAGGGGTACCGCAAAGCGACGAAATTATGGGACCAGTCGGCTAGCACCGGGGCATGGTCCCGGAGATCCGATGGCCCGATGCGTTCTCCGGCGACGCGAATGAGATCGACCTGAAGTTCCTGCGGGAGCGCTGCAAAAATCTCATGGTAGCGGTGGCCGCCAAGCCGCTCTCCGGCGTGGTCGTATTGTGGACGAATTTAAGCAGCAGTTCGAAGGCCAAAAGCTCGAACAGATGAGTTGCGTTCGACGAAAGGCGTACCGATCGCAGCGCTTGGACATCGTCGAAGCGTTCGATCGCGTCGCGGTACATCAGACGCAGGGCGTGCGGTGTCATGGCAAGTCCCAAAAGGTGTGGATTCTACGCGGCGACTTGACGCGACAGGGGTGAGTATCGGTCCTTGGGGGGGCGAATAACCAATGAACGACGCAACGGCCGCGAGGCGCAATAGACAGGCGTTGCCCCGTGGGCGGTCTACTGCATCAAGCCATTTACTCACCTGGGAATGGACGCGGTGCTCAATAGCCGTAATACGCCCGTCGGCGCTCGTGCTCTTGGCGCTCCCGCCATTCCCGACGCTCGCGCCATTCATGTTCTCGCAACTCGCGTCTCGCCAGTCCTCGCCATAGACGACCGATGCGGGCGCTGTCTGATAGACAACGGCCGGCGGGGGAGGCGGGGCGTAAAAAGCCGGCGGCGGAGGCGCGGCGTAGACGGGCAAGGGCGTTGCCAAGCGTTGAGAACGTCTTAACTGACAGGGGAGCCGACATGGCCAGCAGCAAAAAGATACGCTCAACGATTCGCATGTCGCTCGAAAGCCTGCTTTTCGAAAAGTCTAATTAGTCAAACCTGGTCTAATGATTTCCGCGACAAATACTGGAATTGTCCGTTGGACGTCCTGCAAGAAAGCCTCTATCAGAGCAAGCATCGCATCGTCTGCCGGCCGAGCGTCACCTGACGAGCCGGAAAGAGAGTGCATCCACGTAGCGGGGCGGTAACGTACCAGGCTGCTAAGTAGGTGGAGCCCGAGAAACTGGACAGACGGAATAGCGATATGGTGGTCCTTAATCGGCTGGATGTAGTACCCGCCATCCAATCGACCGGGCACTGCGAATAGGGGCCCCACTAGGTCGTGACTGGGCTCAAACGTTGCGAACGGGTAAACAAGCTGTCGGGTCAGTTTGAGAGGACCTCCGTGCCACTCCGTTGCGGTCGACTCGCCCCTATCCTCGATATTGACAAAGGTAATCGTTCCCCCCGATGCAGACAAAGACGCATCTCTCGGTAACCAACGCCGAAGGAACGGGAAGCGGTTCAGGCAATGTGAGAGGCTCACCAGGAAGTCTTCTACGTTTTTCCGCCATTTCAAGTAATGGAGGGCTTGCCAAGCAGGCGCTGGTGCAGCGATGGCCCACACTTCGTTATTGTTGTTATCGCGATCATTCACCTGCAAGAAGTCGACGTTCGCGGGCTCATGAAACGTTGCGCCGTAAATTCCTTCGATGCCGGGAATCCGCCCGAGGATGTCCTTTAGGCGAATCTGCGTTCCAGAAAGACTGGACGAACCCGTGCCGTTATACCGTAACCCTAGAGTCTGGACGGACGGGCGGAACTGTCGGAGGCAATCATTAAACTGGGCGAACGTACCTTTCCCGTTGATCTGTACGACAAGATCACCTAGTCGAGCGTTGTGGGGGGACTTGTCGGCAACCCCGTGTGACTGCTCGAGAGAGTCGAGTCTTAGCGTCCGGTCGCTCGAAAGTACGAGTGCCTTCGCGTAGGCTGATGAGCCGTAATAAAGCTCCAGCGGCCGTATTTCTAGTGGACTGCGCCTAGCAGCCTCAAAAAAGAGTCGGCCTTGCCGGAGACATGCTGCGATACCGCGCGCCTGTTCCAAGTTCGGCCGCCAGCCATGATTCTTCTCGATGGCGCGCCTTAGATTATCAGTACTTTCTAGGTATTGGATCTCTATCAATCGCTGCCTCGTCTTATCAGGAAAGTGGGGCTCGTTCCGCCGCCCAGGGCGATGTCATTGAACCGAAGTCGGAGTTTTAGGGCGGCTGTAGAAGGAGGCCGCTTCCCTTAGCATGCGCTGCTTTTCTGCCTGAACGTAGATTGATGTGGTCTGCAGCGACGCATGTCCGAGGATCTTCTGGACGACGTCGAGAGGGACGTCCTCGGCTGCCGCGTGCGTGCCGAACGTATGGCGAAAAGCATGTGGCGACGTGCCCGCCAGTAGCTTAATTTCGTCCACTGACAAGTCTTTGCTCGTCTCGGCAATCAGCCGCCTCATCGCCCATTCGATCATCTTATTGATGCCGTCGACGTGGTAGGCGAGGGCGGTGCCGTTGGCGTACTTCTTTTGGCCTAGGGTCGTTCGAGGAATGAAAAGCGTCGATAAGAGCGGGCCGTCTTTCGCCGTTTCGAACTCAAGCCCGCGATCGCGCCAATGCGCCGTCAGCGCCGCAATCGTCGCGGGGCTGACCGGAACTGTCCGTTGTTTGTTGCGCTTGCCCACGACGGACAGTTGCCAGACCGTTTCTTCGTCGTCGCCATGATGCGTCGGGGACATCGCGTCGCGCCTGGCGTTGACCAGCTCTTCTCGACGCAGACCCGAGTCGCCGCTCAGGAGGAGCGCGACCCGGATTGACCGCCAGTAGGCGCCGTCTTCCCGCCCGCACTGCGCGTCGATGTGTGCGCGGATGCGCTGCCACAGCGCGGGCGGCAGGGCGCGGTCCACCTTGATCAGGTCCTCACGCTGTACAACGATCGGGTCTGAGACGGCCGTCCACGGATTGCCGGCGAGGTAGCGCACGTTGACGAGCCACGCAAAAGCCGCGCGCAACGCCCGCACCGCATACCGCTGGCTCTCCAAGCTCAGTTCCGTGGTCGCGAACGGCTTCCAGCGGCCGCTGACGCGCGACGCGCGGGGACCCACGAAGTCGGGCGCAGGTGCGCGCAAGAAGTCTTTGTAGGCCTCGCAGTCGTCGGCCAGCAGCGAGCTCAGGGGCTTGCGCCTCACGGTGACCGACCAGAGCAGGAAACGCTCGAGTTCCTTGGTATAGGCCCGCAGCGTCTTCGGCTGATCGCGGTAGTGATGCAAGTACGCCCGGACGGCGTCGAGATCGTGACTCGCTCGGATGTACGGAAAGCTGCTGTGGCGGTTCACGCCGTTCGCACCCGCCAGGTCGTGCGCCAGGCTCAGCCGTTCAAGGGGGACGAGGGCGCGCGAATCCGTATCGAGCGTGACAAGCTCCGCCTCGGACGCGCGTAGCGGATCGTCCAGCACGACGTCCGGTACGACTTGAAGCCCGAGTTCGGCCTCATGCCGTTGCAGCCACGAGACGACCCGCTGTGCGCGGCCCGGTCCGATGCGCGGCACCGCCCGCCACCAACTGCCGCCTCGGCGGTTACAGAAGTCCACCAGTTCGGCCAGTGTGCCGATACCCGCGTCTTTCAGCCGTCGCGCCACCAGCGGCCGGAACCACATGCCCACGCCGTGCGTCGGTTCGGGCTTGGCAACGGCCAACAGCGCGGCCTGTTCGACCATCTTGAGCGTCACGGCCGTCAGCTTCGCGCTGCCGTGCGCTTTGGCCGAGGACTTCAGGTGATCGGCCAGCACCGACGAGCCGTGCTCGAGCGCCAGTTCGACCAAATCCGCCTGCATGCGACGCAGAAATGACTCGACCCAGCCGGGCGTCGCCTCGTTGCCATCGTCGTCCTCGGAGAAGTACAGCCGCGTGATCGTCGCGGCGGGCACGCGCTGGACGAACGCCCGCAACGCGGCGAAGTGATTGCGCGTGTACGCGGCGCGGCTTTTCGTGACGATTTGCGGCTGGTTAGCCATGGCGGCGGCTTCTTATCGTGGTTCGGAGGGCCGTCGGGACGGGGCGTAGACGCCTTACCCCCTAATTTTACCCATTAAACGTAATCCTGATAATACGAGTTATCAGGATTAGAGTGTCACAGGAGCGCGTCGTGTTCGCTGAATATTAAGCCTCTGTCTGCCGCCGCCGTCAGGCGTCGGCTTCCGCCGATTTGAGTCCAGCGGTCCACGCATCGTGAGCGCAGCCCCATCAATTCTTCCCGGAAGATGCGCGCGGCTAACGACAACGAACGCAGGATGACACAACCGGCCGCGCGAAAGCGGCTACATGGGGGTGGCTAAACAATAGGGGCGATGCGATGGGAAATGCCGCTCGAGAAGTTTGGTCGTTGACGATCGTGCCCAAGGCGCCGAGCACCGCAAGGACCCGTGTATAAGGCGTATGTGTCGATTGGTGTCGATCAAAATATCCAGAGATCGCAGGAAGCCATCTTTGCAAAAGACGCTGACCTCTTCGATCAAGCGGTCCCGCTATCCAGCCAAGTCACACCGATCGAAAACGCTCATCCGCGCGGCGCTGCAGCGAACCACTTGCCTTCCGATCAGGGCTCGCTGCGAACCAGGTTCGCAGTGGAGTGTGGCCGGTTACGCGCCCGCATCCTTCCTTGACTTTTCGAGAGCCTCGATACGATGGTCTCAATGAATCAGGAGATGCACAGCGTATGAAGACAATCGCAGTTGACCAAAAACATCACGTCCCCGCTCCTTCGCCCGGCATGCTCAAGCGAACCTCTCTGGAAGCTGACCGTGAACTCGCTCATTTGCGGGAAGTGGTGATGGGGCAGTACGTACAGCATCAGCTCCCTTGCCGATAAGCGTTGGTTACTGGAAGGCACGCCTTCATGAGCTTCGCATCGCCTACGCGTTGCTTCCCGTCCAAGTTTCCCGGCTGTCTACACTTGAGCTTGATGTCGAAGAGCTCGCACAGAAACAGGTGGACGTCGGCGCGAGCGACGAACTCCGCGTGGCGTAGATTCGCGGCACCCATTGAGTCACGAGGAAAGACCGATTCGCATCATGTATGAGTATGATCGCTGGACTACCGAATGGCTTCGCTCCCACGACACTAGATGTCTGCGGCAAACCACCGCCATTAAATGCAAGCGTGATAATACGACTTATCACCATTGAATTTGGATTGAGCGCCCATTTGTGGGTCGCGTGGCTAAATACCGAACTTCCCAACGTAGTCAAGCGGTATGCCAGACGCCTGAAGGCTATGCTTGCAATGAACGAGGCTCGGCGGCAAGCCAATTTAGAGGTCCGTTGCCGTTAGCTAGGCGCAGAGGGAGGCACCAACTGCTGTTCAAAAGCACGCCACATCTCGTGGATGTCTCACCAATGTGTATCGATTGATACGCGAGCTATGGTTCGCCCGCCTTCAAGGTTCGGTATGATGACGCTCAACCACTTTGGAGAGAATCGCAATGAACAAGCAGGAATTGATCGATGCCGTCGCGACACAGGCAGGGACGAACAAAGGTGCCACGGAGGAAACAGTTAATGCGGTGTTAGCCACAATTTCAAAAGAGGTCGCTGCGGGCAACGCCGTACAACTGATCGGCTTCGGCACCTTCGGCAGCGGCGAACGCGCTGCGCGCACCGGACGCAACCCTTCAACTGGCGCGGCAATCGAGATTGCGGCAGCCAAGACCGTCAAGTTCACGGCGGGAAAGAGCTTCAAGGATGCCGTCAATCAAAGCTGAACGAGCGACGCTTGCGAGGCTAAATCAAAACAGCTGACTCTCTAGCGGTAGGAGATTTGTCATCTTCACCGCCGTCAGCCGTTCGCGCCCATCGGGGTGGATGGATCGAATCATCACGCGCTGACCGCGGGCTTCGCCCAAAATCTCAACAATGCGATCCTGATAGCGGGCGAGTGTTCCGCGCGACGCTTTTCGCTTTGAGGGACGGCCGGTCGATGAGAGCATGAACGAAATAGTAGGATGCTTCGATCTCATTATGCCAAGCTCTTAGTCGGCCGCGTGTAGTCGTGACTGCCTGGCCACAATTATTCCATCGTCAAATGCCTATACGTCGTTTCCTTGCTCGTCGCTCGCCCGTGGACGGGCGCGGCGTCTTTGCCTTGGTCACAATCAACGCGGGCGCAACAATTCTTGAGTACAAAGGCAAGCTCATCTCCTGGGCGACAGCCCAGCGGCGCTATGAACGTTCAGCGGCGGAAGACGGCCATACTTTCTATTTCGATCTGGAAGATGGACGCGTGATCGACGGGGCGCAGGGCGGCAACTCAGCGCGTTGGGTGAATCATAGCTGTGAACCAAACTGTGAAGCCAATCGACAAGGCAGTCGCGTCTTCTTCCAAGCGTTGCGAGATATTGAGCCGGGCGAGGAGCTTTTCATCAACTATCGACTATTCGTTGAAGGCCGGAAGACATTAGCGCTGAAAAAGCTGTATGCCTGCCGATGCGGCGCGGCAGGCTGCCGGGGCACCATGTTGGCAGTTTGAACGGCACTCGCACGCGCGGCGGTTTAGATGCCGCTGCACGAAGCGGCCACGGCGTTATCCAGATCATTACAACCGGATAAGAGACCTTGCACTTTCAACGACACCATCAGCGTCGACATTGTTCAGCAGCATAGCTCGCCGCTGTGAAAGTTGCGGGCTTGCTGCATGTCGCGCCTTTGCGTCCGACTAACACCCGACAGTCCCAAATGATCATGATCACGCGCCCGCTACGCGTTTTCCGTGGAGCGGGCGCCATTCGCGATGGCTTGTGGATTGTGCACTTTGCGATGCATGGATGCCGGATACGGCTACCAGGCGGCGCAGACGGTGTGCTCGACGCTTAAGGGTGCAAACGCTTCTAGCTTTCACGGCAATTGAGCGTTTGGATGACGGACTGCAGGCGTACGGGCGACCACTTATCGGGGTTTCTCTTCGTTAATCGCGATAGCGCCCGCAGCGCGATTGGCCTGATCCAGGCGCGACGGACGCGACAAACGGACGACTGCTTTTTGAAACCGACGCGGATCAAGTCAAAGCAATACGGCTTTGTGCAGGAGCTCGAGTGCCGTCAACTCGTCGAGTCGACCTGTTCGTGCTTTACCCGCCAATGTCTTGAGCAGCGCTTCGGCGATTGGCGAGATACCGTCCAGACTTTGCAGAGTTGTTGCCGAAGCTGGTAGAGATTCAGCATTTGCAAGCGCAGGTGCCGGTACGCGCTGGCTGTTCTCTTCGATCGTATGTACATCGATTGCATCAGGCTGTTCGGTTTCGTTCATTGGAGCAGCCGCCGCCACGACACTGTTGAGCTGAGGTTCGGGTACAACAGGCGCCTTTGCGCGCTTGGCAGTAGCGGACGATGTCTCGCTTGCCAACGCAGCTGGAGCCGATCCATCCGGTGCGTCGACATTAAGCGTGGCAGCGCGAGACGCTTGTCCTTCAGCGTTTGCACGAACGCGTGATGCGGGCGCGAGTAAAGCCGAGACGGACTTGGGTATCTCCGTTTCAGAGCGCGGCTGGTCCAACCAGCCAGCTGGCAAGCCAAGCTGCTTGGTGAAGCGATTCGCTTCTGCCTCGTCCATGCGCTTCTTGCCATACAGTCGATGCGCCATGTTCGACCCGCTCATTCCCATTACAACACCAAGTTTGGCTTTCGATCCGTTGCGCTTAGTGAGCAGATGAAGGTTAGCGCGTCGGATGTTCTCGACCGTGGCGCCTTCGGGCAGACTGAGTTGCTGAGGCGCCGTTGCTTCGATTGCTACGCGTCGACCGGAAGCCACTTTTGCAGCAGTTTTATCGGCTGGCTGCTTGGCGAGTTGAGCTCGACCGGCTTTCGCATTGCTGTGCGAGCTCTTCGTTTTCTGAGATGGCATTTTTGCATCCTCGGATGAACTGTCCGCAACAAACAGCTGGTCTTGTATAACTGGGATGGCCGCCATCGGTGGCGTCTGCGTCTTGACGTCATCGTCCGCGTCGTCGTCCGCTCGGGCAAACTCAAGAGGCGATTTCAAGCGAAGAAGGAGTTCGGGCGAAAGAGCGGGGTAAGGCTGATCGAAATACCCATGAGGCAGACCAAGTGTGGTCTCCATGTGGAAAGCAGTCTCGGGCGTGAATCTTTCGCCTTTCATCAGTTCCGCTACCCGTGGCAGCGTGGAGTCCAGCGCCAACGCAATATTCTCTGCGCCGACCGCATTCACGAGAAACTGAAACGATCGCGTCTTAATAATTGACGCCGTTGAAGTAGGCTCTTTCGAAGGCAACTGAGAGGGCGTACGGCTGCGGGGCGAAGAAGTGGATTTAGACAGGTGGTGAGGCTGCCGCCCATTTGCCTTGTCTCGGTACCCCGCACTGCGACCGCGGGTTTGGCTCATAGCTTAGGCTCCAGTGACGCGGATTGACCATCAGCCGGATTATAGACGAGGGAACGTTGGCTGCCCGATGCGAAAGCTTGACGAACCTCGCTCCAACGGGCGTTGGCACGCCGTCGTTTGAAAGTCGGATTTTTTGGAGTTGGGGCCGAGTTCTCACCCAACTCGGCCGTGCGAAAGCCGCTGCGTTAAGTGATTTTTTGAGTGCAACGGTCATTCGCTCGCTGCCGCCGACGTCGGATCATCGGCCTTTGCCGTCATTCGAGCACCGGCTGTGGACTGGCAGCTGACCACCGCTTTCCGGCCTTCCGCACGTCAACGTTGGCGACCTTAACCCAATTGGTAAAGTTGGGACATTCGACACGCTTACCCAGATCGTCAACAATTGCGCGTCTAGTCTGGACCTAGGCGGCTGCTGGGATTTTGTAGAGACCCGACACCCGCGCGATCAAGCACTCACGCAGACTTTCATGCATTTACGCAGCGAGCGTTTGCTTTCCTGGTGGCACTGCCAGGACATGTACGTCATTAAGTTCTTTGCCGGCGGGCAACCAAATTAGCAAGGCAGAAGTCAATGAACGTGTGTACCTTGGCTGGCAAATGCTGACGAGACGGATATAACGCATAAAGCGGAAAACGTTCGTTGGGCCAGTCCGGAAAGAGCTCGATCAACTGACCGCTCTTTAACAAGTCTTCGGCCCCAAGCTCTAGCACTTGAGCGATGCCAGCGCCGGCCACGCAGGCCCCGAGCATGGTGCCGACATCTGAAACAAGCAGATGACCTGCGGGCGTCACTTCAACAACTTCGTCGGCACGGCAAAACTGCCATTCGAATGCTCGTGCCGCTGCGGCGTTATAAAACAAGATTCGCTGGTGACGCTCCACGTCGTACGGGTGTTCTGGTCTGCCGAACGCCTTAATGTAAGCAGGTGAGGCGACTGTCAATACGCGGGTTTCGCTCAGCCGCCGACCCACGAAAGACCCCGCTGGAGGCTCGCCAAATCTGATCGCGAGGTCAAAGCCGTCAGCAACTAAATCACCGACGTCGTCGCGCATAATCAGCTCAATCGAAAGGTCCGGGTATTGTTGCAAAAAGCCCGCGAGCGATGGCGCCAAAGCGATCCGCGAAAAAAACGGGTCGACGTTCACTCGTAGCCTTCCGCGAACGGAGTTCTTGGAACCCGAGGCCCTGGCCGCGGCGTCTTCGATGCCGACCAGATGGGTACCGACCTCGTCATAAAGACGCTGCCCTTCATCAGTAAGCTTGAGCGAACGGGTAGTTCGTTCAATCAGGCGAACGCCCATGCGTTGCTCAAGGCGTTTCATCGCCTTACTGACGCCCGAGGGTGATAGACCGAGCGCATCTGCAGCACGTGTAAAGCTCTGACTTTCGGCCACCGCGGCCAGTACTGTGATGCCGGCAAACAGCTGTCCGTCAAAGGTCATTGCACTATCTCCCAAGCGCACGTTAATGAATAAAGTCAAAAATAATTTGACTATGACCTACTTTATTCTAACGCGAGACGATGCAATCCTTGCATCAAACGAGGCCGATGGGGTCCGTTTCACCAAAAGGATCAATCATGAAAACTATTTCTACACAAGGTATCGAGATTCCGCATCTTGGTTTTGGAACCTTCCGGATGCCAGGAGGTGGCTGTCAGCCGGTTGTCGAAGGCGCACTAAGTATTGGCTACCGCCATCTCGACACCGCCGCCATGTACGACAACGAGGAAGCGGTAGGCGCTGCTATTTCCAACTCGGGACTTGGCCGAGAAGAATTGTTCGTTACTACCAAGGTCTGGCACGACCAGCTGAGCCCCGAGGCCATGCGGCAAGCATTCGACGCGAGCTTGGCCAAGCTGAAGCTCGACTACATCGATCTGTACATGGTGCATTGGCCCGCAAGAGACATGAATATGGCTGCGACGATGGAAGCGCTGGCCGCGTTACGCGAGGAGGGCCGAACCCGAGCGATTGGCGTATGCAACTTTAACCTGCCGATGATCCGCGAAGCGGTGAGTATCGTGGGTGCCCCAATAGCGGCGGTGCAATTGGAATATCACCCGTTTCTCGATCAATCGACAATGCTGACATACCTCCGAAGTCAAGGCATTCCATTGGTCGCGTACGCACCTCTAGCTCAAGGACGTGCCACAAAAGATGAAACGCTCGAGCGAATAGGCAAAAAGCACGGCGCTAGCGCGGCACAGGTGGCGCTTGCCTGGTTGCTGGAACAGGATGGTGTCGTCGCGATTCCCAAAGCGCAGCGGCTCGAAAGCCAGCAGTCGAACCTCAACGCGACCCGTCTAAATCTCGACGACGAAGACCGTCAGAAAATTGCCGCCCTGCCCAAGAATCAACGCTATGTACGGCCGCCATTCGAGCCGGATTGGGATGCGAAATGAACACATGCCGCTTCAAGGCGTGCAACCGTCCCGAATCGAATGGGCTCGATTTAACCCGATACCCGGCGCATCGACGCTTAGCTAGAAAGCGCGAAGCTGCCCAGAGCAGGAGCTAGGAAAATGTCATTAAATCAAGCAACGCACGTGAAATTGGACAACGTAGACGAAAAGGTAGAATCGCAAAGGTTCCACGTTAGCCGTTCAATTTTTAACAGCCCAATCGCGGCGACTGTCTCCGCTGCAGTACTTTTGAATTTTGGCGCACTGCCGGGCAGCGCATTTGCCATCGGCCAGCAGACCGCAACGGCCGCAGCGAATCACTCTCCCGCAAGGACCATGAGTGACGACCTCACAAGGCGTTCCACCGAAATTCACTGGCCCAAAGGTTTCGAGCCAGTGAACGCCGATCTTTTTTCGCACAACCAGATTTATATCGACGCATCTTGCGAGCGCGTGTGGGACCACATCATCGACGCAAATGACTGGCCCGAGTGGTATCCGAATTCACACGACGTGCAGATCATGGGACAAACCGGTAATCCGAAGACGTCGGCGCTCGGAGCAGAGAGCGTGTTCCGGTGGACAACATTCGGTTTGCGTCTGGAAAGTCGGATCAACGAATACACGCCTCACTCAAGAATAGGCTGGTACGGCTATGCTCCCGGCGCCGCCCCGAGCTTTTATCACACCTGGTATCTGAAACCGCAGGGCGGTGGCTGCCGTGTAGTGATGGATGAGGTTGGCAAAGGAGCCGATGCCAAGAAGTTGCGAGAGAACAATGAAGCCCTGATGCACCGAGGTCATGATCTGTGGCTGGCCACCCTTAAGTGGGTGTCGGAAGGCGATTGAGTTCGAGCGTGCATGAAGCGGAAAGGGAGGTGCGGCGTGACTGCGGGGTCTTTGTCTTAAAAATAGTCGTCCACGATCTGCATTTTTGTTTGGCAAGACTTCGGTTTCGGTCGTGCAACCAACCTGTTGCGAATGCCCGCTGTCGGGGGCGGATTCAACGGGTCGATGCAACACAATAACGCCATGTGAGCGGCGGGAGTGTTGCGATGAAACAGAGACCCCCAAATTTACTAGAGTGAGAGTCAGAAGGCGCTAATGTGGGAGCGCTGGCGTGCAGGCGAGTCGCTGCAGCATATTGCGCAGCTATTCGATCGTAACCATTCATCCGTAGCGGGAAAACTGGGGCAAACTGGAGTAATTCAGCCTCCACTGCGACGGCGATCGAAGCGGTCGCTCACGCCTGCCGAGCGCGAAGAAATCTCAATAGGTCTCGCAGCGGATGAGTCGATTCAATCGATCGCACGGCGCCTGTCGCGAGCGCCGTCTACGATCTGCCGCGAGATCAAGCGCTACAGCGGCGAGAAAGGCTATCGGGCCGACCCGCTGATGAGCTTGCCTGGCAGCGGGCGCTGCGCCCAAAGACATGCAACTCGTCGCGACACCGGTGCTGGCAAATCTTGTGGCAGCAAAGCTGCAACTGGAATGGTCGCCGGATGGCTAAAGCGAACTTGGCCGGGCAACGAGGGTTTCCACGTGTCTCACGAAACGATCTATCGGACGCTCTTTATTCAAGCACGCGGCGCGCTGAAGAAAGAGCTGCTGGAGCATCTGCGGCGCACCCGTGCCATGCGTCGCTCACGTCATCACACGCAGAAGACCGAAGATCACGGTCATATACGCGATGCTGTTTCGATCAGCGAACGTCCCCCCGCGGTTGAAGACCGCGCCGTTCCGGGGCACTGGGAAGGCGACCTTTTGTGCGGCAGCGGTAACAGTCAAATTGCTACGCTTGTCGAGCGACACACACGCTATGTGATGCTAGTCAAGATTGACAGCAAGGACAGTGAAACTGTGGCTAAGGCGCTCATCAAACACGTCGGCAAGCTTCCGCAAGAGCTCTACAAATCGCTTACCCGGGATCGAGGCACCGAGATGGCGGGGCACAAGCGGTTTAACATTGCCACTGACATTGCCGTGTATTCCTGTGACCCAAAACATCCGTGGCAACGCGGCTCTAACGAGAATACGAACGGGCTGTTGAGTGCCGCGCGTCAAACAAGGTGAGAGCAGCGCGTCAATCAGGATGAGAGCCGCGCCGAGGAGTCTGCCCCGCTGCGGGGTGCCTTGTCGGTGGTCGCGGTAAATCGGGTATGAACAGCGCTTCCATGTAGCGAAGGGAGGCTGAGTTGCCCGGCCGACACATCAACGACCAGCAGATGAGGCTCTACATGAAGTACACGCTCAAGGAAGGACCAGCTCAAGCGGCTGCGCGCGCCGGGTTCAGCGCCGCCACGGCTTATCACATCTATCACGATCGGCGACCGCCATCGCAGAAAAAGGCACCACGTGGGCGTCGGCGTCCCGACCTTCTAGCGGCAATCTTAAACACCGAGATCGTGCCGCTGCTCCAGTCCGCTCCCGGCATCCGGCCGATAGCCGTACTGGACGAGATGCTTCGGCGCCACCCCGAACTTCCGAGCAACGTGCGGCGCACACTGGAGCGTCGTATTCGTGACTGGCGTGCACTCCATGGCGAGGAGCAAGACGTTATGTTCCGTCAGGTATCCGTTGAACCGATGGGAAGCGTTCACACGCTACTGCGATGATGGCCAGCTCGAAATTGATAACCTGCCAGTCGAGCGCGCGCTACGCGGGGTGGCCATGGGGCGTCGCAACTATCTGTTCGCTGGAGCAGACTCTGGCGGCGAACGTGCCGCCGCCATCTACAGCCTGGTTGGCACCGCAAAATTCAATTGCATCGATCCTGAGACGTATCTGCGCTACGCGCTCGCACGCATCGCTGACCATGCGATCAATCGCGTTAGCGAACTCACACCGTGGGTCGTCGCCGAGCAGCTCCGCAGTCCAGCCTGACAATCACGATCCCAGTCAAGACGTCGCTGCTGCCACGCTTACCCGGCGTCTACCCGTCTTTGACTTGATCGTCGTGTAGTGGAGTTTGCAGCTCCATCGTAAGCGCGTCTGCATTACCGTGTAGATATCCTCGTTGAGTTTGGCTACTTTGGTGTCCACCAAATGAATGAACTGACCCCCGAAGGTTGCACCTATCTTTGGGGAATGTCTTGGGAAAATATACAGAACAAGCGAAGCTCGCTGCAGTTAAGGATTATTGCGCTGGCCATCACGGGCTCAAGGTCGTCGCGCGACGTCATGGCATCAACGTAGAATCGCTGCGTAGATGGGCAGCGCTTTACCGCGTACATGGCGCTGAAGGTGTGCAGGAGAAGCGTAGAGCGACCTATAGCTTAGAATTCAAGCTATCGGTTTTGCAACGTATGCGAGATGACGAATTGTCCTACCGCCAAGTTGCAGCCCTCTTTGATATCCGAAATTTCAACATCATTGGCAACTGGGAACACGCATACGACGAAGGCGGCATGGCCGGCTTGTCGCCGTACGCTTCCGTGCGCCGCCCAAGAATGAAAAAGCCGTCAACTAAAAAGCCTTAGCCGAAGTCATATGATGGCAGCTCCCCTAGCCGCAAAGAGTTGCTGGCAGAACTGGATCATCTTCGAATGGAGAACGCATACCTAAAAAACTCGACGCCTTAGTTCAAGCGAAGAAGCAAGAAGCGCAGCAGTAAAAGCGCGAATCGTGCTTGAACTAAGGCAACAATATCCACTCGCTGGCTTGCTCAAGGTGGCGGGCCTGGCACGGAGTACCTTCTACTATCAGAAGAAGGCGCTCGGGATTGCCGACAAGTATGCAAGCCTGAAGGTCCGGATTCGCTCGATCTTTGACGAGCATAAGGGGCGGTATGGCAATCGCCGCATCACTGCCGTGATATGGCAAGAAGGCACCAAGATCAACCACAAGACAATTCAGCGCCTGATGGGTGAACTTCGGCTGAAGTCGTACGTCCGGTTGAAAAAGTACCGTGCATTCAGAGGCGAGGTGGGCCTTGCGGCGCCGAACATTCTTGAACGGCGATTCGATGCGAAGCGTCCGAACGACAAATGGGTAACTGACGTAACCGAGTTCAATGTCGGTGGCGAGAAGCTGTATCTCTCGCCCGTTCTCGACCTGTACAACGCCGAGGTTATCGCTTTCGAGATAGCCCGACGACCTCTGTTCGACATGGTCAGGACCATGCTCAAGAGAGCGTTCGCGCGCCTCGGACCGAACGACAGACCCATACTCCACTCGGATCAAGGCTGGCAATACCGAATGCCGGTCTATCGGAAGGCTTTGGACAAGCATTCTGTCAAACAAAGCATGTCGCGCCGGGGCAATTGCCTCGACAACGCGGCGATGGAAAGCTTCTTCGGCACACTGAAGTCAGAATTCTTCCACCTGAACAAGTTTCGAGACGTTGATGAACTGCACGCCGGACTGAAAAACTAAATTCACTACAAACACGAACGTATCAAGATGAAGCTAGGAGGCGTGAGCCCAGTCGCATACCGGTCTCAGCTCGCAACAGCATAGCTGTCACACCGTCCAACCTTCGGGGGTCAGTTCATGAATGGTGGACGCTATAGTGGACAACGCTGCGCAATCCAGACGGTCCAAACGCCCCAATTGGCGCGGCACCGGTCGAAATCCCGAAGACGCCGCGCACGGCTGTGGAACAGACACCGCGCAAGCCACTGCCCGAACATCTGCCGCGCAAGATCCAGACGCACTTGCCCGAATCCGCCGGGAGGTGCACGCAGTGTGGTGGGCGCGGCCTGGTCGAGATCTTGCAGGCCACGGTCGTCGGGATCAGCACCTCGAAGCTTCACGAATTGCGCAAGCCTGGGTATGAAGCTGCCGTCGCTGCGCGATTTTCAGTTCTTCGAACAGTCGCGCGACACGCACATAGAACGCGGAGAAGCTCCGACGGCACGCCTGCAGCGCGCAATTTCTATTGTCGAATGACGGCCGACCGCCGCATATTGTCGATAATCGACATAACTTGCTCCTGTTGGCTTTGGATCGCAAGCATTGGTTTCATTTCCTCGAAAGGAGGTATTTTCAAAGGGCGGGTCGCGTCTACCTGCAAAACATGGTATCCGTCGTCAGCGTTTATCGCGGGGTCGGTCACTCCTCCACTCTTTAGCCTTAGGATTGCATCGGCTACCGGCTTGATGAAGCGGCCCGGGGAACTCCAGCGACTCTCAGGTCTATTAAAGCCCGGGCCTGATAATCCTGCATCCCTGAGGGCATCGTCAAATTTCGCTCCCGCCCTAATCTCGCGAACAACGGCGTTCGCTTTAGCCTGGTTCTTTACCACAACTTCTCTTACTTTATATTCCTGTCCTGTCCCGGCTGCTGCGTGCATGCGGTCATAGATTGCACGAAGATTTGCGTCGGTGGCAGGATGAGTGTCCAGAAAGTTCTCAACATAACGGCGAACGATGATGGTTTGTCTTGTCGCCTCAGCTTCGGCGAGGGCTTTGCGATACGCCGTGTTCGCTTCAGCGATGACATCGGGCTTCATGTCGAATCCGGATTGATGAGCTGCCTCAAACAATAATTCCCGACGGGTTATCACTTCCCGGATTTGGCTTTGGATTGCCCTTACATCACTTATCCCACTAGCGCGCAGATGGTCGGCATACATAGACGCAGTGGTTTGCGATATGGGCACTCCATTGATCGTCATAAACGCTTCATCGCCAGCATTCGCGCCGCTGCATGCAGCGGCGGCTAGAGTCGCAATCAAAATTCGGGCAGCGGGTTTCATAGGGTTGAATTCCAGATGAAAGACGCCACGACGCGATCGGCCGTGGTGTGTAGACTTTAGCGCTCAGGCGTTAGCGTGTAAATGTGCCGAGGGTCGTCAGGTTTGCCGATGAATTACCAACGTAAACCGTGTAAGTTCCCGGCGGGGTTATGAACTGCTGACTAGTCTTGTCCCAAATACCTAGCGGATGGTTGGACGCTGCCGGGTCGATCGCGATTGTCGTGTCAGCCGAAGAGCCATGCGCCACAGCGATCTTCTGATAGCCGACTAGCCGCTTCGGCGGCTGCGTGAGGGCATCGCTGCTTGGGATACCGAGGTAGACTTGAACCACTTCCGAGCCGTCCAGTGGCCCGCTGTTTCTCACGGAGGTCTTAACGTAGTATCTCGAATCCGAAGCTGTGGCCGGCGTGAAGGTGGATTTTAGTTCGAAGTTGGTATAAGACAGACCGAAGCCGAACGGGAACGCGGGTGTGATCGAGTTGGTGTTGTACCAGCGATATCCGATGTTCAGCTTCTCGTCGTAGCTGACCGTCGGCTTGCCGCCTTCGAGGACTCCCGGAAACTGATACGGTGTTACCTGGCCCATAAATGCCTTGCCCGCGAGGGGAAAGGTTACGGGCAATTTGCCGCTTGGATTAGTCGTTCCGTAGAGCACTTCAGCAACGATGTTCCCATCTTCCTGACCCGGGAACCAAGCTTCAACGATGGCTGGTCCTGAGCTGCCGACTAGTGACGCGTCCATTGTGACGCCGGCTCCATCTTTCAATACCAACGCCGTTTTGGCCGCCATTGACCGGCCGGTGGTGGACGACATGCCCATTACGCCTTGGATCATCGCGACGGTGTTGCTGTTACCGGCTGCGGCAGCCGTGGTTGCTGAAGTGGCGGTGTTCGTGTACCAATCTAGGTTGTCTCCTACAGCAGAGAGCGCCGTACCAGCAGTCGTCGCGAACGAGGCACGATCAGCGCCTTCCTCAGATATCGTACCAGCAAAAATAATAACCTGATCCGCACTAGCTGCGGCAGATAGTGCCGCCTTATAGCTCGAAGGCACACCGTCTATCGTGGCCATCGAGTTGGCATCGTCAACCAGGATCAGACGAACAGATGCCGTGGTGTTTCCAAGCGAGGCAAGGACGTTTTTCACACCTTGTACTGGGGTGACAGTGTAAGTTGGCACAACGTCAGAACTGCCGCCACCGAAGCCGAAAGCCACGCCTACTTTAGCACCGCCTGCCACTGCCTGCTGCGCGTAAACCTGTGTCTTCTTGCCCACCACAACGATATTCTGAGCGGTGTTCGGGAAGGGGAGCGCGCCGTTGTTTTGAAGAAGCACTGCCGACTTTGCGCCGATTGATTGCGCATGCGTGCCGCCTGCAGTGAAGTCGATGGCGGTCTGAACGAGCGGACGATCGAAGATGCCCATCCGGAACATTTGTGTATAACGAGGCAGGAGCGCGTTGTTAATGTCGGTCTCGTTGAGCGTGCCGGCGACCAGAGCAGCGTTCAGCTTGGCAGGCGTCCATTGGGAAATTAGGAAAATTTCCATATCCATGCCAGCCTTCATCGTGTTCACCGTTGATTTGGCGGCGGCGTTGTCTGACTGGACGTAACCTTTGAAACCCCATTGTTTGCGAAGAACGCCGGTAAGGTTGTCAGGATTTTGACAGGACTGGTAACCGTTCACTGAGTTGTACGAACACATCACAGCCGCAACATTGGCGTCTTTTACTGCCATTTCGAACGGCAGCAGGTACAACTCGTGCAGGACCTGATCGTCAATGTTCTCGGCAAGGCCGCCGGTGCGATTCGTCTCTTGTTCATTAGCGACAAAATGCTTTGCCATTGCAATGACGCCGTTACTCTGCACGGCAAGCGTTTCCGCAACGGCCATCGTCCCACTAAGATATGGGTCTTCACCGAAGTATTCAAAATTGCGGCCCAACACAGGCAGGCGAGCCAGGTTCATACCGGGTGCTTCAAATACCTGTAGTGCCAAATGATTCGCTTCCATGCCGACAACATTGCCGAATTCCGTTGCGACGCCCGGATCAAATGACGCAGCCATCGCGATGGCGGAGGGCAGCGCTGTAGCTTTTGCAGATGAAGGATTTCCCAGCACTGCTTGTAGGTTATTGGGATCAACGCTTGTGGGAACGCAGTCATTCTGTCCAATACCAACCGGGCCATTGGTAATCCGTAGCGACGGTATTTCCAGTTCGGGAATACCGTTCACGTGGCGGGCTCCAAGGCAGGACGGAATTTCCGGAACAATAGTGGCACCTGACGTTACAAGCTGTTGCTCTTTTTGGGCGAGTGTCAATGCAGACACCAATAAAGAAGCGCGTTGGTCAGCAGTTAGCTTCGCGTCCATCCACGGGTGAGCCATTGTCTTGGCTTGGTCGAGCTCTGACTCTACGTTGCTATCCCCACCACAGGCAGACAGCAGCAAAGATATCGCTGCCGCGACGAGCATGCTGCTTTTGAAAGTGTCCATACCGTATCGTCTCCTAAAACGCGTAGAAATTCTTTGCAGTGATGGAACACAAGTTTGCAGCCGGAACTGCAGTCATAGAACTGGTGTTCGTTGGTCATGTTCGGCAGACCCGGTTAAGACATCAGTAGCAAACAAACGTCATTTCGCTGATGCTAGCCAGTTGAAACGCTGCGCCAATCTGGTCGTTCTGCTCTTACAAACATCGCTAGACCGATGAACCACACGGACGCAAAGGCCAACCCTCAACGATTGACGATCCGCCCTATGTACCCTGAGCAGAGCAATGTCCGCTCACATGCCGACCAAACGGGTTTTGGTAACTGAAACACCCAAACTGCTGCCGCTTTCACGATGACCCTATATTCTTTGCGGCGTCACTCGGTCTGATGCGGAACGCCGAGTTTATTAGTATGACTTAGTGATCAAACAAATTCGGAGGGAAAATTGGTTGTTAATTGGCACATTGTTGAGAACTCGCTATGGGGAGGTTGCCGATTGCCTCGATCGATGCGGCTAGGGACGCCGCTCGAAACCTGTCATCTCCAACTTCGGTGAGCCTACCTATTTGTCAGGCAAATTCGATAAGTGAAGTGCAATTCGGAAGCAGATCCAAATTCAAACTAAACGTGGCACTTGCCTCATCAGTTGTCAGACGTCCGGAGTGTAGAAATCGCCATTTAATTTGTACAGCGGTATATACCCTCAGTCCGAGATAGGCGGGTACCTTCCAACAGAGGAAAAATCGGGGGTACGGGCAATCGATACGGAGCCTTGGAAGACATCAGACATCGTAGATTGGGGAGTGCTTTTACAACTTCGAGGCGCTGTCCCGCTCCCGTTCGCTCTGCATGCTAGTGTTTGTGGCACAAGACCTAGCGAAGCGTGGCGGCCGTTTTCGAAGTCTCCGAAACTTGTACTGCCGCGATGATCGCTGTCACGGTCTTGGGACCGACTCCTGGATTAAAAATAATCAAGCCCGATACCGACGGCTGCGCGTGCGAAGTTGATGCCGGGAATTCGCGATACATCGACAGCACAGCTTAAGCAAATGAATCTTGGTCACTAGCCCATGGCTGATAAACACCGCAAGGTGGACGACCGCCCTAACGAAGTGGTGCCGAATTGCTCTGCAGGTCGCCAGCGCGGCGGCAATGTGCATGTAGCGAGTCATCGTTGATGGAATACTGCTAAGAATTGTCACGCTTGTGGCTTTCGCGTGTGAGCTATGTGTGGTAATCGGAAGCATGCGAAGGATGAATGCTGACGATGCGCTCGACCACGTGTACGGTTGCACGATGTGCTGCCACATCAATCTGCGCGACCCGTGGGGCCGGCACCATTTCACGCGTAACATCCGCAAGGGCTTCGATAGGTTCTGCGGCGCAGGTCCGTGGTTCGTCACACGTGACGAGATTAGCGAGCCCAGGGTCTACACATCGACGTGCAGCAAAGCGGCCGGGCGGTGATACGAGCGCACACGGCGGACATGATCAACGGTGTACGCGAACTGATTGGCTCCCTGTCGACGGTGACAACGCTTAAGCCGGGCACACTGAACACAACAGGCACATCTGCAAGCGTGTCGAAACTCGCGGGCGGCGACCGCCTCAAGGGCATCATCAACGATATCGGTTCAATGGAATTGAGGGTTCGTGCTATGCAGCAAGCCGCAGCTTAGATCATCGATGGGGATGACCTTGCGATCTACGAACGCGCGCGCCACAGGCTTGCACCGAGCGGATCGACCATTTGACGAACCTAGCCAGAGCACTTGTTTCCCTGTGGCGGGTCTGGAGGGCGGCCCCTTTCGCTTCGTCGTTGAGATCGAGCCTGCAACGGTCGCGCTGACCGCTAATCGGAAATACCCATTCACGTTGAATTGCGGTCTCGTGCGTCTTCAAAGCAGCGGGGCGTCTGAAGTCAGGACATTCTGGGCGTGTGTTCGTTGCGCTGACTTATGGCCGCCGCTGGTTTCTCAGCCCGGGGCTCGGAGCCTAGGTGCTGACCGAGTTGTGCGGCCAGACCGCGCTTGATAAGTGCCTTCTTTAATGCTCCGGACAGGTCGTCGGTCGAACCCTGGCGTCATCGGATGAAAAGTCGATTGGTCGATTGAGGCTTTAGGGGTCGACGGCAGTTCAAGTGTGGACGTCTCGGGTACCGTGGCATCACGGCTCCGTCTCCATTGCGGCTGCCTCACACACGAAAGTCCTGACGGACCCCACTCGCCACTCGTCAGGTCAATCCGCTACCGCATAGCTGTTCTAGTAAGCAGCGCTATCCGACGGTCTCGAATTTTCGTTCATCCAAATCGCTTCGGCGCATGGCTCGATCTTCTTTACTTCGACACGCGACGGCCCCCCACGTCTGCCTCATTCAGCGCGAACAGACACTCCTATAGTTAGATTAACTTTCCTATTTGGAAAGAAAGAGTCGTCTTTTCTAATTATTTTTGCGTGTCTACATTTTTCCTGCGCGCTTCGTCACCGGCGCAAACGCACCCGGTCACCGGGAGACCAGACCCTTGCAAGCAGTTCGATTAAGGAGTTAGAACATGCTGTATCGCTTCCTCTCACGTGCGGCGCTTTTCGTGTCCGTCGGCTTCTTGTTCAGTCATCAAGCTCAGGCTGCTGACACGCTGACCAAAATCAAAAGTACCGGAGAGATTCGGCTGGGCGTGCGTGACGCGTCTGTGCCATTTTCGTATCTCGACCAGAACCAGAAATATGTCGGCTATTCTGTCGACCTGTGCATGAAAGTAGTGGACAAGCTGAAGCAATCGGTGCCCAACCTGAAGGTCACGGACGTTCCCGTGACGTCGGCCAACCGCATTGCTCTGGTGAACAATGGCAACGTCGACATCGAATGCGCGAGCACTGCCAACAGCATCGAGCGCCAGAAGCAAGTCGGCTTCTCCGTCGCAACGTTCATCAGCCACACGAAATGGCTCGTGAAGGCAGATTCTGGTATCAAGACCGCGGCAGACCTGAAAGGCAAAACGGTCGTGTACACGCAGGGCTCGAACGCCCTCCAGTTCGCGAAGGAAATTAGCGAAAAGAACGGTCTTGACCTGAAGTTCATCCCGGCCCACGACCATGGCGAGTCGATGCTTACCCTCGACAATGGCCGTGCCGCCGCGTTCATCGAAGACGACATCCTGCTCGCAGCCAAGAAGGCGGACGCGTCTAATCCTGCAGGGTTCGCCTTTCTCCCCGAGTCCTATAACTCGCTCGCGTACGGGTTGATGATTGCAAAGGACGACCCTGCATTCAAAAAGGTGGTCGATGAAACACTCAAGTCGCTGATGGCCTCGGGCGAATTCAACCAAATCTACAAGAAATGGTTCGTCGATGCGATTCCTCCCCGCGGCATCAAGCTCGATTTCCCGATGAGCAATGACTTGAAGGAACGCGTGAAGAATCCGAGCGACAAGGTGCCTTCATAAGTTAAGCCCCGGGGCGCCGGTGTGGCGCCCCCTCATGGAGGCATCAAGCCATGAACTTGCTGTTCGAAACCACAGTCGATGGCAACCATTACATCAACTGGCTCCTCTCGGGGCTGATGTGGACAGTGGTGCTCTGGTTCGGCGCTGCGCTCATTGCATCGTTCTTCGGCGTTCTGGTTGGCTGCGGAAGGACTGTGAACAATGGCATCGTCCGAGGACTGAGCCGCACTTATGTCCAGGTATTCCGAAACATCCCACTGCTTTTGCAAGCCTTCCTCTGGTACTTCGTGTTCCCAGAGATAGTGCCGGCGTCGCTGGGCAATGCACTCAAAAGCATGGCTCCGCCCTGGGCGAGCTTCGTACCTGCTTTGATAGCAATCGGCTTATATACAGGAGCACGCGTCGCGGAGCAGGTTCGAGCCGGCATCCAATCGCTCCCGAAAGGGCAGCGTGAAGCGGGACACGCTCTCGGTTTGTCATCGTGGAACCAATATACCTGCGTACTTATCCCTCAAGCGCTTCGGACGATGGCCCCATCGTTGACCAGCGAAGCGCTTGCATTGCTGAAGAACACGTCGGTCGCGATGACGATTGGTTTGCTCGACCTGACCGCACAGGCTCAGCAGATGAACGAATTTACGTTCCGAACGTTTGAAGCGTTCGGAGTCGTGACGCTGACTTATTTTGTGCTGTCGCTGCTTATCTATTGGGGCGCCGTTGGCGTAACCAGCAGGCACGCGACGGTGTCGAAATCTTGATGCTGACAAGTTAAGTGGTGACTGCAATGACGTTCGACTTCCCTGCAATTGAAAGAGCTCTGCCGTTCCTCGGCGAGGGCATGGTGTACACACTCAAGCTCACGGTAGTGGCATTCGTCGGCGGCCTCGTCATCGGGACGGCGCTTGCTATCGTCCGGCACCTTCGCATTCCGGTGCTTGACCGCATTGTCTGGGCCTACGTGACGGTGATGCGGTCGATACCGCTCATCATGGTGCTCTTCTGGTTCTTCTTCCTTGTTCCGCTATTGCTCAGGAAGTTTTCACCGGACGGCATGTCAGTGTCAATCAGTCCGCAGCTAACGGCGTTCGTCACGTACACGCTGTTCGAGGCTGCCTACTTCTGCGAAATCATTCGGTCCGGCCTGCTGTCCGTTCCGAGAGGACAGTTTGAGGGAGCCAAAGCTCTCGGCTTCTCGGTGTGGCAGTCGTATTCGCTGGTCATTGTTCCCCAGGCTCTGAAGGCTGTGGTGCCCATCATGGTGACGCAGGCCATCATTCTTTTTCAAGACACGTCACTGGTCTACGTTCTGTCGCTCACCGACTTCATGGGCGCCGCAGCAAAGATTGCCCAGCGAGACGGGAAGCTAGTCGAGCTCTACACCTTCGCCGCGATTGTCTACTTCATCGTGTGCTCAGGATTTGCTGAGTTGGCCGACCACCTCAGGAAGCGTCGACAGCTCAAACAAACGGTGCGCGTGGCCGCACCTGTCGCGGTGACAGCAGCAAATTGACGACCCATTTGATTGTGAAGGCAAACTCATGAATTCATCCACTACCCCCATCGTCGAGCTCAAGTCCGTTGTCAAGCGCTTTGGGCGGCACACGGTTCTGAATGGCATCAATTTGACGGTCAACGCCGGCGAGAAGGTCGTCATCTGCGGACCGTCCGGCTCCGGCAAATCCACTCTCATCCGATGTATTAACGGGCTGGAGGATATAGATGAGGGAGAAGTCGTTGTGCGCGATTTGAAGTCGGCCCAAGCGTATAGCGCAGCTGAGGTGCGGCGGCATGTCGGCATGGTCTTTCAAAGCTTCAACCTTTTTCCGCACTACACCGTACTCAAGAACTGCATGCTGGCGCCAATGAAAGTCCATGGTGTTGACTCGAAGGCAGCTCAAATGCTGGCGATGCAGCTCCTCGACAAGGTACGAGTCTCGAGCCAGGCAGAAAAGTACCCGCCTCAGTTGTCCGGCGGACAGCAGCAGCGCGTCGCAATTGCTCGAGCGCTCTGCATGCGCCCGAATGTGATGTTGTTCGACGAACCTACCTCCGCGCTCGACCCCGAAATGGTGAAAGAGGTCCTGGACACGATGGTTACGCTGGCGGCTGAGGGGATGACGATGCTCTGCGTGACGCACGAGATGTCATTCGCTCGTCGTGTTGCCGACAGAATCATCTTCGTGGATGGCGGCCAGATTCTCGCGGACGTCACGCCTGCCGAGTTCTTTGGGGACAGCGCGCACCCGCGCGTGCGTGATTTTCTTGGCCAAGTCCTGTCGCACGCGTAAGCGTGAATTTTGCCGGAAGTGCATCTCTCCCTTATTCGACGGAGCGGATAGACGTGCCGGCGTGTGCCTGTGAAGCTACCTTGATTGAGATACGCAATGATTCCCAGAGAAAAGCTGGCGTCAATCCGTGACCTGTTTCCCGTGACCAAGCGCCAGCTCTACCTAGATTCTAGTCATCAAACGCCTTTGTCAGGACCAGTGCGAGACGCTCTCGTTTCATTCTTGACTGAAGGCTACGAGACGGCTGGTCCGAAGCCAGTGTGGGTTCGTCGAGTCGAAGACACGCGCGCAAGCGTTGCGCGGTTGTTCAATACGTCGCCGGCCGAGATTGCATTCACCAAGAATACCTCCGAAGGTCTGAATATCGCGGCCAATGCGGTGCCACTCGAAGCGGGCGACAACGTCGTGCTCATCGAAGGAGACCATCCCAACAACGCCTATGCCTGGTTGAATCTAAAGCGCAAGGGCGTAGAAATTCGATTCGCGCCCTTAAAAGACAACGAGGTCGCAACGGCGAAAACGTTCGAACCGTACATTGACGGCCGGACCAAGGTCATCACACTCTCGCACGTGAGCTTCCACGCTGGGCAGGTGCATGACCTTGCGGACATCGGCTCGCTTTGCAAGGGCAGAGGTATCTACCTAATCATCGACGCCATGCAGTCAGTCGGTGTGATTCCGATTGATGTGAAGGCGCTCCACATCTCTGTGCTGGCTGCTGGTACCCACAAGGGACTGCTGGTGCCGCAAGGGCTTGGAGTGCTCTACGTGGCGAACGGTCTCGATGAACTCCGCCCGGCCTACCTGGCGATGTCGAGTATGCTTAACCCACCTGCGGACTACATTGCGCGACCAAAGGACCTGGCGGTGCGTCGGGACGCACAGCGCTTCGAATTCGGCAACGTCAATTTGCCTGACCTGCACGCCCTCGATGCCGCCATCAAGCTCATCGAGAGCGTCGGCGTGAATGCAATTTATGGACACGTCAACGAGCTTGGCGACCTTTTGCTTAGGAAGCTGGACCAACTTGGTATTACTGTCGTTGGGCCGCGCGAGCGTGGGAAGCGAAACCACATCTACGTTCTAAACCTGCCTGTTACTGAGTGGGCGGATTTCTTCGCACGCAATGACGTTCGTGTCTCTCCGGAGCGCGGAGGCATCCGCGTATCGCTGGGAATGTTCAATAGCGTTGAGGATGTCGAGCGTCTCATCTCGGTTATTCGCGCAGGGCAGAAAGAAGAACTGTCGGCAATCACCATGCAGCTCGACTAAGACGCCGCCCGCTGTGTAGCGGGCGGTGATGCCGGTTCATTCGAGGGGCTCAATGTGATGAGACTCTCGGTATCGGCGCGCAGACGATATATAAGCGCGACTCGCTAAAGTTATAAAAGAAGTTCTTCGACAGTAGTCGAGCTTCTTCCAATATCAAGAAAGAGTCTTCTTGCAGAGGCAGCTGTGTTGCCCAAGGGAGCGGTCTCTCAGAGCCTTCTAGCGCAGTCTACTAGCGCGTCCAGCACAGCTGCCACGGCAGGCCGCTTCGCAGTCCCTTTAGACAATGCAACGAATACACGACGATTGAGCACGGGGTCGATAGGAAGAACCGAAAAGTCAGGGTCCTTTTCTGCGTGCCGCAGTGCGAGTCGCGGCAGAACAGCGACGGCGCCGCCCGTTCTCACCATTTCAAGCGTAACTGCCATATTTCTACTGCTGGTCGTGACCTTTGGTGTGAATCCTCCGGCATAACAGGCATTCAGCAAGAACGTGTGATAAGTGGCGGCTGACTGATTCAGCGCCCAGCGCTCGTGAGCCAAGTCCGAGAGATGAATTGATTTCCGGCCTGCAAGTTTGTGGCTCGACGATACCACCGCGTCAAAGTGGTCCACGCACAGAGGGCGGAATTCAAGCACGTTCGCCAGCGCTTCTGCGCTCACCAGGTCATCAACGATGGCAAGGTCAGTTTGCTTAGCCGCCGCCGCTCGAAGCCCTTCAGACGGCTCCAACTCCGTGAAGATGACGTTCAACTGCGGATGCTGTTCCAGCAAATACTGGACAGCGAGCGGCACGACGCTGCTGGCCAAGGAGCCAAATGCCGACATGCGGACTTCGCCGCTCACCTCGACGTTGGCGGCCGCGACTTCAGCCTCGATTTCTTCGACCATCTGAAACAAGTCGGTCGCTCTCGCCACCAAGCGCCTGCCCGCCGGCGTCAGCTGGACGCCTCGGCCGGACCGCTCGATGAGCACAGTCTCAAGCTCGTCTTCCAACTGGGCAAGCTGCTGCGACACCGCCGGACGCGTCAAGTGAACTGCGTCTGCGACGGCCGAAATCGTCCCCAGAACAGAAAGCTCATGCAGCAACCGCAAACGGCTCAAATTCAGCATTGGAATGTCCTCCCACAAGCGTATGTTAATCAAAACTTACGCATACCGTCAAAAAGTGTCGTCTTTTTTTTCTTAATTTGGCTTCTTATAGTCAAGTCACTGGCACTAGCCGAGCCGATTGACTCGGGAAAAACCTTAAATAACAGTCACTTAAGAGAAGTGCTGGCTCAACTCAACGGAATTCGTCGGAGGAAGTTCAAATGAAGGTTGCATTTATCGGTATTGGTCGCATGGGTAGTCGCATGGCCGCGCGCCTGGTAGCGGCAGGTCACCAGGTCCGCGTCTATGACCCGAGCCAAGCTGCAATGGACGCGCTCGCAGCCAAGGGTGCCATCGCGACGACCAGTCCGGCTGACGCTGCGAAGGATGCGGAGCGAATCCTGTTGAGCTTGCCGAGCCCGAAGACGCTGCGCGACGCAGTGACCGGAAACGATGGCGTTCTCAAGACCGCATCCGAAGGCGCAATCATCGTCGACTTCAGCACCGTTGACCCGGCAACGACAAAAGAAATCGCCGCCGCAGCGGCAGAGAAAAAGGTCGAGTTCGTTGACTCGCCGGTGAGCGGCGGCGTCGCTGGTGCCGAGAACGGCAAGCTCGTTCTGATGGTCGGTGGTGCGGAAAAGACCCTGGCTGACTTGAAGTCGGTTTTCGACGTGCTGGCAGGCCGCGTTGTCCACTGCGGCGACGTCGGCGCGGGCCAACTCACCAAGCTCAGCCATAACCTGTTGACCGCTATCAACACGGTTGCCCTGGGCGAAGTGTTGACCGCAAGCGTCAAGGCTGGTGCGAAGCTCGACGTGCTCTGCGACGTGCTGACCGCCGGCCTGGCTGGCAGCAAGATGCTCGACTACCTGCCGAAGACCCTGTTCACGCAAGAGCGCCCTGGCAACTTTGCCATCAACCTCATGCACAAGGACATCAAGCTGTGCCTCGATGAATTCTCGAACTATTCGATGCCCCTCGGTCAGCTGGTTCTGCAGACCTACAACGCAGCTCGTGCCAAAGGCTTGGGCGACAAGGACTCGACCAGCGTCAACGAACTGTACGAAGAGCTGCTCGGTGTTCGTTTGAGCCTGCCCGCTGCGCAGTAATTCGCCCTCGATTTAAGGAAGATATTGTGAATTCCCGTACCGAAACTATGAATGCAGAGGTTGTACTGCCGCAAGCCGGCATCACCGGTCTGCTCGTCAACAACGAATGGCGTACCCCGGCAAAGGGCAAGACGCTCGACATCGAAAACCCTTCGCGCCGTGAAAAGCTGGCTACGATTGGTGGGAGCGACGCGGATGACGTGGCAGCTGCCGTCGCCGCCGCGAAGGCAGCATTCCCGACGTGGCGCCGTATGGCCTCGCGCGCACGTGGTGCGCTGCTGACGGAACTGGGCAATCGCGTTACGGCGAACGCTGAAGAAATCGCACGCGTGCTGGCAGCTGAAAGCGGCAATGCACTGCGCACGCAAAGCCGTCCGGAAGTTCTGGGTGCCGCAGAAGTGCTGCGCTATTACGGTGGTGTCGTCGCTGAGCAGAAGGGCGAGACCCTCCCGCTCGGTCCGGGCCTCTTCAGCTATTCGACGCGTGAGCCGCTGGGCGTTGTCGGTGCAATCATTCCGTGGAACTCGCCGGTCGTTCTGGCTGCAGTAAAAATCGGTATGGCTCTCGGCACCGGCAACACGCTCGTGCTTAAGCCTGCAGAAGATGCGCCGCTCGCCGTTATCAAGATTGCGGAACTCGCAACAGGCCTGTTCCCGGCTGGCGTGTTCAATCTCGTGACTGGCACCGGTATTGAAGCAGGCGCGGCATTGTCGCAAAACGCTGATGTCGCGAAGGTGTCGTTCACGGGGTCACTCGAAGTCGGCAAGCTCGTCGCGCACGCTGTTGCTGACCGTATCGGTCGTTCGACGCTGGAACTGGGCGGCAAGAGCCCTTGCATCGTTTATCCGGATGCAGCAACGCCCGAATACATCGACGCTACGGTCACGGGCATCATCAACGCAATGCGCTTCGCCCGTCAGGGGCAATCGTGCACGGCAGGCTCGCGCCTCTTCGTCCATAAGGATGTCTGGGATGTCGTGATGCCCAAGGTTGTGGCCAAGGTCAAAGAACTGAAGACGGGCGACTCGCTCGACGAATCGAACGACATCGGCGCAATCATCAACGAAGAGCGCTACACCGCTGTTCGTGACTTCATCAAGGAAGCCATCGATTCCGGCGCGCAAGTGCTCACCGGTTCGGTGCCGCCGGCGCTCGAAGACGCCAAAGGCTTCTTCCCCGAGCCGGTCATCTTCGCTGGCGTCGATAACAGCTGGCGCGTGTGTCGCGAGGAAGTGTTCGGTCCGGTCCTGGTCGCCATTCCATGGTCGGACGAACAGGAAGTGATTCAGTGGGCGAACGACACTGTTTATGGTCTCGCGGCTTACGTGTTCACGAATGACATCACTAAGGCACTGAAGGCCACCGAGCAAATCGACGCCGGCTGGCTCCAGGTCAACCGTGCTGGCGGTCAGATTCCGGGTATGTCGTACGGCGGTGCCAAGCAGAGTGGCATCGGCGCTGAGTACTCCATCGAAGGTGCGCTTGAGGCTTATACGGCGCGTAAGAGCGTGACTATCAACGTCTAAACGCAAGTAGCAGTAAAAGTTGGCCCGGCGTTCGACCGGGCCGACGAGTCGTCGCATACGGGTAGGAGGAACTATGAGCACGCAGCAAGTCACAGCTTCCAACGAAGAGACCACACACGAAGCGCACGGTTCGCCCGCTCGCGCCGCGCTGAGCTCGTTCATTGGGACCACGGTGGAATGGTACGACTACTTTCTGTACGGTACCGCAGCAGCACTGGTGTTTCCGAAAGTGTTTTTCAACGAGTTGACGCCGGAGTTGGCAACGCTCGCGTCGATGGCGTCCTTCGCTGTCGCTTTTATCCTGCGACCGCTTGGCGGCATGGTTATTGGTCACTTCGGTGACCGCATGGGCCGCAAGCAGATGCTTGTTTTTACCTTGCTCGTGATGGGCCTCTGTACAGCAGCGATTGGCTTTCTGCCCTCGTACAACTCCATTGGTTACTGGAGTCCTGGACTGCTTATCCTGCTGCGAGTCGTTCAGGGCTTCGCGCTCGGTGGTGAGTGGGGTGGCGCAGCGCTGATGTCGGTCGAACATGCGCCGGATGGAAGGCGCGGCCTATTCGGCGCGACGATGCAGATGGGCGTGCCCGCCGGCTTGCTAGTGTCAACTGGCGCATTCGCACTTGTCTCCGCGTTACCGGATGAGCAGTTTTTCGCCTGGGGCTGGCGTCTGCCATTCATCTTCAGCTTGGCCCTTCTGTTCGTCGGCATGTATATCCGCCTTCAAGTGAGCGAGCCACCGAACTTCGAAAAAGCAAAAGCTGCTGGCAACGTATCGAATGCTCCGCTGCTTGAGGTTTGGCAGAACGAGAAGAAGAAGACTCTCATCATGGTCTTTTTCCAGACAGTAGCGAACGTCGGCTACTTTCTGATTACAGTCTACGCACTGACTTACATCACCAACACGCTGCATCTGCCTCGCAGCGTTGCCTCGACGGGTCTGCTCGTCGCGGCTGCGGTTGACCTTTTCATGCAGCCGGTCTTTGGCTGGTTGTCGGACAAGGTCGGTCGCCGTGTGGTGTATGGCTTCGGCGCTATCTTCTTTGCGGTCTACGCCTTCCCGCTCTTCTCGCTCCTCGACACTGGCAATCCCGTACTCATCACGATTGCGCTGTCGCTCGGTCTCGGAATTGGTCACGCTTCGACCGGCTCCTTGCACGGCGTGATTTATGCGGAACAGTATCCGACGCGCTATCGCTTCAGCGGCTCGTCGACCGCATACCAGCTCTCCGGCATCATCTCCAGCGCTCCGACGCCGATGATTGCCGCCTGGTTGGTCGCACGAAGCGGCAATTCGATGTCCGTGTCTTGGTACGTCGTCGTGGCAGCAATCATCTCGCTTGTCTGCGTGCTCCTCGTGAAGGAGACGTACCGCGAACCTATCGACCGTTGATTGGATTCGCCATGACACCAGCAAATGAACAAATTACCGGCGAGCGCATCGACCGACTGATGACTGTTGAAATGAGGCCGCTTACGGGTGGTGTACCTGCGGGCTTTGTTGTACCCGTGTATCAGGTATGTCGCGCCCATCACGGTGAGCCACTCAGTTCCCTAGCCGCTCGCCGGTTGGCCGAGGCATTGTCAAAGGGCGATACGGTCTTCATCGCAACCGGTGCCGGCGTGGCTCCCAAGCTCCCATTCGGGGAGACGGATGGGCCGGTCGGAGCCGCGTCTCTGGCGCGAGCACTCGTGGTCGCCTATGGCGTGCGCGTGGTGCTCGTTACGGAAGAAGCTCATGCCGCGCCCGTTCGCGCAGTCGCCGCCGTTATCAACGATGACTTGGGTCGCGAAGGCGCATTGTCGACCGTCTCCTTCAATCTTGGTCTTAAGGAAGGTCACGAGAAGGCTGAAGAGCTAATGAGCGAGTACAGACCTGCTGCAGTCGTATTCGTCGAGCGCGATGGTCCTAATAAAGAAGGCTTCTTCCACGGCGTTCGTGGCGACTGCCGCAATCCCGAGGACGTCGGTCACGTCTATCTGCTTGCCGACCTTGCTCGCAAACGCGGCGTACTCACCGTTGGCATCGGCGATGGCGGAAACGAAGTCGGATTCGGAGCGATTCGCGACAAAATCGCGGCAGTCCATCCGCTTGGCGCCAAGTCGCTCGCTGGACATGCGTCTGGCGTGATTACCGTCACCGCGACCGATGTTGTCGTAAGCGCGTCGGTATCAAACTGGGGCGCCCACGGAATCGCTGCTGCCGTTGCTGCAAGAGAGAACAACCTCAGCGTGCTGCACACGCCTAGCCTCGAGCATCGAATGATTGAGGCGACCGTCGCTGCTGGAGCTCGAGACGGAGCAACGTCACGCGCAGAAGTAGCAGTGGACGGAATCAACTGGGAAGGACATACGGCATTCGTCGAGATGCTCCGAAGCATCGTTACGGTTGCGCTGTAAGCGACCAAGTCTTGAAGCCAAATTTTGAAGAGGTGGTTTGAATGAGTAGCGTTGCGGAAGGAAAGAAAGCTCAAGCTGCTGGCGCGAAGGTCGATAGCTTCGGAAACGCGATTGACCCGACGGTGGGGTTTGCGAGAGGCTCGATTATTCGCTCAAGTATTGATGAGGCCCTGAGGCTTCGTCACGGGCAGGCTGTTGCCGCCAAGCGCGTGAAGATGCTGGGTGCGGAGTCGATTGGTGTGTTCACGGGAAATCAACGCGATTTCCCAATTGGGGCTGAAGATATCGCGACGCTGTGTGAAGAGTGGGTGGGCCCGGGCCTGTGCGCCGAGGAATTGCGCCAGGTTGCCATCGGCCATATGGGTGGTAAGACCGATGACGCGGTAGCGGTGTTCAACCGGACAAGCGCGGGCATCATCGCGACTATCGCTGCATTGGCAGGCGACAAGCCTGTCGTTTCCGTGGTTCCCCCGGGTGGTCGCTCGCACGCATCCGTTGTCCGCGGTTCGAAAATCGCCGGTGTTCCAGTCCAAGAAGTTCAGGGTGATAAGGACTGGCGCAAGGCTATCGATTCTGCTCGGCCTGCACTTGTTGTCATAACAACAGTCACGAGCAGCCTTGAGCGGCTCGAAGACCATGTGGCTCGAGAAGTTGCCCAATACGCACACGCTCTCGGCGCAATTGTCTTCCTAGATGAAGCATACGGAGCGCGCCTGAGAACAGTCCTACACGGTGGCGCGTTGAGCCTTCAGCTCGGCGCTGATGTTTCCGTGACCAACTGCGACAAGGCCGGCTTGTCTGGTCCTCGTGCGGGTGTCCTCGTTGGGCGTCCCGAATTCGTCACGGCAGCGGCGGCCAAGGGCGCTGAGTTCGGCATGGAGGCACGCGCACCTATCGCAGCAGCGGTGCTGCGGTCCTTGCAGAAATACCAGCCCCGCGACTTGCGAGAAGAGTCGGCCGCCGGACAGAAGCTCGCCGATGCACTCGAGCTGAAAATGGGTAAGGACCTGGTGAAGCGAAGCGACCTCGGGCCGATGGTGGACGAAGACGCAGTGTTGACTGTCCTTTTGAAGATGGCAGGCCGCGAGAACGACACACCAGTCGTCGTGCCGTGTGAGGCTACATCGGCACTCGGCATGGTTCTTCTCGAAGACCACGGCATTTTGACGGTGAACACCCATGGTCAGCCGGGTGCCCGCGTGTCCCTGCGTCTGAAGCCGACGCTCGACGCGCTCGGACGAACAGGCGGCTTCGACGCCGTAGTCTCGGCCGTGGAGAAGTCGCTCGAGAAAGTTGCCGCAATCATCCACGACCGCGATGCAATCGCGCGTCTCGTTGTAGGAAAGTGAACATGGCGGACTCAAAATTCTCTGCAATTGACGAGCGTCTCGACGCGCTTGTTTCTCTCGACCTGGGCGGCCGTGGCGTCGAGCAAATCTACGCCGCGGCGCGAGAGCGTCAAGGCGGTCCGTTGGTCGGGGCTGCCGCCGACGCACTCGCCGCCATCCCCGAGAAAGCCAACGTCTTTGTGACGACAGGTTCGGTGTCGCGCGCGTGGATTTCCCCCACTATTGGCGAAAACGACGGTCCTGCTGGTCTTGCGGCCGTTGTTCGTGCGCTGTCGTTGGCAAAGAAGGCGCTTTGCATTACGTTCGTCGAAGAAACGCTGATTGAAACTACTTCGGCCATCTTGACGACAGCTGGTCTCACCGTGCTGCCGTACGAGCAAGCCAAAATTGCGCGCGACGACGGATGCTTGGCCGTTGTCTGCGTCGAACCGTTTCCGCTCGACGAGGGGGGCGCCAAAGATGTTTCGAAGTCGCTCCTCGAGAAGTACAAGCCCGCACTTTTCTTCTCGACCGAACGCGTTGGCCGCAACGTCGATGGTATCTACTGCAGCATGCGCGGCATCGACTACGGTATGGGCCGCGCACGCATCGACTTCCTGTTCGACGAAGCTATCGCGCAAAACGTGCCGACAGTGGCTGTCGGTGACGGCGGTAACGAAATCGGGATGGGCGTAGTCGCAGAGGCGGTGCAGGAATATGTGAAGTTTGGCGACAAACGACCTGACGGCAGTGCTGGCATCGGTGCGGTCACGGGGACCGATGTTCTGGTTACCGCCGCATGCTCGAATTGGGGATGCTATGCCATCGCTGGCGCATTTGCCGCTCGGATGGGCAGAGCGTCGCTCGCCCACACGCCGCAACTGGAGGTTGCATTGCTGCGTCGTGGAGTCGATGTTGGTCTTATCAACTCGGTTGCCAATGTCATCGACGGGAACGTCGATGGCATCCCGGAGGCTACTCACTACGCCGTCGTGCAGCTCATCTCCACCATCATTGCACCTGCATTCAAGTAACGCTCCATGAGCGCCGGTTCCGGCGCAGCATTTTGCTGCGCTGGACGCCGAAGCCGAGTGGGGTCACTGCCTCCACCCCTCATCCCTCCGATAGCGACAAGCTGCCCGGCCAAGCATGCACAGCATGCTGGACGGCGGCCCCTTGCATTTCATAGGCCATCGGGTCTGTGACCCACAACCGCCGTTGTTTCCGGGCGCATTCGCCCATCCCCTCTCGCACGCTACAGCTTGCCGTGAATACCATGCTGTTCCGCTCTACTACTCCCTAAAACGCAGTTTGAAAGGAAATTTATTGTTTCCTATGCAGTCAGAATGTGTCGTCTTTTTTTCCTTATTTTGGTTTCGTACATTTCTCTCATGCCTCTGCCGTGACATCAGTACGAGCGAGGCATTGATACACAAACCTCTCTCAACGAACTTCTGAAGGCATGCAAATGAATACGTATCAAGCCATCTCCGCACACGCCAACGCAGAGCCGCGCGGCCCGAAGCACGGTTCCGATGCCGCTGCACAGAAAGTGGTAGCGCTCTCGGCATATGCGACGTTGCTGACTGCCCCAATGTCTTTACTCGCCAGCAATGCTGCCGACCGAGCCGACGTCTCGTTCGCAGCTATTCTTGGTTACAACTGAGACGAGGTCGAAATGCATCGCATCGTAATCGTCGGTGGCGGGGCCGGCGGACTGGAACTGGCAACGCGCCTTGGGGACCGCTTGGGCGCAGGCAACCGTGCGCAGGTCACACTCGTTGACAGATGGCCGACGCATGTCTGGAAGCCCTTGCTGCACGAAGTTGCTGCTGGCAGCCTCGATACTAATACCCACCAGATTACGTTTGCAGCGCATGCACATTGGCATCACTTCGGCTTCGTTCAGGGTGAGATGACCGGTCTGAGCCGAGCCAATAAAGAAGTTTCTGTCGCGCCGGTCTACGACAATGACGGCGTCGAGATTATCCCTGCGAGGACACTCCAGTACGACACACTCGTCTTAGCTCTTGGAAGTCGTACGCACTTCTTCGGAGTTAACGGGGCTCAGAAAAATGCAATAACGCTTGATACACTCGAGCAGGCCGAGTTACTCCGCAAGCGCTTGCTCCAAGCCTGTCTCAGAAAGCGTGCGTTCAACCAGGGCAGTAGCGACCAAGCGGTCGACATTGCAATCATCGGCGGCGGTGCAACGGGAGTTGAACTCGCAGCCGAACTGCGTCGAATGGAAGACACGTTTCGGCAGTTCGGATTGTTGTCCGGCGAAAAGCAGCACCAGATGCGCATCACGCTACTCGAGGCCGGCGGCCGTATCCTTCCCGCGCTGAGTGACAAGGTTTCAAATGCCACGCAAAGCCTCCTTGAGCGGATGAGCGTCGTGGTTTCCGTCGCGGATCCTGTCGACAACGTTGCAGCAAACTTTGTCAAAACAAAGAGTGGTCGTTCAATTGCCGCGGACGTCACGATTTGGGCAGCTGGCATCAAGGCGCCCGACGTTCTTTCGTCACTCGATGGGATTACGGTCAACAGAATCAATCAAGTGAAGGTTACCCAAACCCTTCAAAGCGTCGCTGATGGCGATATCTTCGCACTGGGTGATTGCGCAAGCTGCGCTTGGACCGATGACCGTATGGTGCCGCCGCGTGCTCAAGCCGCCCATCAACAAGCGGTCTTTCTTTTCAAAGCGTTGACAGCTCGCATCCGCGGACGCCCGATGGGGGTCTTCGCGTATAGGGACCACGGGTCGCTCATCTCGCTAGGTTCATCCACTGCGGTCGGAAGCTTGTCGAACCGAGCTACGAGCAGGAGCATCTTTGTCCAAGGTCTAGTCGCGAAGGTAATGTACGCCGCGCTGTATCGGAAGCACTTGGCAGCAGTGTCCGGGCTACGCCATACGGCCATCGCGCTCCTTGCACATTCGCTGCGCCGCGTAGCGAGTCCACGAGTCAAGCTTCACTGAAGGCAGCGTGCCAATCAATTCACACTCAGTTTGCTAGTAACAGAATGGAAAGCACGAAGAACGCACACCCTCGAGCAGCCGAGAGCTCGCTCCAAGCTTCGACTGCTCGCAGCGGAGACTCGATGGTAAAGGTTGCCATCGCAAGTATGGCTGGCGCGACGCTCGAGTGGTATGACTTCACGCTGTACAACGCGATGGCTGCGCTCGTGTTCAATCGGCTTTTCTTTCCGCAATTCGACCCGCTTGTTGGAACCATCCTAGCGTTTTCGACCTACGCGGTTGGATACATCTCCCGTCCGATTGGAGGGGTTGTCTTCGGGTGGGCCGGCAACAAATATGGGCGCAAAGCAGTCTTGCTGGTGACTCTGCTGATGATGGGCGTGTCCAGTCTGGTTATTGGACTGCTTCCGACGTACGACACCATTGGGGTGGCTGCGCCGTTGTTGCTGGTTGCGCTTCGTTTTTTTCAGGGCATGGCGCTTGGAGGTGATTGGGCCGCAGCTGTGCTTCTGTCCTCAGAAAGTGGGAGCGCATCGAAGCGGGGATTCAACGCCTCGTTTGCTCAGACAGGCCCTGCTGCAGGAACATTGCTCGCGACCGCGACGCTGTGGCTCGTAACCACCATATTGACCTCGGAGGAATTCGCGATCTGGGGTTGGCGCATCCCGTTTGTTCTCAGCGTGCTGTTAGTGTTCGTCGGAATGTGGATTCGACGAGCTGTCGCGGAACCGGCATCGACCACCGGCTCGTTAAAGAAAACGAGGCGCTCAAGTAGTCCCATTCGAGAAGTGTTCAGATTGCATCTCAGAAGCTTACTGGTAGCAGGCGGTGTACGCATAGGTAGTGATGTCTTGTACGCCGTAGTTGCTACATTCAGCCTGACCTACGTGTCTCAAGTTCTCAAGCTACCGAGGTCGATTGCACTTGCTGGCGTTCTCTCAGGTGCCACCGCGCAGCTTTTCCTGATTCCGGCCTTCGGAGCGCTGTCCGATAGATTTGGCAGACGGCCCCTCTATTTTGCGGGAATTGCGGCTGGAGTCCTCGCGTCGTTCGCGGTGTTCACGCTCTTCAATACTCGCGATGCTTCATTGATTGCGATTGCTGTGGTGCTCGGGATGACCGCACATGCTGCCATGTATGGCGTCCAGGCAGCGCTTGTAACTGAGCAATTTGATGCTCGTGTGAGATTCGCGGGTTCCTCTCTCGCATACACCTTTGCAGGTGTGCTGGGAGGCGGGTTCGCGCCGTTGGTGATATCGACCCTTTATGCGCGCTTCAACTCGACGTTATTCATCTCACTGTATGTAATGGGCGCACTTGCGGTCTCCGCCATCGCATTGATGTTTGCCCGACCGGCGGAACGCAACCAGGCCTGATGCTCAAAATCAGGCAAGGCCAGATTATTCGTAAGCGGTCGAGGAACAACGTCCTTCCAATGAGTGGCTGAAGGTCTGAACCTAAGTGTCCGCGTGGACACAAGCACTCAGACCTTATGAACGAAAATCAAGACCTTCGCAGCAGACTGGTCGTTGGCCAGAAGCGGGGCGGACATCGCGAATTCAACGAGGATGCCGTTCGGGAACTTGTCGCTCTGTGTCTAAGGCCTGGCGTATCGATCGCTCGTGCGGCAATGGATCACGACGTGAATCCGAATCAGCTGCGCCGATGGATCGTACGGTATCAGCCGCAAATCCTGCACAATTCCCGGGAGCCGGAGCCAATGGTGGTCGACGGCGTATCGATTGTTCTTGTTGCAAGCTCATGCGCGCACCTCGGTGAGCAGTTGCTGATAGACCGACGGCGGGTGCTGTTTCGACATCGAGGAATCAACCTGGGCTCGCGTAACGGGAAGCGCAACCCTCTGCACTCCGCTAAAGCCAACCAAGTCCTGCAAGTACGGACGCTCGCTCTGCTCCTCTGCTCCAGCCAAACTGCGGGCGCAAAGCCTGTCACCGGATGAACGCGCTGGTTGGCAACGTCTCGCAGCCATTTTGCCAACTTCTGCGTGGCGGTGTCGACGTCGAGCATAAGCTCCGACTGCTTGAGCTGACTCGTTAGCGGCACATAGAAGTTGCCTCGCAGATATCGGTGGAATCGTTCAACCTTGCCCTTTGTTCTAGGTCGATGCGGTTGGCACAAGCTGGGCATGAAGTTGTACCGCCTGGCCAAGTCGAGAAGTCAAGCGTGCCACCGATGCTGACCCGCGCGGTAGGCATCACGCTGAACCACGATGGTCTTGGCGTTGTCGTACAGGATCTCGCGCGGCACACCGCCCAACGCATCGAACAACGCGTGGTGACACGCGACCAGGGTCTCGGCCCTCTCATTCGTGGTGAAACGCGCCCAACGCCAGCGGCTGAACCCGAGCGTCGCCGTGAAGGCGTAGAGAGGCTGCGCGCCTCGGCGGAACACAACGAAGTCACATTGCATCTGGCGCCCCGGATCGGTCTCGAACCGCACGACAGGGTCGGACTTCGCCACCGTCTTGTGAAGCTTCATCAGCGCCTGAAGACTGCGCAACTGCCCGTCGTAGCCCAGCGCACGTAACTCTCGAAGCAGGGCAGGCGCTGCGATCGTCTCAGGCGCGGCGGCTCGCATGCGCTCGACGACATACGTCTCGAACGCATCAAGCTTGGTAGCCCGGGGAGCTCGCTGCTTATAGCGCGGCACCTCTTCTGCCGACAAATACCGCGTCACCGGGTTGCGTGAAATGCCCAGGCGACGTGCGATCTCGCGTTCGCCTACGCCCTGAGCTTTGAGCACATGGATTTGCATCCACTGTTCCTTCTGGAGCATCGCCGGCCTCTGCGCGCAAAAGACCAAAAGACCGACTGTATTGAAAGGTGGCTCAGCTTTACTTCGCGCGGGAAAGTATCTATCCGACGCTGACAGACGACTGGCGGAGGTGCCAATTGCCAGGTATCGGCTGCGTCGGAAGGAGCCCGAAGGGCGAGTGCAGAAGCACCCCTTCTGAGGGAATTGCGCCCGACGTTGACAGCTGTTTGTGGTCATGACGGCGATCGCGTTTGCGCTGGGTGTGCTGATCATCATTCCGATCGGGGGGCGCGGACATGCCGGTGGTGTCAGCGTCGGATAGATACTCCTCATTTGGGGAAACTAGGTCCGACGTTGACAGGTGGTCGTGTCGATGCTCAACTCGTACTCGGGCTGGGCGGCAGCAGGCATCGGCTTCTCGCTGAACAATCCGATGCTGATCATCGCCGGCTCACTGGTGGGTTCGTCGGGCGCGATTCTGTCGTACATCATGTGCCGTGCGATGAAGCGCTCGTTCTTCAACGTGATTCTGGGCGGGTTTGGGGGCGAGGCGGGCGGTGCGTCGGCAGGCGGTACGCAGGAACAGCGCCCGGTCAAATCCGGCTCTGCTGATTGCGTATTTCGGACGAAGGTGACCGGCCGTTTCGGGATCGTGACCGGCGATTTCGGCAACGTGACCGGCCGTTTCGGGAATGTGACCGAACGAACCGGACGGCAGGACTGGCGTTGCGCATGACATCAACCACGCGAGCTATGCTCGCCGGCTTTTGCCGGAGAGAGCATGCCCGCGCACCGGATGAACATGCGCATGATCAAGGATGTTTTACGACTTAAGTTCGACGGCGGCTTCTCGCATGATCGAATCGCCGCGTCGCTGGGCATTTCCAAGGGCGTGGTCACGAAGTACGTCGGACTGGCGGGTGCCGCCGGGCTGGATTGGGCGATCGCCTGTGATATGGACGAAGGCGAGCTCGAGCGACGGCTTCTTGGCAAGCCCACCGGACCCGCAGCCTATGCACAGCCCGACTACGGTCGCATTCATCAAGAGCTGCGCCGCAAGGGCGTGACGCTGACGTTGTTGTGGGAGGAATATCAGGCGGAGTTCGCGAATCGGAAGACTTACCGTTACACGCAGTTCTGCGAGCACTATAAGGCGTTCGCGAAACGGCTGAAGCGCTCGATGCGGCAGATCCACCGTGCTGGCGAGAAGCTATTCGTCGACTTCGCCGGTCCCACGTTGCCGTTGACCACAGGGCGCCGCGCGCACATCTTCGTGGCCGCCATGGGCGCATCGAGCTATACATTCGCATGCGCCACGCCGGCCGAGACGATGGAGGACTGGCTGAGTGGTATCGCCCGCGCGCTGACCTTCTACGGCGGCGTTCCCCAACTGATCGTGCCGGACAACCCGCGCGCGATGATCGCCGATCCCGATCGCTATGAGCCTCGCGCCGGCGACACCGTGCTGGACTTCGCGCGTCACTACGGCACCTCATTTCTACCTGCACGCGTTTATCGCCCGCAGGATAAGCCGAAGGTTGAAGTGGCGGTTCAGGTGGTCGAACGTTGGATCATGGCGCGCCTGCGTCATCGCCAGTTTGAGTCGGTCCAGTCGGTGGACGACGCGATCCGCCCGCTACTGAAGAACTTGAACGAGCGCCCGTTTCAGAAGCTGCCTGGATGCCGCGCCAGCGCGTTCACCGAATTAGACGCGCCGGCCCTACAGCCACTGCCGGTGCAGCCGTATGAGCTCGCGCGGTTCAAGGCAGTGACGGTCCACATCGACTACCACATCGAGATCGATAAACATCGCTACAGCGTCCCGCACGCGCTTGTCGGACTCAAGCTCGATGCGCGCATCACTGCGGGCGCTGTCGAGTTGTTGCATCGCGGTCGCCGTGTGGCCAGCCATGCTCGCAATGATCGCGTAGGAGGCTACACCACCGCCGTCGAGCACATGCCGGCGGCACACCGCGCCCATCTCGAATGGACTCCGCAGCGGCTTATCCACTGGGGTCAGCAGATTGGCGGCGCCACCGGCGCGCTCGTCGCGCGGCTTCTGCAGGAACAACGCCATCCCGAGCACGGCTATCGGGCGTGCCTTGGCTTGCTCTCGCTCTCACGTCGCTATGGTCGCGACCGTCTCGAAGCGGCGTGCGCGTTGGCGCTCGAATTGGGTGTACATCGTTACCGCCACGTGCGCGACATCCTCATCAACAACCGCGACCGCGCGGCAGCGACCACGCCTGTCGAATGGGTCAGTCCGAGTCACGCGCATGTCCGTGGCCCCAGCTACTACCAATAAAGAGAACCCGCCATGATGATGCACCAAACCTTGACGCAACTACGCACCCTGAAGTTGGATGGGTTCGCTGACGGATTGGAAGAGCAGTTGACCCAGCCCGGCACTGCGGCTCTGAGCTTCGAGGAGCGCCTGTCGTTGCTGGTCGACCGGGAAGCAAGTTGGCGCGATGATCGTCGCCGCACCCGACTGCTCAAGCAAGCACGCCTGAAGTATCCGCAGGCCGCCATCGAAGATCTCGACACCCGCGCTGGTCGAGGCGTGGACCCGCGTTCGCTCACAAGCCTGGCTCTCGGCGACTGGGTCGAATCTGGATACAGCCTGCTCATTAGCGGCCCAACCGGCGCAGGTAAATCATGGCTCGCTTGCGCCCTCGCGCAGTATGCCTGCCGACGCGGGCACTCCGCGTTGTACCTGCGCGTTCCGCGTCTCGGCGAGGAACTGCGCGTCCTCCACGGCAACGGTGGCTTCACCAAATGGCTGCTGCAGGTTGCTCGCGTTGATGTTCTCCTGTTGGACGATTGGGGAATGGCTCCGCTCGACGCGATGGTCCGAAACGATTTGCTCGAGATGATTGACGACCGATCTGCCGGCAAAGCCACGATCGTGACCAGCCAGCTACCAATCGAACACTGGCATGGCTGGATAGGCGACGAGACGATCGCCGACGCAATGCTAGATCGCCTTATGCAGCGACATCACCGCATCAAACTGACGGGCGAATCTCTCAGAAAACCATCTCCGAAACCCGGCGGGCTCGAACCAGAACTCGACCAAAACTAGCGAGGAAATCTACAATCGAAACCGCGCAACGCCCGACCTTGCCGAATCGGTCACGTTCCCGAAATCGGCGGTCACGTTCGCCGAAATACGCACGCTGATGATGCCGCATTCATGCTCGGCAACGCGGAGAGCGTAGTGATCGTGCCGGGTTATGGCCTGGCCGTAGCGCGCGCAGCACGCGCTGAAGGAACTGACCGACAAGCTTGTGGAGAAGGGCATCGAGGTGCGCTACGCGATTCACCCGGTCGCGGGGCGCATGCCGGGGCATATGAACGTGCTGCTGGCGGAAGCTGAAGTGCCCTACGAGATGGTGCACGAGATGGAGGACATCAACAGCGAGTTTGGCCAAACGGACGTGGTGCTCGTGCTCGGAGCGAACGATGTGGTGAACCCTTCCGCGAAGACCGATCCGAAGTCGCCGATCGCGGGGATGCCGATTCTGGAGGCTTACAAGGCGCGCACGATTATCGTGAACAAGCGATCGATGGCAGCCGGCTACGCCGGGCTCGACAACGAACTGTTCTACATGGACAAGACCATGATGGTGTTCGGCGACGCCAAGAAAGTGGTCGAGGAAATGATGAAGGCGGTCGACGCATGAATTCTCGGGATACAGCGCTGGATTCTGATGGCCATATTTATAAGGAAGCTACGGCGGACAAGAGGATTTTCAAGACTGCCGTTGATCGGCCTCGAGTTCTACATCCGCACTCGCCGCACGATTGGATGGATAAATACGTTCCATTCGAAAATTTCGATTGGGAGAGCTTCTGAGCGGCATGGTTCAGCGTCTTGGAATCTATTTCCTGGCCGCGAACAGCTCCTTTATCATTAGCTCGGGCGAAATACGGGCTCTTAGTGTTAACCATAGCGTTAATTGCTTACACTGACAGTATGCTTGAGTTGTGCCGTAGCCCCACTCTAAAGACAACTTCGCCGATTGTCTGGTGATTTAAATGATTTCCGTGAACCAAACCGATAACTCAGTTCCCGTTAGCCGAGCGATCTCGGCCCCTAGCTCTTGGACGCGTTTGCTGAAATTGTTGCGTGTCATGAGATAGATTCCGACCGATATTTTTTGGTAGCACGAACCGTACAAGACTCGATCCGCATCGTGGCGAGTAGTGCCGCTCGGTATGCAAGTGCCGAGAATGCAATGGCTCGTGCAACGGTGTTGACTGATCGCCTAATGAATATCTATGAAGGAAGCAAAGCCGTTACTTAACCGGTGTTGATTGAGTACGGGGCGAATCAGGCTGCGTTGTGCCAGGAACCGCGCGTTTAATCTTGCCACGGGGATAGTAAATATGGTTGACGGTAGGGTCATAGTTGCTATTTTCGGCTTGCATGAGTTGCGCCTTGACTTGGGCGCGGGTGAGGCCAGACGATGTCGCTTGGGCGAACGCCGTATGCGCGAGTGGCAGGGCTAGTATAAGCACGCCGAATTTGGTAAAACAACGCATGGTTTTTCTCCGAGGACAGTTGGGAGGTTGTGCAATCTACTCTTGCCATACACTCCTGCCGCGCGATTCACTGCTTCAGTGTAAACCTCCTTTGCACAAGCTGCAGAAACGACCATCGCCTGATTAATTTATAACGAGGTACCCGAGAATGACGTCTAGCATATGATGCAGACGCTCTACTTTTGCCTTCGAACTCATGAGATCGCGCGAAAAAATTGTGCTTAGCGTGTGCTTATTCGAAAGATAAAAGTAGGTCAGCGAAGCGATCGAGATGTAAAGCTGAACCGGATCTACACCGGCGCGAAAAATGCTTTCTTGCTGCCCACGATGAAGAACCTCGCCGATCATGTCGATGAGCGGCATATTCAATGCCGTCGACTCGGAGTTCTTGACGTGTACTCCACCGTGTGCGTTTTCGGTGTTAAGCAGCCCCATAAATTCCGGATGCTCCAAGAAGTAGTTCCAGGTGAAGCTTACCAAGCTGCGGATTGCTTCGATAGGCGTTTGATCATGCATATGAAGCTCTTTTTCGGCCTCGCGGATCGAAAAATAAGCCCGTTCCATGACAGCAATGAACAACTCGTCTTTGCTGTTGAAGTAGTAATACAGCATGCGTTTGTTCGTGCCCGCCTTTTCGGCGATCTTCTCCACCCGTGCTCCGGCGAGACCAAGTTCGGCAAACTCTTGCGTGGCTGCTTCCAGAATCAGACTGCGCGTACGGTCCGCGTTGCGCGTAGCCTTGTCAAGCTTCGCAGGCACTACAGCTTCATTGCCAATCATTTTCGTCGTCTCATAGGGAAAGATGAATTGTAAGGCGGAGCTGCCCTTTTTTCGTTCGCGACGAGACCAGGGCAGCCCATCGATCACAAAGGCAAGCCAAAAAGCTTGATCGCATTGTCGCGACCAATCTGCAAACGCTCACGCTCGGTAATCGATGCGTTGTCGAACCATTCGCCCCCGTCAGTCATGTTCATCCACGGATGATCGGACGAGAAGCAAACCTGCTCGATACCGACGATATCCACTACGTTCATCATTGCCTTGGTGTCGAAGAAGCCTGAGGTTGTGTAGACAAAGTTTGACCGCAGGTATCCCACGATGGCCTTCTTCAGTTTGCTGTGGGGCACTTTCTGCGAGTAGGTCTTCGTGATCCGCCATTGATACGCGGGCAAAGCCTCACCTAGATGACCAAGACAGATTGTCAGGTTCGGGAAGCGGTCGAAAACTCCGCTCGTGATCATCCGCAGCGCATGGGTCGAACATTCAACCAAAAAAGCCCATGTCGCAGCCAAAAGTTCAGGATGTCCAGCGAACATCCCCTGCTGGCTCGGCAGCGGATTACGTGGATGAAGATAGATAGGGGCGCCCAGCGCTTCCGCACGCTCCCAGAGGACGTCATAGGACGGATCATCCAGATAACGTACCGAATCAGCGTCTCCCACGTTGGAGAAACTGTTGATTAGAGCGCCATGGAAACCTAGCGTTTTCACTGTCCTCTCAAGTTCTCCCGCTGATGCTTTGGGGTCTTGGGTCGGCAAGGCAGCAAAGCCACCAAGTCGAGAAGGGTGCGCGTCGATGATCCGCCGCAGTTCGTCGTTTACCCGCTGTGCCTTATCGTGGCTAATCGTGCCGTCTACTTCCGCCTGCAGGCCAGGCGAATTGAGCGAGAGGATCGCGTACTGAATCTTCGCCTGATCCATCAGTTCTATCCGGCCATCTCCCGTTTCAAGGAGGGCTCGATACACCTTCGGAACGCCAGAAGCGGTGATGCCGGAGGGCAAATCGCTGAAGTTTGGCGTGAGGAAGTGCTCCTCAAATGCGACCTTCCAAGGCTTGGCAAAGTCCACAGCACCACCGGCGGCGAAATTTCCTTCGTCTTGATCTCGATTGTTGTTCGACGTATTCATTGTCCCTCCAAGTTATAAAGCGCTCTCAGCGTATCGCGTCAAGACAGCCGTAGTCCCAGCATACGGAACGACGCAAGCTGACAAGAAGCAGCGACCAGCTTCACATGGCGCGACTCACGGACGCTGATGCGACCCAGATGCGTTGAGCGATCAGGCGTCGTAACACCCCGCTGTCCTACTTCCCTGTGCGCTCCTATCAAGGACGCCTTGGGGAAACTGCGTAACTATCGGTTCGGTAACATTAAACCATAACCAATGCGAAACTGAAGGCGGAACTTCAGCGGATAAACCCTTACAAATTTTGATATAAGCTCACATATCGGGATATAAGAGCGATAAGTGTTAACCATAGCGTGAATTGTAGAAGAGTTTGTGGAATTATTCAGTCACCGGAAGAGCGGACCCTCGACACAGCGCTTCCGAGACAACGATCAACGCACCGTACAGAGAATTTCATTTTCAAGGAGTAGCTATGACGACTCACCGTATTGGACTGGTAATGCACGGCGTAACCGGTCGGATGGGTATGAATCAACATTTGATTCGCTCCATCGTTGCCATCCGCAAGCAAGGCGGCGTCGCGCTGAGCAACGGCGACCGTCTGATGCCCGATCCGATTTTGGTGGGTCGAAACGAAGAAAAGATTGCGGCGCTGGCGAAGGCGCATGGGATCGAGCGCTGGACGACGGATCTGGACGCGGCGCTGGCCAACAAGGAAGACACTATTTTCTTCGACGCGGCGACGACCCAGGCTCGTCCCGACTTGCTCAAGCGCGCGGTGAAAGCAGGCAAGCATATCTACAGCGAAAAGCCGGTTGCGACCAACCTTCAAGAGGCGATGGATCTCTATCGCGCTGCCAAAGCGGCTGGGGTGAAGCATGGTGTCGTTCAGGACAAGCTCTGGTTGCCAGGACTTAAGAAGCTCCAACTGCTCAATGAAGCTGGCTTCTTCGGAAAAGTGCTGTCCGTGCGAGGCGAATTCGGTTACTGGGTTTTCGAAGGAGATCTTCAACCGGCTCAACGCCCCTCGTGGAACTATCGCGAGGAAGACGGCGGCGGCATCATCCTCGACATGCTCTGTCATTGGCGTTACGTCATCGATAATGTATTCGGCAAAGTGAGAAGCGTTTCGTGCTTGGGTGCGACGCATATTCCCGCGCGCTGGGACGAAAACGGCAACGAGTACAAGGCGAGCGCGGACGATGCGGCCTACGCGACGTTCGAACTGGAGAACGGCGCCATCGTGCAGATGAACAGTTCGTGGTGCGTGCGCGTTCGCCGCGATGATCTGGTCACCTTCCAAGTCGACGGTACGCACGGCTCCGCTGTCGCGGGATTGACCGACTGTTACACGCAATCCCGTGTCAACACGCCCAAGCCAGTGTGGAATCCGGACTTGCGTAATACGCATGACTTCATGGCCGATTGGAGCGCCGTTCCTGAGACGAGTGCAAACGACAATGCATTTAAGGTTCAATGGGAACTCTTCTTGAAGCACGTTTGGGGCGAGGGCGACTTCCGCTGGAATCTGCTCGAAGCCGCGAAGGGCGTCCAGTTGGTCGAACTCGGTCTCCAGAGCTGGCGCGAGCGTCGCTGGGTCGACGTTACGCCGTTGGAGGCATGAACATGGCCCACGTTACCTTACTGACGAAGGCCGGCGGACAAGAGTCGTTCAAGTTGACGGGAGTTCGAAGCTGGACACCGGCTGCAAGTCCGAACTTCAATCGCATCGCGTACTCGGCGGCGCACGTCGTAGCCGATCCGCGTACGAGTCACGATCCCTGGCTCACCGCAGCGATCGATTGGGACACTACGATGAAGTATCGAGAACGCCTGTTCACCTTAGGCCTCGGAGTGGCCGAGGCAATGGACACCGCTCAACGAGGCATGGGGCTCGACTGGGCGACCTCTCTCGAACTCATCAAGCGCACCGTAACGCTCGCCCGTGACTACCCTGGCGCGAAGGTCGCCTCGGGCGCAGGCACCGATCATCTTCCAGTTTCCCCGGGTTTGACGATCGATGATGTCGTGCGTGCGTACGAGGAGCAAGTTTCGGCAATCGAAACGGCGGGCGGACGTCTCATCATGATGGCCAGTCGCGCGCTGGCGGCGGTCGCACGCTCAGCGGACGACTACGAATACGTCTATGGCAAAATTCTCAGCCAGGCACGCGAGCCGGTGATTCTTCACTGGCTGGGAGAAATGTTCGATCCGGCGCTGGCAGGCTACTGGGGCTCCAGTAACGTTGATGATGCAATGGATACGTGTCTGCGAGTCATTGCTCAAAACGCCGACAAGATCGACGGCATCAAGATTTCCTTGCTCGACAAGGAAAAGGAAATCTCCATGCGCCGTCGGCTTCCCGCAACGGTAAAGATGTATACGGGCGATGATTTCAACTATCCCGAGCTGATTCAGGGTGATGGCGTCGGCTGCTCGCACGCACTGCTTGGAATCTTCGACGCAATTGCACCTGCTGCAGCAAGCGCGTTGCAGGAACTCGCAAATGGTGACAACGCGCAATTCAATGCGATTCTTGCTCCGACTGTACCGCTGTCCCGCCACATCTTCGCTGCACCGACGCGCTTCTATAAGTCGGGCGTCGTCTTCCTCGCATGGCTGAACAACCATCAAAGCCACTTTACGATGGTCGGTGGCCAGCAAAGCGCGCGGGACGCGATCCACTACAGCGAACTATTCCGTCTGGCTGACAACGCTGCGCTGTTCGACGATCCGGAACTGGCGGCCACACGGATGCGCCATTTCATGGCGACGCAGGGGGTTGAGTGATGCCTATCGGAAGCCACAATCCTGAGCCGAGAATGCTTTCGATTAACACCGCGACGGTCCGGCAAAAGTGGAATCTCGCTGAAATCATCGACGGCTGCGCTCGACACGAGATTCGCGGCATTTCCCCGTGGCGTGACCAGGTCAAGGCGCTCGGACTGAAAGAAACCGCACGCGCCATCCGCGCGAACGAATTGGTCGTGACCGGCTATTGCCGCGGCGGAATGTTTACTGCCAACTCGCACGAAGGTAGGGTCGAGGCACGAGACGACAATCGTCGTGCAGTCGACGAAGCAGTTGAACTCGGTGCTCAATGTCTCGTCCTGGTTGTGGGCGGACTGCCAGATGGGTCAAAAGACCTGAAAGATGCGAGATGCCAGGTTCGAGACGGCATCGGCGAGCTTCTTGAATACGCTCGCCAACAACATATGCCTCTTGCTATCGAACCGTTGCACCCGATGTACGCGGCAGATCGCGCTTGCGTCAATACCATGGCGCACGCGAACGATCTATGCGACGAGCTAGGTGATGGTTTGGGGATCGCACTCGACCTGTACCACACTTGGTGGGACCCCGATCTGGAAGCACAGATCAAGCGGGCAGGGAAAGAACGGCTCTACGCATTCCATATTTGCGACTGGCTGGCACCGACCAAGGATCTCCTGTTGGATCGGGGAATGATGGGTGATGGCGTGATCGATATTCGAAAGTGGCGCCATGCGGTAGAAGCGGTCGGATACGACGGCTTCCATGAAGTGGAGATCTTCTCCGCCGAAAACTGGTGGCAAAAAGACCCGAACGAGGTCCTGACTACCTGTAAGTCGCGCCATCTCGAGTTCTGCTAAGGCCGCCTTATCCGAGTGAACGCCATCGAACACACGGTTTTCTTGTGATCGAGTGGCGTTTGCAACCATATTCGCAATGCAGTAGGAGACACAACATGAAAGGCGAGATGACCGCGGGCAAGATGCCATCCACCGTGGAAGCAGAATCGCAGGCGACCTCAGCAACGACGGACCTAGGCACGAAGGAAGCCTATTTGCTTGCGAGACTCGAAAGGCTGCCGTTCACTCGATGGCATGCGAAAGCGCGAATTGTGATGGGAAGCGCGACGTTCTTTGATGCCTTCGCGGCCTTGTCCCTTGCCTATGCCCTTCCGGTGCTCATCGGAATGTGGCACCTCAAAGCCTCCGACGTCGGCCTGTTGATCGCGGCAGGCTACATCGGACAGTTGATCGGTGCGATCTTTTTCGGTGCCGTTGCTGAGAAAAAGGGTCGCGTCAAAAGCGCAACCGGAGCAATCGCGTTGATGGCAATCATGGGCGTTGCTTGCGGCTTTGCGAACGGCTACTGGGCGCTGCTCGCCTTTCGCTTCCTTCAGGGCATTGGCGTGGGAGGAGAGGTTCCGGTTGCGGCAGCCTATATCAACGAATTATCTCAGGCTCATCGTCGCGGGAAGTTCTTCATGCTTTACGAGATGATTTTCCCAATCGGATTGATGCTGACCGGCCAGCTCGCCGTGTGGCTCGTTCCCGCGCTCGGCTGGCAGGCGCTCTTTCTCTTCGGCGCAGTGCCGACTTTGCTGATCTCATTTTTTGTGATCAAGCTTCCTGAGTCTCCGCGTTGGCTTATCAATAAAGGTCGATTGGACGAGGCTGAAAGCATCGTTCAGCAAGCGGAAGCGAGCGCGCTGCGTTCGGGCACACCGCTGGAGCCGGTTGCGATGCAGCGCCCGGTCGTCGCTCTGCAGGCAGCGACCCATGCGCCTAGGCAAAAAACACGCGTCACCGAAGTTTTGTCATCGACGTTCCGTAGCCGAACTCTGATCGTATGGGGCCTCTGGGCATCGTCCTACTTCGTCGCGAATGGATTGAACAACTGGCTGCCGTCGTTGTACCACACGGTGTTTCACCTGCCGTTGGCCGACGCACTGCGCACAGCGTCCCTGACTAACGTACTACAGGTCGTTGCGACAATCATTTGTGCATTTGCAGTCGACAGTGTTGGCCGTAGGGCGTGGACAGTTGGTTCGTTTGTAGTCGCAGGTCTTATCCTTGCCGCGCTGTGGTTGACGGGATCGGCCAACGTATGGACTGTGATCATCCTCTGCTCCACCGCCTATGCTGTCATCGGCTCGACCAACACGTTGCTTTATCTTTACACCCCGGAGATCTATCCGACGCGTATGCGCGCCATCGCTACGGCTCTTGCAACGTCATGGTTGCGCGGCGCTTCGGCGGCCGGCCCTGCGTTGTTGGGCGTCATCGTCCAAACAGGGGGACTTAACTCGGCGTTTATTGTGTTCGCAACCGTCTGTGCAGTCGGTGGCTTGGTCGGGTTGGGAATGATCGAGACGCGCGGAAAGCGCCTGGAACAAATCGCCTCGTAAAAAACGGATGCCAACGGACTTACACCGTTGGCATTCTTATACTTATAAAGTACTTAAGTACAACTAATGGAGACAAAAATGAAGGTGTTGATGAGGCTTATCAAACTCAGCGTGCTGGCCTTGGGAATTTCGGAAATTTCAAGTGTCTCGTATGCACAGTCATCGGTGACGCTGTACGGCGTTGTCGGCACCTACATTGATAGTGCGAAACGCAGTGGCGGTCCACAGGCTGCCGTGCAACTGGGCAGTGGCGGCCTTACTACGTCCTATTTCGGACTGCGTGGACGTGAGGATCTGGGTGGTGGCTACGCGGCAATATTCGGTCTTGAAAGCTTCTTTCAACCGGCCAACGGCTCGGCGGGACGTAACACAAACGACCCTTTTTTTTTCGCGAAACGCGTGGGTAGGCTTTGATAGCGCGTACGGCAAGTTGATGTTCGGGCGTCAAACCAACCCGACCTACAACAGCATGGCCGCGCTGAACCCGTTCGGGTACTCGGTGGTGTTCTCGCCGCTGGTAATGCAATCATTTGTCACTACCTACGGCGGGACCATTATCGGAGACACCGTATGGAATAACGCAATCCAATACGCATCTCCATCGTTCTATGGTGTTACTGGACAGGCAATCTATGGTGTCGGAGGGGTCCCAGGGCAAAACGGCATAGCGAACGCGGGTCTGCATTTGCAATACGCATACAAGGGACTTGGTGCAGCGTTCTCCGCCCAGCGTGTTCGCACGCCGGTGACGGCCCCTGTTAGCGAACAATACGCATATCTCGGTGGCCTGACCTACGACTTCGAATTCTTAAAGCTATTCGCAGCTGGCGTGGCGACAAACAGTCACGGGGCGGATGTGAATGCTCACACCTACGAACTGGGTGCGACCGTGCCTATTTCCCCTTTCTCTTCCATCCTGATTGAAGGAGCACGGACGAAATCGAATGCACCGAAAGGGGTGTCGACGACTCGGACGACCGCATCGATCGCATATGACTATTTCTTGTCGAAGAGAACGGACATCTACGCGGTTTATTCCTACGACAAGTTAAGCGGTCACGGCTCCGCAAGTACTGAAGGTGTGGGACTTCGACACAGCTTCTAACGTTATGGTAACGAGGGATTCACGTTCGTTGTTGGCTTGGCAGCTGCAGGACCCTTCGTTTCCAGGCATCGAATTCGAATTCAATCACGAGGACATGAGCTATGAAAGCACCGCTGGAAGCGATCGATCGCACGTCGTTCCCGCTGGAAGAAATCGTCGGCGAAAGCCTGGGTCGCCGCGAAGAAGGCGACCCTTCGGGACATTCATTGCGACGAACGGTGCGAAGCTTCGACTGGATGGATCTGCACTGCCTGCCGCCTGAGATATACGCGTGTGCTGTCGGCAAGAACTGATTTACTGGACGATAGATTTTGAGCTGTTGACGATATTTATACAGTGAGCAGCCCGCGTCCCTTGCTGTATCGGAACTTCACCAAGGTGATATATGGAAGACCTAGTCGGGAAAGAGCATGACATGTCGGAGGTCGTTGCGCAGTTCGCATCGACATTCCAGAAGGAGGCCTCCGGCCCGTGGCAGGATAAGGATAAGCCCCTACAAGAAGACATCCGGTTACTGGGTCGCTTACTTGGTGACGTTCTGAAGGAGCAGGAAGGTGAGGCCGTCTTTGACCTTGTCGAGTTAGTTCGTCAAACTGCTGTCAACTATCGTCGCGGTGCCGATCACGGTGTCGCGGCGTCTCTCGGCTCACAATTGCGCGAATTGTCGGCAGAGGACGCCGTCAGTGTCGTCCGTGCTTTTAGTTACTTTTCTCATCTTGCGAATATCGCGGAGGATCGTCATCACATCCGCAGGCGACGTATCTACGCATTAGCCGGATCTGCGCCACAGCCGGGAACTGTCTCGCACGCGATTGAGAAAGTGCGGGAACATTTGGACACTAGCGAGGCTCACGGGGCCCTTCAGCAATTCTTCGATAACGCCCTTGTCGTTCCGGTGCTAACAGCGCACCCGACCGAAGTGTCACGAAAGAGCATACTCGACGCACAGCACGACATTGCGCATTTGCTCGCCGAGCGTGACGGAAATCTAACAGCAAGGGAACTTGCGCGCAACGAAGAAAAACTGCGCGCGCGCGTCACTGCACTTTGGCAAACGCGTATGCTTCGAGAAGTGCAACCATCCGTGGCCGACGAGATAGAGAACGCGCTGTCATATTACCGATCGACGTTTCTGCGTGAGATTCCTGAGCTGTATGCCGACATCGAAGCGGCGCTCGAAGAGCACGGCCTTGCAACACGGCTTCCACCTTTCTTTCAAATGGGCAGCTGGATCGGCGGCGACCGTGATGGCAATCCGAACGTCAACGCGTCCACTCTTGAAAATGCGATCACGCGTCAGGCAGCGATCCTCTTTGAATACTACCTAGAGGAAATACACAAGCTTGGCGCGGAATTGTCGGTGTCCCATCTCCTCGCAGGGTCGAGTGAAGCGCTTCAGGGGTTGGCCAGCGCGTCGCCGGATACGTCGCCACATCGCACCGACGAGCCATATCGTCGGGCGCTGATCGGTGTATATGCGCGGCTTGCGGCGAGCGCTGACGAACGTCTCGGGAAAGGCGCAGTCGCCGCGCGCCTGAATTACAGCGTTGACCGACCCTACGCATCAGCAACGGAGTTCGGGGCGGACTTGAGTGTCATTTTCCATTCACTTGTCGCACAGCACGGCGCTTCCCTAACCACACAACGGCTTGCCCCACTCATGCGGGCGGTCGACGTGTTCGGCTTCCATCTGGCGAGCATAGATCTGCGACAAAGCTCGGATATGCATGAAGCGGTCGTGTCAGAGCTGCTCGAACGTGCGGGCGTAGTTGTGGATTACGCTGGCCTCTCTGAAGATGACAAGCGGCGGGTTCTGATTCAAGAATTGGCGCAGCCCCGCCCGCTGCGTCTTCCGCACAGCCAATATTCAGATCTCACTACCGGAGAAATAGGGGTTTTTGAGGCGGCTCGCTCGGTGCGTGAAAGATTTGGTGAACGTGCCGTCACCAATTACATCATCTCCCATACCGAAGCCGTCAGCGATTTGCTGGAGGTCTTGCTACTACAGAAGGAAGCGGGGCTATTGCGAGGCTGCCTGGGCAGCAGTGACGATGCACTACGCGATGGCTTAATGGTCATTCCCCTCTTTGAGACCATACCCGACTTGCGAAACGCACCAGTAATTATGGGCGGGTTCTTCAAGCTTCCGGGGGTCGACAAGCTCATCAAGAATCAAGGCAACGAGCAGGAAGTCATGCTCGGCTACTCAGACAGCAACAAGGACGGCGGCTTCCTCACGTCGAACTGGGAGCTCTACCGTGCCGAGCTTGCGCTGGTAGCGCTCTTCAAAAAGCGCGCTACGACCCTGCGGCTTTTCCACGGCCGTGGCGGCACGGTTGGGCGTGGTGGCGGCCCGACCTATCAAGCAATCCTCTCTCAGCCGCCGGGAACGGTGGACGGTCAGATTCGCCTCACAGAACAAGGTGAGGTGATTGCGAGCAAGTTCGCTAATCCAGAGATTGGGCGACGGAATCTGGAGACCGTGGTGGCGGCGACGCTCGGAGCCTCGTTGCTGCCACACGAGAATGCGCCCGCGCAACTCCCACAGTTTGAAGCAGCGATGCAGATGCTCTCTGACTCGGCAATGACGGCGTATCGCGCGCTCGTATATGAAACGCCTGGCTTCACCGATTACTTCTTCGCGTCCACGCCGATTTCCGAGATTGCGGGGTTAAACATTGGCAGCAGACCGGCATCGCGCAAGCTGCAAGATCCGAAGAATCGCAAAATTGAGGACCTGCGTGCGATCCCTTGGAGCTTTTCATGGGGCCAGTGCCGGCTGTTGCTCACGGGCTGGTACGGTTTTGGTAGCGCTGTGATGACATATCTAGAAGAAGCAGGCTCCGAAGCGGAACAGATGACACGCCTCAAAACGCTTCGTTACATGTATATCACATGGCCGTTTTTCCAGAATCTTTTGTCCAATATGGATATGGTTCTGGCAAAGACTGATCTGGCTATTGCTTCCCGATACGCGCAGCTTGTCGAGGATGAAAAGTTGCGATTGGTGATCTTCGAAAAAATCGTTTCCGAATGGAAGCGTACGGTCCATGCGTTCGCCGAGATTACTGGGAAAAGTGAGCGTCTTGCCGATAACCCGCATCTCGCGCGCTCGATCAAAAATCGGTTTCCCTACCTAGATCCGTTGAACCACTTGCAAGTCGAATTGCTTAGACGGTTCCGCGCAGAGCAACTCACGACTCGACAACAACGGGGGATTCAACTATCCCTCAATGGCATTGCGGCTGGACTACGTAACTCTGGCTAGGGCATGCTGTGTCTAATGCAGCCGTGTATGAAACGACATTAAGCAATGAGCGAGTGCCGGTGTCAGCTTGCGGCAAAGCTCCCTTCTCTTCTATAGAGGCTTTAACTTATGCACATCAGTGTGCCTGCTGAGACGCGGGCGAACGAGTCGCGCGTTGCCGCCACGCCTGAGACGGTCAAGAAGTTGGTTGGGCAAGGACATCGAGTCTCGATACAAAGTGGTGCTGGCCTGAGTGCGAGCTATATCGATGATGCGTACGCTCAGGCGGGCGCGGATCTTGTCGATGCCGAGGGGGCTTTCTCCGGCGAGATTGTCCTCAAGGTTCAGTCGCCCAGCGAAGTCGAACTGGCGTTGTTCAAACCGGGCACCGTGCTCGTCGGCATGCTCGATCCGTTCAACGCCGAAAACACGGCGCGCCTCGCTTCTGCTGGCGTCACCGCCTTTGCGCTGGAGGCAGCACCGCGCACGACCCGGGCGCAAAGCCTCGACGTGCTCTCCTCGCAGGCCAACATCGCGGGCTACAAGGCGGTGCTGCTGGCCTGCCAGTACTATCAACGCTTCATGCCGATGCTCATGACCGCGGCAGGTACCGTCAAAGCCGCGCGTGTGCTAATACTAGGCGCGGGCGTCGCGGGCCTGCAGGCGATCGCGACTGCCAAGCGGCTTGGCGCGGTCGTCGAAGCGTCCGATGTGCGCCCCGCTGTGAAGGAACAGATCGAGTCACTCGGCGCGGAGTTCGTTGACGTACCTTTGGAGACCGACGAGGAACGCGAAGCGGCTGAAGGCGTCGGTGGTTACGCGCGGCCCATGCCAGCAAGCTGGCTCTCGCGCCAAGCCACGCAGGTTCATGAGCGTGTCAAGGCGGCGGACATCGTCATCTCCACTGCGTTGATCCCGGGTCGTCCTGCGCCGACGCTCCTTTCTGTCGAAACGGTCAAGAACATGAAGCCGGGCTCCGTGATCGTCGATCTGGCCGCCGGGCGTGGGCCGGAGTTTGAAGGCAGGAAGGGGGGCAACTGTCCGCTGACCGAGGTGGATCAAGTGGTGATGAAGCATGGCGTGCATATCGTTGGCCATACGAACCTCGCCTCATTGGTCGCTGCCGACGCGTCCGCGCTCTATGCACGCAACCTTCTGGACTTCCTGAAGCTGATCATCACCAAGGAAGGCACGCTCAACATCGACCTTGCAGACGACATCGTCGCGGCCACGCTTCAGTGCCGTGATCGCCAAGTCGCCTGTGCCACTGCTTGAATTTGGAAACAACATGGATGTCATCAATCACACGGTGATCAACCTGATTATCTTCGTGCTGGCGATCTACGTCGGCTATCACGTCGTCTGGAACGTTACGCCCGCGCTGCATACGCCGCTGTTGGCGGTGACCAACGCGATTTCGGCGATCGTGATCGTCGGCGCGATGCTGGCGGTCGGCCTCACGGTAGGCGCGGCGGGCAAGTTCTTTGGCACGTTTGCCGTGCTGCTCGCGGCGGTCAACGTGTTCGGCGGCTTTCTGGTCACACGGCGGATGCTGGAGATGTTCAAGAAGAAAGAGCCTAAGAGGCCTGCAAAGGTAGGTGCGTAAATGAGCCTAAATGTCGTCACACTCCTGTACCTCGTTGCCTCGGTGTGTTTCATTCAGGCGCTCAAGGGCCTGTCCAATCCGAAGACCGCGCGCATTGGCAACACCTTCGGCATGGCGGGTATGGCCATCGCCATTCTCACGACGCTCGCGCTGATCGTAAAGCAGGCGGCCTATCTGGGTTCCAACCTGTCGACGGGACTGGCGTTCCTGTTCGGGGCGCTCGTCGTCGGTGGAGCGGCAGGCGCCTACATCGCGGCGAAGGTCGAGATGACCAAGATGCCTGAACTGGTCGCGGCGATGCACTCGCTGATTGGTCTTGCAGCGGTGTGTATTGCCTATGGCGTCGTCGCTGAGCCTTCGGCGTTTGGCCTCGCTGCGCTCGGCGAGCCAATTCCGTATGGCAATCGCGTCGAATTGTTTATTGGCACGTTCGTTGGCGCAATCACGTTCTCGGGTTCGGTGATCGCCTTCGGCAAGCTCTCGGGCAAGTACAAGTTCCGGTTGTTTCAGGGCGCGCCGGTCGTGTACTCAGGCCAGCATCTGATCAACCTGCTGCTCGCCATCGCGATGGTCGTCTTCGGCATCATTTTTATGGTCACGCAGCATTGGTTGCCGTTTGTGGTCATGACGGCGATCGCGTTTGCGCTGGGTGTGCTGATCATCATTCCGATCGGGGGCGCGGACATGCCGGTGGTCGTGTCGATGCTCAACTCGTACTCGGGCTGGGCGGCAGCAGGCATCGGCTTCTCGCTGAACAATCCGATGCTGATCATCGCCGGCTCACTGGTGGGTTCGTCGGGCGCGATTCTGTCGTACATCATGTGCCGTGCGATGAATCGCTCGTTCTTCAACGTGATTCTGGGCGGGTTTGGGGGCGAGGCGGGCGGTGCGTCGGCAGGCGGTACGCAGGAACAGCGCCCGGTCAAATCCGGCTCCGCTGATGATGCCGCATTCATGCTCGGCAACGCGGAGAGCGTAGTGATCGTGCCGGGTTATGGCCTGGCCGTAGCGCGCGCGCAGCACGCGCTGAAGGAACTGACCGACAAGCTTGTGGAGAAGGGCATCGAGGTGCGCTACGCGATTCACCCGGTCGCGGGGCGCATGCCGGGGCATATGAACGTGCTGCTGGCGGAAGCTGAAGTGCCCTACGAGATGGTGCACGAGATGGAGGACATCAACAGCGAGTTTGGCCAAACGGACGTGGTGCTCGTGCTCGGAGCGAACGATGTGGTGAACCCTTCCGCGAAGACCGATCCGAAGTCGCCGATCGCGGGGATGCCGATTCTGGAGGCTTACAAGGCGCGCACGATTATCGTGAACAAGCGATCGATGGCAGCCGGCTACGCCGGGCTCGACAACGAACTGTTCTACATGGACAAGACCATGATGGTGTTCGGCGACGCCAAGAAAGTGGTCGAGGAAATGATGAAGGCGGTCGACGCATAATGAAGGAAATCTAACAAGAATTCCATCAACACTACCGTGCAATCTGTTGTGTTACACCAGTTCAAGTCCGCAGTAAAAACGAATCATGGAAACCTCTAAGAACTTTATAGACCTACTTAAGCCACCGCGCATAGATGGCAAGAAATCCGGAAGGCCGCGTCGTGACGGCACCGAAAAAAAGGCTGTGCGTTTCGACGGCAGGTGGCGAAGCGGAACTAGCGCGGAGTTGGAGCTATCAATCACAGGGAGTTCCGTTCTCGGCAAATATCGAACTCAAGTTGGTAGGGAGGGTTTTGAGGAAGAGTTCAGCGTTGCCGGATTCGTTAGCGGTGATCGGATCTGCTTTTCTGTTGACTGGGGACGCTATGCAGCTGTCGCTTCTTCAGTTGGACAGTACAAAGCAGCTGAGCGCGGCAACATCGAGCGCATCGTTACGACGTGGCTACTTTGCGAGAGCATGACGGGGGCGGTAGCTAATCATGTTTCCTCCGGGACAGACACATTCCAAAGGGTTGAAGTGCAGTAGCATTCACTAGGCGTGCATCGCTATTAACAAAACGCACCTAAGTTCGTAAATCACTGAGATTTTTTTCTTGTAACTTTGTCGGTACGTGCAGATCGGATCTGAAAGATCTTTCTAAACGCTCGATGTGAACCCGCGTCTCGCGCTCAACGTCTGGCGACGATAACTTTATAACGTCCGGCGGCTTCAAATCGAAGTGCAACGGGGGGTTAATGTTTAGCGCTTTGAGATTGGCTCGCTGAGGCAAGTGTCGCAGCGAGGACCTCGAATGGCGAATGGAACGCGTGGGTTGCGCGCGGCCGGCTGTTCAGGCTGTCGGCGATGGCATCGAGCTCGTCCTGAGTGTAGACCGAGAGGTCGGTGCCCTTAGGCAAATATTGATGTAGCAATCCGTTGGTGTTTTCGCAGGTCCCGCGCTGCCAGGGGCTATGTGGGTAGCAGAAGTACACGCGCACGCCAGTGGCTGCAGTGAGTTCTTGATGCCGCGACATTTCTTTTCCCTGGTCGTAGGTAAAGGTTTGTCGCAGCGGTGCTGCAATCGAGTTGAGTTTGGCGGAGAAGCCCGCCAGCGCTGAAGCGGCGGTGTCGTCTTCCATCTTGGCGAGCAGCACTAGACGGCTGGTCCGTTCGACCAGGACGCCGACAGACGATTGATTTCCGGCGCCCTTGATAAAGTCGCCTCCCCATTGACCAGGCAGCAGGCGGTCCTCGATTTCGGGCGGGCGCACGTGAATACTCACCATGTCGGGAATCTGCCCGCGCCGGTCGGTGCCGCGCGTGCGGGACATGCGGGTGTTGTGGCCGTGGCGCAGGCAGGCAATCAACTGGCGGCGCGATTCGCCACGCGGCTGAGCGTAGATAGCCGTGTAGATGGTTTCGTGCGATACGTGCTGGGTCTGGTCGGTCGGATACATGCGCGTCAGTGCGCCCGATATATGCTGAGGTGTTTATTTCCATTCGAGCAGGGTGAGCACGACCCGCCAGGAAACGCTTTGTAGGCAAAGCTTCGCGGGGCGGCAGCCCGCGCTACGGCGGGCGGCGCTGAGTGCTTCGGCCGGCACTGATGCGTAGCCAGCAGGAGAACTGTTTCGCGTTAGTTCACGGCTCACGGTGGACTGCGAGCGCCCGAGCATTCAGGCCATGGCCCGAATGCTCACATCCTGCAGTCGCAGCTTGCGATGGCGAGGCGCTCTTCAGGTTGAAGCTGCTGGTACGAAGTTTTGTCGGGCATTGCAACACCTTATACGAGACAGGTGTTGCACTTCGCTTTTGAGGCCGCCTCCCTTAATCCATTGATGGTAAGCCGAAATAGAATTTGATTGGGTCTATTAGACGCTGCCTCCGCATTGGATGAGAAAGCTTCTGGACGCACTCCAGAGATTTCGCGACTTCTCTCCGGGGCAATCACGCTCAATAAGCTGTTTCGCCGGCGCGCGCTCGACGCCGGCTTGCAAGATGAAGCCTCACGTTGGAACGTGCGGTTAGAGAGGTCAGCTCGTATCTGGACGCTAAAGAACGTGCGCGCACGTCTTTTCTTGCGCGAAAGTTTCGATCGCTCGCGGGCACATACATAGGTCTGCAATAGTCGGAACGCTCGATCGCACTGCTGCTGGTCAGCCTTGTTACTCTAGAGCGGGTAGCCCGAAAATATTCCACCGCTTGTTAGCGAATTTTACATAAACCTAAGGGTAGTTCGCAATGCGAAATATATCAGAAAATAAAAGTGAGGCGGGTTGGTCGTAAGCGACTCGGCTGGGCCAGTTCCTCATTCGTGCGCGCGTGAGGCATGATGGTGATGTTGATGGCGTGCCGGAAATCATTTAGATCACAGGCGATCGTGGACATGATCCATCCAAATCTTCCAGATCTATCCGGTTAAGGTGTAGGCGGAGTGGCCGGCTTCAGTTTGTCGGCCACGTTCCAGGGCAGCAATTCGTCGATGCGTGAGATCTTGTGATCAGCGATGTGGGTCAGGACGTATTCGAGGTAGGCGCGCGGGTTGATCCCATTTAGCTTTGCCGACCCGATCAAGCTATACATCGCGGCGGCCCGCTCGCCCCCGCTGTCGGAGCCGACGAACAGATAGTTTTTGCGTCCGAGCGCGACACAGCGCAGCGCGTTCTCGGCAAGCACGTTGCTGATCTCGACTTGACCGTCTTCGCAGTAGAATACGAGCGCCGCCCAGTGGTTCAGCGAGTAGTTGATTGCTTTGGCGAGCGCGGACTTCGTCGACAGCGTCGCGAGTTTCGCCCTGATCGTCGCTTCGAACTTCGTGAGCAACGGCTTGGTCTTTTCCTGCCTCAAGCGCAGCCGCTCGTCAGGCGCCTTGCCCCGGATGTCGGCTTCGATACTGTAGAGCTCGCTGATCATCTCGAGCAGTTGCTGGGTATCTGGAGTCGGTGTGCGCGCGTGAACATCGTAGATGTACCTCCTCGCGTGATCCCAGCATGCCGCTTCGTGGATCTCGCCGCTCGCATACAATTGATCGAAACCGGCGTAAGCATCGGCCTGCAGGATCCCGCGGAATGCGGCGAGCCGGGTCTGGGGATGTACGCCTTTGCGATTCGACGAGAAGTCGAACCATACTGCAGCCGGCTCAGTCGAGCCCGAGCGGTGATCGTCACGCACGTAGACCCAGAAGCGACCGGTCACCGTCTTTCCGTTGCCTGGCGCGAGCACCGCAACCGGTGTGTCGTCGACGTGTACTTTGCCGGCGACCAGCACGTAGCGCTGGATTGCTTCAACAAGCGGCCCGCAGAGCTCGGCGATCTGCCCGATCCAGCGGCCCATGCTGGCGCGATCCAGCGTCACGCCGTCGCGTGCCGCAATCTCCGATTGGCGATACAGCGGTTGGTGATCGGCGAACTTCGATACCACAATGTCGGCCAGCAGGCTCGGATGCGCGATGCTGTGCTCGATCGGCAGGCTGGGCATCGCGGGCTGTTCGATGTGGCCGCAGTCAGGACAGCACAGCTTGTGACGGATCGTGCGGATCACTTTGAACGCAGCCGCCACGCGCGCGAGCTGTTCGGAGACATCCTCGCCGAGTCGCTGCATCGTTGTCGCACACTTGGGGCAAGCCGGATTCGGCGTGAGTTCGATTTCATCGCGTGGCAAGTGCGGCGGCAGCGGCTCTCGCGTGGGCGCTCGACCGGGCGGCGCTGTCGACGTCTTGTCTCGGTGTCCTCGCGTCTCGGCCGCGCCCTGACCGGCCGTCAGGTCTTCCAGCTGCGCCTCGAGTTTATCGATCTGCCGGGCCAGTTTCTCGGACTTGCTCCCGAAGTACATCCGTCTGAGCTTGTCGATCTGCGCCTTCAGGCGTTCGATTTCGTCGTCCCGTGCGGCGATCTCCCGCACCATGTTCTCGATGGGGGTGCGGACAAAATCTTGGACTACCAGGAGGTAGTCCATGTATTCATACGAAGACCGCGTTCGGGCGGTTGAGCTGTACCTGAAACTCGGCAAGCGCATCAAGGCGACAATCCGCCAGTTGGGTTACCCGCAAAGAATTCTCTCAAGGCGTGGTGCGAAGAATTCGAGAAGAGGGGCGATTTGCAGAATGAGTATGTTCGCGGAAAGCCGAAGTACTCAGAGGAACAGAAGAACGTAGCACTCGAGCACTACGTCAACCACGGGCGCTGCGTCGCCTTCACTCTCAGGGCATTAGGCTATCCCTGTCGCCAGATACTGACGGCGTGGGTTCGCGAGCGCTATCCGGAAACCAGGAAACACGTGGTTGGCAAACGAGGGCGACCGGCCGCGTCATTAGCGTCCAGGCAGGCCGCTGTGTACGAACTCTGCACACGTGAAGGAAGTGCGCGGGCGTTGGCGCGAAAGCTGGACGTCGACAGGGTGACGCTGTACAACTGGAAGACCCAGTTACTTGGCCGGGAGGCCCCTGCATCCATGAAACGCGACAAGCGAACACCTGCAGAGACGGATCGGGACGAACTGGAGCGACAGGTCGAAGGACTCCGGCGCGACATTCGCAATCTGCAGCTTGAACACGACCTGTTGAAGAAGGCGAATGAACTCCTAAAAAAAGACCTGGGCGTAGACCTGCCACTCCTGAACAACCGGGAGAAGACGACGCTGGTTGACGCCCTGAGAGACGAATACAGTTTGGCTGAGCTGCTTGCGCGGTTGGACCTCGCGCGCAGCACCTATTTCTACCAACGGTCGTCCATGCGGATTGCCGACAAATATGCAGAAGTCCGTCGTACCGTTGCAGAGATCTTCGAGGACAATCACCGATCATACGGCTATCGTCGGGTGCAGGCAGCGCTCGGCCGACAACGTGTGTTTCTATCAGAGAAAGTCGTGCGTCGCCTCATGAAACAAGGCGGCCTCCATGCAGCCAGGCCCAGGCGGCGCCGATACCGTTCTTATATTGGGGAAATCAGCCCTGCCCCAGATAACATCATCAATCGCGATTTCCGTGCTGACGCCCCCAACGAAAAGTGGGTGACGGATATCTCCGAGTTCCAGATTCCTGCGGGTAAGGTATATCTGTCGCCCATGATCGACTGCTTCGATGGCATGGTAGTCAGCTGGTCGATTGGCACAAGCCCTGATGCAGAGCTCGTGAATACCATGTTGGATGCGGCTATCGAAACCGTGACTGAAGAAGATAAAACGCCGATCGTGCATTCCGATCGGGGTGGCCACTACCGTTGGCCGGGCTGGCTATCGCGGGTTGCAAAGGCTAATCTGATTCGATCCATGTCGCGGAAAGCCTGTTCCCCTGACAATGCTGCCTGCGAGGGATTCTTCGGCAGGCTGAAGACCGAGATGTTCTATCCAGGAGACTGGCGTTCGACGACCATCGCGGAGTTTGTTGAGATACTGGACGCCTACGTTCGCTGGTACAACGAGAAACGGATTAAGGGCTCCCTTGGCTATCTCAGCCCCATCGAGTACCGTAAAAGCCTTGGTCTAACAACATAAAACAGTCCAAGAAAATAGCCGCATCCCCAAATCAACAATCGATGATCATCATTGCTCGTCCTATAAGTGATCGTCAAAACGTGTGCCGAACGCCAACGGCAAAAGTGTTGCCGATAGGGTGGTCGCTCAGCTTGTCCAAAGAGTAAATCGCGTAGATATCCGTTCGCTTGGACAGTAGATGGTCGTAACCGAGCGCGGCAGTGTTGCGAAGACTGCTGGTCGAAGACGTAGACCCGGACCGCCGCGTACGCGCCCACTCTGCAAGCAGGAAGTCCGCGGGCGAGAAGGGGATTGACAACCCTGCTTCGTAGGTATGACTGCCAGTAAGCGTGCTTACATCACTTGTCATCGCCCACGCCCCGTAGAGCGTCACGACCTTGAAGTCGTATGCTGCGCCCGCAAGATAGGCGTACTGTGCGCCCACAGGCCCTGCTGCTGTGTACCGCACGCGCTGGCCAGATAGCACCGCCGTAAGTCCGTGACCTTGGTAATTCAAGTGAACGCCGAGATTACTGATACCAGGCGAACCCGCAACGCCACCAAGACCGTAGATTACTGTTGCGCCGAAGCCCTTAAAGCTCGGGGTCGTATACTTGGCGGTGTTATTCCACACCGTATCTCCGATGATCGTGCCGCCATAGTTGGCCACAAAGGTCTGGACCACGAGCGGCGAAAAGACGGTCGATGATGCGAATGGATTGACGAGAGCTTCTGCCGTGTAGGTCGGATTTCTGTGCCGCCCAAAGGTCACTTGACCGAAGTCACCTTTGAAGCCCACGTACGCGTTGCGCGACCAGGATGGGTCAGTCGCATTGCGACCTTGCGCTCCGTTTTGCGGTTGAAAGAAGCTCTCAAGGGCGAAGATGGCACTGACGCCACCACCAAGGTCTTCCTTGCCTCCGATTCCCCAGAAGGACGTGGTAAGGCCTCCGCTCCCCATGAGTATTGCAGATTGTGGCATGTCGCTACGCTTCACACTCCCGATGTAGGTGCCGATGATTCCGTAAAGCTGTACCTGCGAGCCACCTTGCACCTGCGGCGTGGCTTGCACTTGCGCGGCCGCATTTGTTGCGCACAATACGAATGCGGCGCAAGTGCTCGCGTGTAAGCGACAACTCTTGGCTGCCAAACCCTGAGGGCGTACGTTTCCCCTGATCTTCACGATCAGTCTCCTTATGTTTTGATTGTGTTTCGGGGTGGAGAGCCGCTCAAGCGGCGGTCTCCAATGCGAAGTCGGGCCTTACACGACGACGTGCCTTCTCATAATTGCGTCGAGTTTGTCGCGGTCGAGTTCTCGTTCCCAAGCCGAGACCACCAGCGTGGCGACGCCGTTGCCAATCGTGTTGACGATCGCTAGCCCAGTACCCATGAAGCGGTGAATGCCGAGAATCAGCACCATTCCGGATACCGGGATGATGGGGAACACCAGTAGCGTCGAGGTGAGCATGATGAACGCAGCGCCAGCCACGCCGCTTGCCCCCTTCGATGTGAGCATCGCGACAATGACCAACGTCATTTCCTGCGTGAAGGTCAGCTGGATATTGAAGGCCTGCGCAATGAAGAGAACCGCCATTGTTAGATAGATATTCGTGCCGTCGAGATTGAACGAGTAGCCCGCCGGCACGACAAGCCCGACTACCGGCTTGGAGCAGCCGAGGCGTTCGAGCTTTGCGAGTATGCCTGGCAAGGCCGCTTCAGACGAACTGGTTCCGAGAACAATAAGAAGCTCCTCGCGGATGTAGCTCATAAAGCGAAAGATATTGAAGCCCATCACCCGGCCGATGCCGCCGAGCACGACGACGACGAACACAAAGAGCGTCAAATAGAAAGCGCCAATCAGTTTGAGGAGCGGCAAGACCGATCCGACGCCATACGTTCCGATGGTGTAGGCGATTGCGCCGAACGCCCCAATGGCCGCCGTCTTCATGATGATGTGAACGATGCCAAAAAATACATTAGCGATGCCGCCGATGAAGTCGGCTAGCGGCTTACCTCGTTCGCCGAACTTGGCGAGCGCTGCGCCGAACAGCACTGAGATGAGCAAAATCTGCAGCACGTTGCCCGTCGCGAACGCATCCACAACGGTGTTCGGGATAATGTGCATCAGGAACTCGACCGTACTTTGCTCATGAGCTTTAGTCGCATAGCCGGAGAGAGCGGAGGCGTCGATCCTGGATGGATCAAGGTTGAATCCTGCACCCGGGCGCAGCAGGTGTCCGGCCAGCAGACCGATGATCAAGGAGAGCGTCGAGACCACCTCAAAATAAAGCAGCGCTTTTCCGCCGACGCGTCCTACCTTCTTCATGTCGCCCATGCCTGCGATGCCGGAGACCACAGTGCAAAAGATGATGGGGCCTATCACCATCTTGACGAGCTTGATAAACGCATCGCCCAGAGGCTTCATCTGGACCGCCAGCGTCGGTGCGAAATGACCGAGCAATACGCCAATTAGGATCGCGGCCAACACATGCACGTAGAGTTGGCGATAAAAGGGAACGCGCGGGCGCGGAACGGCTTCCGGGGATGAGGCGACATTCATCGCGAATACCCCACGGCAAGCGTGATACGCGAACGAATTTCGGCTTGGGTCATGCTTGTCTCCGTTATGTTGTCTTTGCGGTCTTTGCGACCGTCTTTATCTGACTGGGGCGAAATCGTAAAGTCGCTCAGGATTCTCGACGAGTATTTTGTGAATGAGCCTGGGATCGTCGCAAATGCGGAACAGTAGGTCGACGAGTTCCCCGTCGTTGGGCATGTCCTTCGAGATATTCGGATGTGGCCAATCCGTGCCCCAAAGAACTCGATCCGGTGCCGCCTGAACGAGTGCACGCGCAAAAGGAATTGCGTCGTCGAACGGCCTCTTGCCGGCAGAAACTCTTTCGGAGCCGCACACCTTCACCCACGCCAGCGGGTTTTTCATCAGTTCGAGCAGTTGACGAAACGGCTCTTGGTCCAGACCCGCCTCGGCGCGCACGCGTCCCATGTGGTCGATGACGAATGGCACACGAATTCGTCTGATGAGATCGGCATATCTGACGATGTCCTGCGCATCAAGGTGCAGCACGACGTGCCAGCGAAGCGCTTCAATTCGCAGGAGGACGCGATCGAACACATCTAGGTCAGGAGCCCCGCCCAGATGCGCAACAAAATTGAAGCGAACGCCGCGTACACCTGCGTCGTTAAGGGCGTTCAGCTTTTCGTCGGTCACACCTGCATCGACAATTGCAACACCCCGATATCGCCCATTGCCACGCGCGATCGCATCGAGCATTGCGGTGTTGTCAGTGCCGTGACAGCTTGCTTGAACAATCACGCCGCGTGAGAGCCTCAGATGGTCGTGGAGGGCGACTAAGGACTCGAACGGCGCGTCGGGAGGCGTATAGGTGCGATCATCGGCATACGGAAAACGTTCGGCGGGACCGAACACGTGGCAATGGGCGTCGCATGAGAGCGCGGGCAGCGCATACATGGGCTCGACGGGGTTCGGATCTGGCGGAAGGCACGACTTCATGTCTATTAAGCTCCACTCGGAAGGGTGCGGTGATGGACAACCGATCACCCATTGTGGGGTTACAGGTTATTTCATACAATCGATATAACCGACTAGCTGATATGTGATTTGTGTATAGGATGGTCGAATGGAGCTTAAGCAGCTTGAGGCCTTTGTCCATGTGGTGGAACTTGGCAGTTTTACGCGCGCAGCCACGATCCTGGATACCAATCAGCCGACCTTGAGCCGCCTAGTGCGGCAATTGGAGGTCGAATTAAGACAGACCCTGCTCGTGCGCCACGGGCGCGGTGTGGTAGCAAGTGATGCGGGGCAGGTCATGTTGGGCCACGCAAAGGGAATGCTGCTGCAGGCCGAGCGTGCGCGGCACGATCTTCGACAGTTGCAGGGAGCAGTCGGTGGCCACTTTAGCGTCGGGCTTGCGCCGAGTTTTGCCAAGATAGCCACGCAGGAGCTGATTCGGCAGTTCAGGCAGCAGTTCCCCGAGGCGACCATCTCGGTGGCCGAAGGGCTATCTACGTATCTGACGGAGTGGCTGATGATGGGCCGCCTAGACGCAGCGGTGCTTTACGATACTTCACTCACAGCACTGGTCGAGAAGCGTGCAGTATTCGAAGAGGAATTGTTCCTGATTGGCATTGCAGGCGAGAAAGGCGCTGAGGCGCCAAAGCAGATCCGCCTGAAAGACATTCCGCGCTACCCGCTTGTCATTCCCGGCCGCATGCATGCGCTGCGACAGATTGTAGAAGCACGCGCCGCCGAGGAGGGTGTCAAGCTCACCATCGCACTGGAGGTAGATGCCGTGGGGGCAATTCTTGACCTCGTTTGCGAGGGCTATGGGTACGCGGTGTTGCCCATCAATGCAACGGCCACCGATCCGCTCAGGCGCCCGTTTTCTGTCACGCGTATACGCCAACCGACGCTGCACAGCCGTCTGACTATCGCAACCAGCAGCCAGCACACGTTGTCACATCTGGCGATGGAAGCGATCGGCCTGATCGAGTCTGTGGTCCTTCCCCTATACACCGCCGACCGTAATCCTGGACTAACGCGAGTGGAGAAGACGTGAGGCAACACGGTGAGCAAGAAATCATCTTTCTAACGGTCCAATCGACTTCCGCGCTGGGCGCCATCGGTAGCAGGCGGGCCTGAGCGACATCCACTAGCTGCCCGGAACTAAAGGGCTGGTGAGCGAATTGGCGACAGCTGTGATACTGGCTGCCGCCCGGGCGACTGCTTAGTGAACATGGTGGAAGGCTGTGCGCAGTTGCGAATGTTCACCGAGAAGCGTTCTGTTCGAGATGTTCAACCAAGGCAAGTGCTGGCGCAGGTAGGGTGGAACGCTCGCGGTACATGATGCAGATCAGTGGGTGAGCCCATGCGTCTGTCAGTGGAATAAAGCGCAGGCTATAGGTCGGGGCGTATGTCTTGGAAAGGAACGAGGGCACAATGCCGATTCCCATGCCTAGCCCAACCATGTGACATACCGCGTCGAAACCTCGTACATGGATTCTTGTCTTCTTGATCATCGAGGCTTGCTTAGCGGCGTAGTCCAGCAGTTGCGACAACGCGGTGGTCTTCGGCTGCTCAACATGGTCGTAAGCAAGCGTCTCTTCGTATCGCAGCGAGAGATGACGAGCAAGCGGATGATTCTGAGGTACAGCAACGGCCAGATCATAGCGTCCGTAAGGCCTCAGTTGGAGTCCTTCGTGGACGAAAATGTTCGGCCCGAGTCCAACGTCTGCTCGGCCTTCGATAACGTCACGCACGATGACGGGAGTCTCTTGTTCCTCGAGATCAAGTTTAATGTCGGGATGGTTCTCTAAAAAGCTCTGGATTTGCGCCGGCACGCCTGCCGCGAGGGCCGAGGCGCTGACGCGCACCCGTACGTGTCCGCGAACGCCATTGACGTAATCGGCCATTTCAGCCTGCAGAGCTTCTAGCGCCAAAACCACCACTCGTGCATGGTGGGCCATTGCCTCGCCGGCAGGCGTCAGTTGAATTCCCTTCTGACTGCGTTCAACGAGCGAGACGCCAACTGCCGCCTCGAGCTCTTGTAAGCGTTTGCTTACCGCCGATGGCACCATGTTTTCGCGTGTGGCTGCCTTTGCAATGCTTCCTTCTTGCGCGATCGTCAAAAAGATTTGTGCTGTGCGGGTATCCAGATGTCGCATCGTCGGGGCATCTCCGTTCGAGAGGGAGGGGCACTCGAACGATCGCTTTTTGCGGTTGTTAAGGGCGTTCATCATAGTCCTCAAATCTCCCGTCGGATATCGGCGGGCGCCCAGAGCCCCTCTCACTGGGGCGAAAAGTCGGAGACAAATCAGTGCAAATCCAAGAGAATTCCTCCCCCGTCGTCCTTTCGGATAAGCCGTTCGTTACAGTGACCGAGGTTGGTACGCGAGACGGGTTGCAGATTGAACCCACGTTCGTGCCCACGAAGCGAAAGATCGAACTGATCAACGATATGCTCGCGGCGGGCATCAAGAACATTGAGGTTACGTCCTTCGTTTCACCGAAAGCCGTTCCGCAGCTTGCCGATGCCGAAGAAGTGCTGGCAGGTATCGAACGCCGTCCCGACACTCGTCTTTCCGCACTCGTTCCGAATCTCCGCGCAGCAGAACGCGCTGTCCAGACCGGGCTCGATGCTGCGGTCTTGCTGTGCTCCGCGTCTAACACCCACAACAGAAAAAACCTCAACCGCAGTGTCGACGAGTCGCTCGCTGGCCTCGACGAGGTGGCGCAAGTGCTTCTTGCACCAACCGAGTCTCGGCAACCAAAGGCGTTGATCGGAGCCGTCGCGACAGCATTCGGCTGTCCATTCGAAGGGGACATCCCTATCGAGCAAGTCGAAAAAATTGCGAGGCGCTACGTGGAAGTTGGCGTGACTGAAGTGACTCTTTCCGATACGACAGGAATGGCTACCCCGGAGAACATCCGCCGGTTGGTACGCGCGATCCGCGCTGCATTGCCGTCCAGTATCGAGTTGGCGCTTCATCTGCACAACACTCGTGGCATTGGTCTGGCTAATGTCATCGTCGGCCTGGAGGAGGGCATCACCCGTTACGATTCGTCCGTCGGCGGTCTGGGCGGATGCCCGTTTGCCGCTGGGGCGACCGGCAACATCTGCACAGAGGATCTGCTCTTTCTGTTGCAAGAATCTGGATACGAAACTGGTGTCGATTTGGAAAAAGCCATCTTGGTTGCCAAGAAGATGGAGGCCTTCCTCGGCAAGGGCTTGGTTGGCCAAGTGATGAAGGCTGGGCCAAGACTCCGGCTGCACGCTACCGATGCCGTTGCGACGGCTGCGGGGTAAAACATGACACTGCCGCTCGCTGGTATCAAGGTCGTCGACCTTACACGTATACTGTCTGGCCCGTTTTGCACGATGTTGCTGGGCGACATGGGCGCTGACGTTGTGAAGATCGAGCCGCCCGGCGTGGGCGACCCCATCCGAGGTCAAGGAACGATCGTCAATGGGATTTCAACTTACTTCGCTTCATTCAATCGCAATAAGCGGTCGATCACGCTGGATTTGAGGACGGAAAGCGGGAAAGCGACGCTTTCGTCGTTGATTGAGCGAGCAGACGTGCTCGTCGAGAACTTCCGCCCTGGTGTCCTCGATGAGATGGGCTTGACTGATAAAAGGCTGTCGGAACTTAACCCACGGCTCGTGACTGCTTCCATCAATGGGTACGGATCAACAGGTCCGTACGCGCAACGGCCGGCGTTCGACTTCATCGCTCAGGCAATGAGCGGGTTCATGAGCTTGAACGGCAAGGTCGACGATGATCCTATTCGCAGCGGCATTCCCATCAGTGACCTGGTCGCTGGTCTCTACGCTGCGTTCGGGATCGTGAACGCACTGCGCGTGCGTGACATGACCGGAGAGGGTCAGCGTGTAGAAGCGGCGATGGTTGACTCACTGATGAGCCTCTTCGCCTGGTATGCGTCTGATCATCTCGCGACTGGCGAGCCTGCGAAGCGAAGCGGCAACGATCATCCGATCACGGCACCGTATGGAATGTTCACAGCGGCCGATGGCGACATTGCCGTCGCCCCAAGTACTGAGGCAGTGCTCAATCGATTCCTTGAGCAGTTGGGCATGGAAGGGCTACGTAACGATCCGAGATTTTCGACGAATGTGTTGCGGATAAAAAATCGAGATGCGCTCAATCAGCTGATCAACGAGCAGATATCAACCGATACACAGGCGAACTGGGTAAAAAACCTCAACGAAGCGGGCGTGCCCTGCGGCGTGGTACAGAACCTCCCGGAGGCCCTCAGCGACCCACAGACGCTGCACCGCGAGATGGTGATATCAGTTGACCATCCCGGGCATGGGTCGATCCGGACGTTAGGCTTCCCCGTCAAACTCTCGAAGACCCCATGTGTAGTCCGTCATCCGGCACCGGAGAAGGGTGCGCACCTGTCTGACATAGTCAGTGAGTGGGATGTAGCGTGCGCAGGTGATGCGCGGACCGGCGTACCTGAAGCGAATGTCCGCTAGGCGAAAAACCATGCTAAATTTCTCCGCAAATCTCTCGACTCTTTTTCAAGAATTACCGCTGGCTTCACGCTTCGCCGCCGCCACGCACGCAGGATTTAATGCGGTTGAAGTGTGGTTTCCTTACGAACTTGCCAGCAAAGAAGTCGCCATACTGCTCGCTGAGCATCGGCTCCAATGCGTGGGTATTAATTCTCCCGCAGGAGACGTCACGGCGGGAGATTGGGGCCTCGCGGCAGATCCAGGCAAGTTCGAAGAGTTCAAGACTAGTGCTGAACAAGCGATCGGTTACGCTCGCGAAATAGGTTGCTCTAACGTTCACATCATGGCTGGACTGCTTGCACCCCAGGCCGATCGAACAGTGGCGTGGGAAAACTATCTGCAGTGCATCGACTTTGCGTGCTTGCTTGCCGCACAAGCGAGTATCACAGTGATGATCGAGCCGCTTAACAGCATCGACCGTCCACGCTATCTACTCAATACACAGGCGCAAGCCCTCGAAGCGATTGAAACCCTCGGAAAGACCAACCTACGAGTGATGCTCGACCTCTTTCATCTCCAGCGAGGTGAAGGAAACCTAATCGAGCGGATGAAGAGGTCGCTGCCCTTTGCGGCTCATGTCCAGATTGCCGACAACCCGGGCCGTCATGAGCCGGGGACGGGAGAAGTCAATTTCGAGGCAGTGTTCAAGGCTTTGCAAGACGCTAACTACGCGGGCTATATCGGGTGTGAGTACCTGCCTCTTCGCACCAGCGAAGAATCATTCGAGTGGATGGCAGACTTACGACCGGCGTAACTTACCTTTGCAGTTGGATAGATTGAGAAAGAGGCGGCAAATGGATTATCCACTTCCACGCGATTTTCGCGTTGATTTCGACGACCTCCGCGTTGTCACCCGTGGTCTGAAACGTCCCGAGTGCGTCTTGGCACTCTCGAACGGCGATCTAATCGTTGCCAACGGAAACGGTGGCTACACAGTTGTAAGTGCAACGGGCGGCACGCAGGATGTGATCATTAGCGACCAGAGATTGCGAAAGTTTTTGCCGAACGGCATAGCGCTCTCAATCAGTGGTGATGTGCTCTTCGCCGATCTGGGATCGGAGCTTGGCGGCATTTTTTCGGTTAATGCTCTCGGAGTTGCACAACCACTAATTGAGAGCTTGAACGGCGAGCCGCTCCCGCCGAGCAATTACCTGGTCAACGATCGAGCGGGACGACTGTGGTTCACGATCAGCACCCGTCAGAGGCCGAGGACAGTTGCGTGGACTCATCAAGTTGCCGATGGTTACATCGCGGTGGCAGACGAGACGGGAGTACGCGTTGTTGCTGATGGGCTCGGTTACACCAACGAGATTGCGTTCTCTCCTGACGGGAAGTGGCTTTATGTCAATGAGACGTACAACCAGCGTACTAGCCGCTTTCCCCTTCATGACGATGCCACGGTGGGTCCGAAGGAGGTTCTTGCGACCTACGATAACGCCGACTTTCCGGACGGATTGACGTTCGATGCCTTCGGAGGCGCATGGGTCACCTGCATTGGTAGCAACACACTCTATGTTATTCGCCCGGACGGGCAAATCCAGACGGTATTACAGGATAGAGACGATGATTACGCACGTGAGTTACAGGAAAAATTTATTTTGGGAAGCTTGACGCAACATGACATGAGTTCGGCAGGCAACTCCCGACTAGGGAACATCTCCAGTCTCGCTTTCGGAGGACCTTCTTTGAAAACCGCATACCTCGGTTGCTTACTGGACGATTGTGTGCGGGCTTTCGAGAGTCCAGTGCCCGGACTGACGCCCGTTCATTGGAACCGAACGCTTAAGAGGCAGCATTCCGTTTCATAAAGAAGTCCATACGCATAAATAAAGTGCAACCACAATTAGAGCTGGAGACAAGCATGACAACACAGGCTTATGATGTTGACCGACCCGTCGGCAGATCGCGGTGGACTCGAATCGGCGTGATCGTGTTCATCAGCTACCTCGTGGCATTCGCTGACCGGTCGAACATCGGTGTCGCTGCTCCGCTTATCGCCCGAGATCTTGCTCTGGATATGAGAGTCATCGGCACTCTGCTCTCGGCCTTTTTTTGGGGCTACGTGCTAACGCAGATACCTGGTGGCGCAGTAGCTCAACGCATCGGTCCTCGGCGAGTTGTCGGCTTCGCGCTCATTACAACAGGCATCGCCGCCTGCCTGACAGGGGTTATTTCGAATCTTCATGCTTTGCTCTTTGTGCGGGTTCTTCTGGGCATCGCGGAGGGAGTGATCTGGCCGTCATTCGCCATCTTGTTCATTCAGTGGTTTCCGGGAGAGGAGCGTGGACGTGCTGTGAGTGTCGCGCAGTATGCGATGCCCATCTCGACGGTCGTTATGGCTCCGTTGGCCGGATGGATGATTGACGTGGTGCAATGGCAGATGATGTTCGTTCTTCAGGGCATTCCCGCAATTGTGATGGGACTCGCTTTCCTCCGGTACGTATCTGACGATCCGGCGACCGACAAGCGCATCAGTGAGCGCGAACGTGAATATATTCTGAGTCGTCGCAATCATGGCACGAGCCAGAACTCTGGCTTCGCTTCGGTTCTGACACATCCCGCAGTTTGGTTGCTCGGGTTGGCGTCCTTCTTCTGGATCATGGTTATCTTCAGCTTTGGCCTGTGGATGCCGAGTCTTATAAAAAGCTTCTTCCCGCACGGATATTCATCGACCGGAGTGTTCACTGCCATCCCGTTTGTATTTGGTGCGCTCTCGATGTACTTGAACGCACGGTTTTCGGATCGCACTCGCGTATCGAGAGGTTGGTTTGTAGCGCTTCCGATCAGCGTTGCGGGATTCGCTTTGCTGGCTCAACATTACGGTCCACAAACGTTGATGTGGAGTGTGGTTATGTTCAGCGTAGCCGGTGCGGGCCTCTATTCCGGCGCAGGTACGTGGTGGAGCTGGGCAATCAGCATGTTCCCACGAAACCAAGCTGGCGCCGCTGTTGGTTTGATGAACATCTTCGCTAGTTGCGGAGGCATCGTTGGACCGATGGCAGTAGGGTATTTCGCTCAAGGCGCGAGCGCTGCAAGCAGCTTCTATATTTTGGGTTACGCGCTTTTTGCCGGCGCAGCTGTCATGTTGGTGCTCATTGCGCTCTCAAGTCGCCGCACTGTGTCTCACGAACCCGATGTTGCATTTCATTGAGATGGGTTCGTCTCCGAAGAAATAAGCCAGAAGCCCGTCAGGCCTAGCACCCTTCTTATAAGAAGCGTCGGGCCTAATATAGCGCTCGCCTTGAAAAGCGCGCAAATAAGATGAAAGCCATTTAAGTGCCGACCTAGAAGAGGCGATTTTTCCTCGCGGTCGAGGCGTTGATTTCTTGAGTCAGCCTGCGTCGCCGCGGGCTTTGACAATGTACTCATATTGATTGCAATGCACGGCACGGGTTCGCGGGCTTGTCAAATACGAGCGTTACTGCGGCCGACAAGATTATAAAGAGGAGACGGAAACGTGGCAAAGAAATGGAAAGTTAGAAATCGGACATTGTTAATGCTCTGGCTGGTTTACATCGTAGCGTTTCTCGATAGAGCCAATTTTAGTGTGGCGGCGCCTTTCATCGCCAAAGAACTCAATTTGAGCGCTAGCCAAATTGGTCTCGCGATGAGTGCTTTCATCATCGGCTACGGCTGGTTTCAGGTGATCGGAGGCATCATGGCGGACCGAATCGGGTCGCGCAAAACAATGTTGATTGCACTGACCTGGTGGACCGCTTTCACTGCCGCGACTGGCATGGCCAGTGGCATAGTGAGTATGATTGCTATCCGTTTCTTTTTTGGTGTGGGTGAGGCTTTTCAGGTACCCGCTGCATATAAGACTGTTTCGGTATGGTTCCCGAAAGCGGAGCGTCTGCGTGCGACGTCGATGATGTCTGGCGCTACCGCGCTGGCTCCGGCTGTAACGCCATTGATTGTTGTCTGGTTCGTACACAACTTCGGCTGGCGCGTGATGTTCTGTGCATTTGCGATCCCAGGAGCGCTCGTGGCGTTCCTTGTGTACCGACATCTGTATTCGCAACCAAGTGAACACCCACAGATCACGGAGGCAGAAAAGCTCGAGATCTATGAAGGCAAATCGGCTGCCGCGCGGTCCAAAAAGATTAGCGTAATTGAAGCCTTCAAGGTGCCGAAGCTGTTAATGATGTGCGTAATCTACCTTGTCTATGATGTCACCTACTGGGGGTTCTTCTCATGGATGCCATCCTACCTGGTAGACGTCCGCCATTTCGCCATGGTTAAAATGGGGGTCTATGCTTCGCTGCCGTACCTCGCAGGTTTCGTTGGCCTAATGTTGGCAAACACCATCGGGACGAAGATTTTCCGTGGGAATAAGGCGTACTTCTTAAGCGCCATATGGATGATTGGCGCAGTATCGCTCTATGCCGCCTTTGAGGCGTCGAGTGCAGAAGCTTGCATTGCATTGATGGCCGTGACGGCTGGGTGTGGCATCTTCATGGCGCAGGGCCCGTTTTGGGCGCTAGTCACCGAAAAAATGCCGAGTGAAGCAATGGGCTTTCTCAGCTCGGTGATCAATGGAGCGGGAAAGATCGGTGGATCCCTCGCGCCGATTGTCATCGGTTTCTCAATTAGCGCCACCGGAGGGAGCTACCGGTCTGCATTTGCACTCATGGCAGGGTGCCTTGTTATCTGTGCCGGGCTCGTGCTCTTCATACGTGAGAAAGCCTCGCCTGCCGAATCCAGTGCACGCCCAGTCGAAAGTCCTTCGCTCAAACCCGTGTCGGATGCGCAGTGAAGATAACCGAAACTTGAGCTTGGACTCAAGTGGCGCACAAAGTTCACGGACGAATGTCTTAACCAGAAACCTACGCACAAGACGTCCCCACCTCCAAAGATTAAGGAGCACTCATGCAGCGTTTACAGCGCCTCGCCGTCTTATGTTCTTCCGTCGTCGCAATATCTTATTCGCTTGCCAGTTCAAACCCTGCGTTATCGCAAACTATGCAATCCAACCAATCCGAGAACAAACCAGCGAATCAGTCGGTGCCAGCAGTCGAAATCCTTCCTAGCAATACGACAACGACCCTGAAAAATCCGGGCAAAGATTCAGTCCAACTGCTTTGGTATAAAAATTCTCCGGAAGCGAAGATGACGATCACTCGCGTGACAATGCAGCCCAAGGCCGTTTCGGAACGTCACAGCCATGCCATATCGGAGCAGGAGTGGATCGTCGAGAAGGGGCAAGGGACCTTGCTTCTTGCCAATAACGCTACTCGAGAAATTCGCGCCGGAGACGTTGTCCGTACGCCTGCGGGAGCCATTCACGGAGTAGTTAACTCCGGAAATGAGACTTTGATTTATATCAGCGTGACTACTCCGCCCGAGGACTTTAGCAAGTTTTATTCTGACCGCGGGAGTGCCAAGTAGAAGTGCTTGCGCCGCGAATCTTGTGTGAGGGTGGGCTAGGTTTGTCACGCGAAGAATTTGCGATCAGGGTCCGGTTCAGCTAGTCAATAACGCGGTACGTGCTTGGGCAGCGCATTCGAGCAGATAGTCAGCTAACACTCGTAGTGAGGGCGACATCTCTTTATGTTCCGGATAAACGAAGCAATAGCGCTTAAGGCCACGGTTTTGACCGCCCCACCGGAATGATCAAGCGTCCCTCGGCGAGTTCCTGCTGGACGTATAGACGAGGGACGAGCGGCACCCCGACGCCACTCAACGCCCCAGCAATGAGCATCGAGAAGACGTCGGCCGCTCGCGACGGTGTGGCCGGTTATTAACCTGCCCCGTTTTAGTACGAAGTGGAGTTAGAGTCCGAGGTTAATAATTCCTTCGCTTCGTGCGCCTGCACGAATCGCATCGCGCAAGATAACCGAGCGAGCTGTGGGGCCGCTCGGTGTTGTACTCGATACGCCACTCCTCAATCAAATGCCTGGCATGGCGCATGGAAACGAACCAGTGCTCGTTCAGGCATTCGTCCCGAATCGCCCGTTGAAACTCTCGATGTAGGCGTTGTCCACGGGCCTGCCGGGCCGGATAACGACAGCGTGACACCCACCTTATAAGCCCACGCATCCAGCACCTTACCAGCGAACTTCGGACCGTAGTACATGCAGAATGCCAGCCATCGGGTAAGGAGTCCTCCGGATTGCCTGTTCACCACCGTAGAGAACGAAATGGCTGAGGATTACCCGTGAATCGATAGCGCCTTGTGAGGCGAACGGATTTGCAAAACTAAACGTTTGCAATGTATTCAACGCTTCAGAGCTCGCGATAATAGTTGTCCGATATGGCTGTGTTCAGTGCGGATGGAAGAAGGAGCGGCAATCTTCAGAGACCACATGATTTCACTGGAAGCCTTTGCGAAGAATCGTTTGTGCAATTCTTCCAATGACCTTCGTCCCATCGCGCACGCACGCAATGGTCAGGATCGATGCCCGTGCCGCAGAGCCTCATAATTTGAAGGAGCTAAAAGCATTTGGGAGCGCATAATGTAGTAGTACCAGTTGACACCACGATGCCTTTCCGTACAACCCGTTGAAGTTTATCTCGTAAAAGTGGAAAGCAATAACGGCCACGGTGATTGCCTAAAATCGTCCTTCCGCCGCCCCAATCATCACCGCTCGTCTTTTATGTGACGGAAGGGCTAAATAATAAGGAAATTTAATATATTTATTGCTAGTTGATTAAAATATGGTGCATGCGCATCAGAACTTGTGCGTCATTCCGATGATGATTCCTCGCGCGGTGGCTCCAGGCGTAACAGATATCCCTGAGTACTCGGTGCCCTCGAGTCCATTCGTTGCTTGATTACGATTGTCAACCAGGCCTGCCAATGCATAGAGAATAGAACTCTTCGAGAGGAAATACATATAGCCGAGCCCAACCTGTTGGGCGTTGTTACCTCTTCCGCTGCGGTCGTGAAGGTAGCCGCACATCAACGCAACTTCATTCGCAGGATTTAGAAGAACCGATGCGGACGCAGTGTAGATGGAGACATCCAGACTATGGTCAGATTGCTTTTCCGTCGTGTAGACGAGGTGAAATCGCGCGGCATCGAACCTCAGAGAAGAAGCAAGAACGAAATTCCGTTGAACCGAAGTGCCCGTCGCATTCGCTTGTCGCTCGTAGCCCGCCGCAAGATGCAACGGGCCGTTAATGTACTTGAAGACTGCGTTATAGAGCTGAAGCCCATTCGTCGGCTTTGTGGTGGAGTCACGCATGGCCACCATGAACTGCGCTTCAAAGCCGCGATAACGGGGCGTGAAGTACGTCAATGCGTTACTGGCGCGAACTGAAACGCTCGCTAGATCGCTAAAAGAAGAAGCAATCGATTTGCCCGCGATCGGGTCGAGTTCGCCGTCAAGAAAAAGGTACTGAGGCTTCTTCTGACGGCCGACCCGGAACTCGCCGAAGGCTCCCGACATGCCGACCCAAGCGAGCCGGTTGAAAGCGGCCCCTGCTACTTGGGAGGTTCCATTGAAGGCGGAAAAGCCTTGCTCCATTTGAAAATTGACATGGACGCCCCCGCCGATATCTTCGTGACCAATCATGCCATAGACGGTTGCGAACAGACCGCCGGATGAGGCACGGACCACGCTTTTTGCGCCGCCGTTTTGATACTCAATGCCGTTATCGACGACGCCGTAGAGGGTCACCGAGGTTTGTGCATAGGCACCATGAAACGTGCCGAAGGACACCGCTGCGGAAGCTGCGAGAAGAGTCTTTTTCATTTGTCTCCGGATCTTCTTATCGTAATCAATTCGCATCATGCGATCGATTGAATAGGGCGCCAAGTTAGGCCTTTCGTGTGCATCATCGACAATGAGCACAGATGCAGAGTATTCGGTGCGCCATCTTGGGTCCCTGCACAAAGCACGGATTCGCTGGTACTTTTCGATTACCTTAGGGAATACACGGGTCTTGCCCTCGCTGGTCCAAGTCCTAATTGCACTGGCGATTCTCGCGTAACAGCGCCGCGTCGCGTCGGGATTCGGTCGTAAGAAACACGTTCTTGCCTGGCGCGCGTGCCAGATTGCCGTCAGCCTGCCGCAAGCTGACGCGACTAAGCTAAGGAGATGTCCTGTAGTGGTCTAATGAATCCGGACGCTGATTTAGGCGAGAATGGTCGCCATGAAGAGGTGTCTGATGAGCAAGCAACGACGTACGTTTTCCCCGGAGTTCAAACAGCAAGCCGCCGGTCTGATGCTCGACCAGGGCTATAGCCATATGGAAGCAAGCCGCTCGGTCGGCGTCGGCGAGATGGTGCTGCGCCGCTGGGTGCAGCAACTTCAGATGGAACGCTAGGGCGTCACGCCACAGGGCAAGGCAATCACGCCGGATCAACAGCGTATTCAGGAACTCGAGGCACGTATCGAACGCCTCGAGCGTGAGAAGGCCATTTTAAAAAATGTATGGTCTGCCCCAGATTTGCAAGTCACTGGTTTGCGGTTTCGACAGAACAACGTTTGCGTCAATGTATCCGGCCTGTTGTTGCAGTCCGCAGACTGCTGGCCGTGATGGAATCCGCGCACACCATGCCCCAATAAAGCTTTCAGTCTTTAAGGATTGCTTTTTTAGCCGGGCTTTCGGCATGCCGGTCAACGGTTCTGTGTCATCAGCTATTCAGGGCTCGCAAAACAGGACGGTAGTGCTCGGGTTGCTCATGCAACTGCGGATGTTTCCACAAATGGCCGATAGGGTTGCTGGCTGGTCAACACCTTCCAGCAGATACGGACGATCTTGTTGGCCAGAGCGATTAGGGCAACGTGTGGGTGACGACGTTGCTCGACCTCTCGGAGCCATAAGCCTATGCGGGATTGATCGCGCTTCAAGTGGATCATCAAGGCTCGCGCGCCCTGGATTACCATCATTCTCAAATAAGCGTTGCCGCGCTTGCTGATGCCACCAAGATTTGACTTGCCGCCAGTTGAGTATTGCTTTGGCACAAGACCCAACCACGCCGACATATCGCGCGCCCGTTTGAATGCGGTGCCGTTGCCGACAGCAGCAATGAGTGCGGTTGAAACAACCGGTCCGACGCCAGGTATTGTGCTGACACGTCGGCAGAGCTCCGACTCCCGCGCGATCTGCGTAATTTCAGCTGATGCCGTGTCGATTTCTTCGTCTAGGGCTAGCCATCGCTGACGCAGCCGCGCAATGAGCAGGCCCAGTCGTGGCGACAAGCCGCTCTCGGTGTCGGCTAATATTGCTGGCAGACGCCGTGCGAAGAGCGCACGTCCAACCGGGATGACGATGCCATGCTCGAGAAGCAGCGCTCTCATCTGGTTGACGACGGCTGTTCGCTCGACAATGAATCTCTGGCGTACTCGATGCAAAGCTTGTAGTTCGACTTGATCCATTGTTTTTAGTGGGACGCAGCGCATGCTTTCGCGACTAGCCGCTTCCGCAATTGCCTGCGCGTCGTTGAAATCGTTTTTGTTCGACTTGAGGTACGGCTTCACGAACTGAGCCGGAATGATGCGCAATTCATGGCCAGCCTCCTGGAGCCGTCGCCCCCAGAATTGAGATCCAGGGCATGCCTCCATCGCGATCAGGCATCTTGGCGCAGTAGTCGCGAACTCCGCGAGTTGCCCACGGTTGAGCTTCTTGCGAAAGATCTCGCCGCCTCGCTCGTCGATGGCTATAAGGTGGAACCAATTCTTGCCGAGATCAATGCCAATTACGTGCACGCGGTGATCGTTCATGGTCGCTCTCCCAGATGGTAGCGCTTAGTATCGCGCAGGAGGTGGGGCAGACCATTCCATTAGGCTACCGCGCTCTTGATGTCGGAAGGCATCGAACGTACGATGTAATTGATCAGATTGGCGCAAGCGAATCGGTCGCACTGATCTGCGCGGTATTCGACGTATCGCGGTCCTGCCTGTATGCTCACCGAGAGCGAGCCCGACGCGTTGATGCCGAGCGCATGGCACTGCGTAGCCGAGTACATGAGCTGTTCATCGATAGTCGAAGTTCTGCTGGCAGTCGCAGCATCATGGGCATGATGCGTGAGGAAGGTACGGCGATTGGCCGCTTCAAGGTCAGCCGCTTGATGGAAGAGCTCGGGTTGATCTGCAAGCAGCCGGGGCGCCATACCTACAAGCAAGCCACGGTCGAGCGGATCGATATCCCGAACCATCTCAATCGCGAAATCGAGGTTGGTACGCCGAATCAGGTCTGGTGTGGTGACATCACGTATGTCTGGGCGCAGGGCCGTTGGCATTATTTGGCCGTAGTACTCGACCTGTTCACGCGTCGGGTTGTTGGCTGGTCGTTCTGGACACGCCCTGATGCCGATCTGGTCGTACAGGCGTTGGAGATGGCCTATGTGCAGCGTGGTCGACCGCAAGGCTTGCTGTTTCACTCGGATCAAGGCGGCCAATATGCAAGCCGGAAATTCCGTCAGCGCCTCTGGCGCTATCGGATACAGCAGAGCATGAGCCGTCGAGGAAATTGTTGGGATAACTCTCCGATGGAAAGGCTGTTCCGCAGCGTCAAGACTGAATGGCTGCCGTCAGTGGGATGCATGTCGGCGCAGGAAGCGCACCGGGATATCAGCCACTATCTGATGCACCGGTACAACTGGATACGACCGCATCAGTTCAACGACGGACTGGCACCAGCTGTTGCGGAAGAAAAACTTAACGCAGTGTCCGGGATTAGTTGACCACTACATCCAGCCTCTAAAAACATGGAGTTAAAGATGAGGGCGACTCTTGGAACCATGATTCTCTCTGGCTTTTTGATGGCATGCGGCAGTCCGCCGGCTGCAACGGTCTTCGCAGCTCAGACCAGTCCGCAGCAGTGCAAGGATCTCACCGCGCTCGGACAGGATGAAAATCCTACGCGAGCGCGCGTCAAGAGCGAGCTGGCGGCACTCACCAATGTGGGTTATGACTCGGTGGCCGATGCGGATACCTATCCCGACTCGTTCCAAATGGCGCAGCAGCGGGTGAGCCGGCAATACAAACGCATTTTTCATATGTAGCCCGACACGGTAGGATAGCCGTGTCCATCTAGACCCGGCGAAACTCGGGCAGCGCCCGAGCCGCGCCTGCAAGATACAGAGAGCCGGTAATCAGAACCCAGCCGGATTCTGCTGATGCGGTGGCCATTGCGAGATCGACCGCTACGGCGATGACCGGTTGAGCTTCGGCGCGCGCGCCTACCGATTGGGCGATACGCTTTAAGTCATCGCACGGCACGCCGCGCGAAGGCCCCGGCAGGTCCGTAGAAATGCAGTAAGACACGGATTCCAAGAGGACCGCAAGCAACGATTCCGCGTCCTTATCCCTTCCGATCCCCACAACGGCGATGCAAGGGCCCGCAAGTTCGACGTCTCTATTAAGTTCGCGAAGCACCGCGCTCAGGTTGAACGGAACATGTGCGCCGTCCATGACAACGGTGACCAATTTTTCGTTGCCGACCCAAATCTGGAAACGTTCCATCCGGCCCGGAAGGCGAGCCGCCTCACGAACATACCTGTCAATCAGCTGCGACCGAATGGGATTGGATGAAACGCGAAAGCCTTTCTTTTGCCCAAGATAGTCAAGCACCGCGCCGGCAACCCGCACGTTGATGTCCTCGAGATGCTCACCTGTGATCATCGATATGACGTCCACGCTACACGCCATCGCGCACGCACTATCGTGCAGCACCATGCCCGCTTCATCAGTGGGCAAAAGCGTGGTCACAAGATGGGTTCTCGGTTTCAGAATTCCTATCTTTTCTTGAGCAATGGCAGCTCGAGTCGCGCCAAGCACTTCGGTATGTTCGAGTTCGACATTCGTAACTACGGCGACATCGCTTGAAATCACATTGGTGGAATCTTTGAGCCCACCAATACCGACTTCCACTACCGCCACATCTATCTCGGCTTTCTTGAAGGCAAGAAACGCGGCAGCAGTGAAGACATCGAACCAGCTTGCATGCTCCCCAGGAGAACCGGCGCTTCGCGCATCTTCAAGCGCGTCGAGTGCCAGCGCGAGGCTATTCGACAAAGCTTCGTTCGAAATCGGCGAGCACTGCAGGCTGACGCGCTCGTTGACTTGTTCGAGATGAGGCGAAGCATATCGTCCGACAGAGAGACCGGCTTTAAGAAGAGCAACTTCGAGAAGTGCGCCAACCGAGCCCTTGCCCTTGGTGCCCGTTATGTGGATCGCACGAAAGCCGATATGGGGATTGCCCAAGCGCGTCATGAGATCGCGCATGGGATCGAGCGTCATCTTCATCGTGCTGCGCGCGCGATGTTCCCAATTGGTCAGCGTATCGAGTTTGCTTAAAATTTGCTGAAGAGTCTCGGTATTCATGCTCGTATGGCGATCAAGACTGACGTCTGCAGCTCTGCCGCAGTTCTGCAGACCTACAATACGTATCGCGCGAACCCTTGTCCAGTACGCGTCGTACGCCAAGTCAGTGTCGATCGCACCGGCGTTCCTTCGAGTCCTTGCTCATCATGGTGATCCCTAATTCGAGCGATTTCCGCAAAGTTAGTGTGCGTCTGACGTGCTTTTTCTGCACGACCCTTACTCTTAAGATGACTTCAAGCGCGGTGCTACTGCGTCGTCGGATTGCAGGTAACCAGCGATCGAGACGAAATCAAACCACGACATAGGAATTCATCAAATGACCGCTTTACCGAATGAGAGTCTAGAATCCGCTATCAAGCGCGCTGGAAACGCTGTTGATCTGTTGCGCAACAGTCAGCGCCGCGCCTTTTCGCACGGCACCGTTTCCGGTCAGTTCACGAACTGGCAAAGCGAAGTTAATGCTTGGCGCGAGGGCGTCGGCTTCATGGACCAGTCGCATCACATGGTCGATCACTATGTCAAGGGTCCGGGCGCGTTCGATCTCCTCTCCAGCCTCGCGGTGAACAGCTTCAAAAATTTCAAGCCGGGCATGGCCAAGCAATTCATCGCTACCACGCCGGACGGTCACTATCTTGGTGACTGCGTGCTTTTCTATCTCGAAGAAGAACTGTTTAATCTCGTTGGCCGTCCGACCGCGCTCGACTGGGTTCAATACCATGTCGAAACGGGTAAGTGGGATGTCACGACCGAGCGCGATCCGCAGTCGATGGATCGCGGCGGACGTCCGCCGGTCGTCTATCGCTACGAGCTTCAGGGTCCGTTCGCCGGGCCGCTCGTCGAGAAGATGACGGGTCAGCAGCTTCCGGACGTCAAGTTTTTCGGCATGACGGACTTTCAGATCGCCGGTCATTGCGTCCGCGCACTGCGTCACGGTATGGCGGGCGCGGTCGGCTTCGAAATCTTCGGACCGTGGGCCGAGGGCGACGCCATCCGCGATGCGATTCTTTCTGCCGGACAGGAGTTCGGACTGCTGCGCGTCGGCTCGATTGCTTACTCCACCGCCAATCTTGAATCGGGCTGGATTCCGGGGCCGCTGCCTGCGATCTTCAGCCAGGATGAACTGAAAGCCTATCGCGAATGGCTTCCGGCAAAAGCGGCCGGCAGTCTCGCAGGCAGTCTCAATTCCAAGGACATTGCCGATTACTACGTCACGCCGTTCGATCTCGGTTATGAGCGGATGGTTGCGTTCGATCACGATTTCGTTGGCGCCGAGGCGCTGAAAGAGCACGCTAAAGGCAAACGCCGCAAGAAGGTCACGCTGGTATGGGACGCGCAGGACATGGCGCGCATCGTGTCGTCGGCATGGACGGACGGGCCCAAGCACAAGCATTTCAATATGCCGAAAGCGCGTTACGGCCTTTATCAGATGGACGAAATCCTGATCGGCGGCAAGCGCGTGGGAATCTCGATGGACTGCGGCTATATCGCGAACGAACGTGCTGTCGTCTCGCTGGCGGTGATCGACGAAGAGTTTGCCGAAACCGGCACGGAAGTTACGGTGCTGTGGGGGGAGAACCCGATTTCCACCAAGCCGCAAGTCGAGCCGCACGAGCAGACTTCGGTCAAGGCAATCGTCGCACCGGCACCCTACGGCTCGCACGCACGCACTGTGTATCGCAAGTAAGCCGAGCGAGACGCATGGCGGCCTAATGTGCCTGAGCTGCCACGCGTTCGCCGGTTCGGCCGGCTGCATTGATCCCTTCGAATGAAAGAGCATGATGTGACTGAAACCTACATCCTTACCCTCCAGTGTGAAGACCGCCAAGGACTTGTCGCGGCGGTCACCACTTGCCTTGCCTCACACGGTGGAAATATCGTCGCCGCGGCGCAGTTCAACGATCGTGAGGCCAATCACTTTTTCATGCGAATGGAGATCGACGTTCCATCGGTCGGGTCGATAGACGCGATCGGGAAAGCGTTTGGCGAGATAGCGAAATCGGCCGGCATTCAGTGGAGCATTAGAGCCAAAAATACGCCAGTCAAGGTTCTGTTCCTCGTGAGCAAGCTGGATCATTGTTTGGGCGATCTGCTATACCGCCGCCGTATCGGCGAACTGGCGATGGACGTTGTCGGGATCGTCGGAAATCATCCGAGAGAGGCGGTCACCATCTCGTTGAGCAGCGGCGTTCCGTATCATCATCTGCCGGTCACGCGCGAAACAAAGCCGCAGCAGGAAGCGCAGATTCGCGCCATTATCGAGGAAACCGGTGCGGAACTCGTCGTGCTCGCGCGTTACATGCAAGTCTTGTCCGACAGGATGACCCAATTTCTCAGTGGCCGTTGTATCAACATTCATCACTCGTTTCTGCCGGGATTCAAAGGGGCGAAACCGTATCATCAGGCGCACGCACGAGGCGTAAAAATGATCGGGGCGACGGCGCATTACGTGACGGCCGATCTGGATGAAGGGCCGATCATCCATCAGGATGTCGAGCCGATCAATCACGCGGACATGCCCGACGATCTCGTTCGCAAAGGCCGCGATATCGAACGGCGTGTGCTCTCGGAAGCGGTGCGTCTGCATGTTGAAAACCGTGTGCTGCTGTCCGGAAGCAAGACCATCGTCTTTCGGGATTGAGGCAGACATGGCGAAAATCATTCAGGGAAAGCAGATCGCGCGAGACCTCTGCGAGAAGGTAGCGAACGAAGCCAGCACGTTCAGACGCGAGCATGATCTCGCGCCAGGTCTAGCTGTTGTGCTCGTCGGCGACAACCCGGCGAGCGAGGTCTATGTTAGGCAAAAGGTCATCGAGTGCGACAAGGCGGGTATTCATTCCGAGAAATATCGATTGCCCCACGTGACGCTTGAAGCGGAGCTGCTCGGACTCATTGCGCGCCTCAACCGGGACCCGAAGGTGCACGGCATTCTCGTGCAACTTCCGCTGCCGGATCATATCGACCCCAGCAAGGTGCTCGACGCCATCGCGCCGGACAAGGACGTCGATGGCTTTCATCCGGTAAACGTCGGGCGCCTCTCGACGGGAAGCGACGGGCTGACGCCTTGCACGCCGCTCGGCTGCATGATGCTCATCGACACCGTGATCGATGAACTGCGCGGCAAGCACGCCGTGGTCATCGGCAAGTCGAATATCGTCGGTAAGCCGGTGGCGTTGCTCCTGCTCGAACGGGAGTGCACCGTGACTGTGACGCACATCGCTACGCTTGGTTTGCCGGACATTGTTCGCCGCGCGGATATCGTCGTGGTCGCGGCGGGCGCGCCGCGCCTCGTTCGTGGAGACTGGATCAAGCCGGGCGCGGTGGTGATCGATGTGGGTATTACGCGAAAGGACGGTCCGGGCGGCAAAGCGCTTCTCGTAGGCGATTGCGCCGCCAATGAAATGGACCATGCGGGCGCGGTGACGCCGGTTCCCGGCGGCGTCGGTCCGATGACCATTGCCTGTCTGCTGAGTAACACGCTGAAAGCGGCGAGGAGATCGGTTCATGGATGAAGTCGTGTTTGCGCCGCACTTGCGGGGCTTCGCGGCGTTCGTTTCCGCTTCGTGTCAGGTTCGGCTGAACAACATCGAAGTCATGGCCGATATCGGTGTCTATGAAGCTGAGATCGGCGTTCCGCAGCCGCTGCTTATCGATGTCGCGGTGGACATCGTGCCGCCGTCGAAGGACGAACTTTCTCAGACGTTCGACTATACATATTTCCGGGCCTGCGCGATCGAACTTGCGGCGCAGCGCATCTTGCTCATCGAAACATTCGCGATGAGGCTGGCGCAAAAGTGCCTCGCTCACGACGCCGTATTCAAGGCCGAGGTGCGCATCGCTAAACCGCGCGCGGTGCCTGGCTGCCTTGCCGGCACATGCGTCACCTTGAGCAGGTCGCATGCGTGATGGCCGCCACGCGCCCGTCGTGCATCGTTTGCGCGATGCGGGGCGCGCGGCGAAAACGCGCCGATACTTTTAGTATCATGGAAGACGCCTTTTGGAGAGAAGGCGGCTGCCCACCGTCTTTCGACTGACGCGATTCCGGTTCCTGGAGCATGCCGCAGCCAAGGTGCCTTCAGGAGACACAATTGGATCGAATGAGTGCAATGCAGGCGTTCGTCGAAGCGGTCAAGCAGCGCAGTCTGGGCGGCGCGGCGCAGCATCTGGGGATCTCGCGGACGCTTGTCAGTCGTCATATTCAGGCGCTGGAGGACGAACTCGGCGTACGTCTGATGAACCGGACTACGCGATCGTTGTCACTCACGGAAGCGGGGCAGAGCTACTACCATTTCTGCGACGACATCCTGACGCGCGTGGAGGAAATGGACCGTCAGGTTTCATCGGAAGCGGCGGAGGCGCGCGGCGAGATTTCCGTGCTCGCGCCGAAATGGCTGCAAACCGCGATGACTCATTTGCTAACCGCCTTGGCCAAGCAGTATCCCGAGATCCGGCCGCGTCTGGTGCTTGGCGGTGTGGCGCAAACAGCCTACGGTTTTCTCGAACAGGGCTGCGACATCGCGCTGCACACCCGGCCCATACCTGACAGCCGGATCGTGGCGCGGCGCATTGCCGACATCCCGTACTCCCTGTGCGCTTCGCCCGCGTACCTGGAATCGGCGGCGGCGCTCGATCATCCGGCAGATATCGCCAAGCATGCCGCGCTAGTTCATTTTGCGTACCACACCTGGCAATTCGAGCAGAGCGGCCGCGAAGAGCGCTTTCAACCCACACCGGCTTTTTCCACTAATACGTTCTCCGCACTGCGCGATGCCGCGATCGATGATCTCGGTTTGTCGCTGCTTCCCGTGCCGCTGATTCGGGACGATCTGGCTGCCGGGCGACTTCGAGCCGTCTTGCCGGAGTGGGTTCCGTTCAGTCAGACGCTCTATGTGGCGATTGCACCGGGCAGCGGCGTGCCGGCGAAGGTCTCGCTGCTGATGCATTTCGTTGTCGACTGGTTCGCCGCGCATCCGCTGTAAACAGCGAAATAAGTGCGGTCAGTCGCCCGCGTTGAGCACGAAGGAACTGTGGGGCGAATAGCCCGGCGACAAGGTGCAGCCGAGCAGCGTCCACTCGCCGAGGCTACGGCACGCATGCCAGCAATGAGCCGGAAGGGCGAGTTGTGGCCGCTGACCCACAATCAAATTCACGCCGAGCATGCTGACTTCACGCATACGGCTTCCGTTGGTTACAGTGACTTCTGCGGGCGCGCCGAGATAGTAGTGCCACACCTCTATGCCTTCTAGCTTGTGAAGCGGAATCGGCTCATCGCCCGCCAGGAGGTAGTACATGGACGATAGCCGGGGCGGTCCCGAAACCTCGCGATCAGCGTAATGCGGTGCGTACCACCCCGCCAAGTGATGCCGCTCCATGCCGAACGCTTCGATGATGTCCCTCACGGCCAGGCGCTCGTTCGTCATGTGGTATCCCTATCATGCAGGGTCGGTCGGAACGGGCATGCGCGAAGTCACCGATTCTTACGTGACCGATTCGACGCCGCGAACAGGCGCGCGCAGCCCTGCTTCCTCGATGATCTGCGCCAGCACTTCTTCGTTCTTATAACCCATGAGGTGGACTCCGGCGACGCCCTCGACGGACCGAAGGCTTCGAATCATGTCGATGCAGAATTGCTTCCCTTCGAGCCGCTGATCGGCAGCCGCGGCGATGCGCTCGGTGACCGACATCGGAACGTTCACGCCCGGCACATGGTCCGCCATCCAACGCAGCGCGCGCGCCGTCGACAGTACGCCAACACCGACAATAATTGCCGTGCGCTCGTGAAGACCACGCGCACGCACCTCATGCATGAATTGTTCGAGCAGATTCAGATCGAAGCAGAATTGCGTCTGAATGAACTGCGCGCCTGCATCTACCTTCCGCTCCAGATTAGCGATCCGCTCGCCGTACGGCGGTACGAAAGGATTGGCCGTCGCGCCCAGGAACAGTCGCGGTGCACGCTCCAGCTTGCGGCCCGAAGCGTATTCACCACGCTCGCTCATGCCTCGAAGCGTATGCAGAAGATTCACCGAATCCAGATCGAAAACGGGCTTGGCGCCTGCGTGATCGCCCTTGGAGACGTCGTCGCCGGTCAAGCACAGCACGTTTCGCACGCCCAGCGCAGCGGCGCCGAGTATGTCTCCCTGAAGCGCAATGCGATTGCGGTCCCGGCAACTCGCTTGCGTCACCGGCGTGAAGCCCGCCGAGATAAGTAGCGCGCTGGCTGCGGCGCTCGACATATGGCAGTTCGCACCTGCGCCGTCCGTAATGTTGATGGCATCGGTAAGGCCGCGAAAGAGGTCGGCTCGTTTCAGCAGCGCCTGAGGATCGGCCGAGTCCGGCGGCGAAATTTCAACAGTGACGATAAACCGACTTCGCTCGCGACACAATGCCGCGAAGTCATTAGCGACCGGATCGTCCGCTGCGGACGATTCCGCGGCAACCGATGCGCGCACGGGAGCGGGCGTACCAGCGGTAGCGGGGATAGCAGTTGCGATCATCGGCATCCACGTCGATTTTCCGTTCAGACGAAAGTCCCGTGGTGATGCACGCCGTGACCAGCTCTCCGTGTGTCCGGCGCGGATGCGCGCGTCGCCTTCAGTCGCATCGACCCAGGTACACCGGCGTTCGGGCCGGACTTCGCATTGACCGTCCGGACGAACGCCGCCGCACGGACCGTTGCGCATGCCCTTAGCGCAGCCTGTCGGACAGGCCATGCCGGTGACCGACAAACCGCACTGCCCGCACATCTGGCAGTCGAACAGGGCTGTCTTCGCGGCGCGTTCGATCGGGAGCACGACCGCTTCCAGTCTGTTCGGTCCAATTAGTTTTGCGATTGGCGCGAGTGCAGGCGCCGTACGCTCGAACACGCCATATAACGTGCGCATGCCGCGTGCATGTTTCAAGGACCAGCGTCGCAATGCTTTCATCGCGCTTCCACCGGCGTGCATACACGAAATTGCGTGGCGTTCCCACGCGGGCTGCGTTCGTCAAGCAGGGCGTTCATTCGGTGTCTCCCGGATCGATATCGATTCGTCTTGCGCCAGACGTGATCGAGTGCTGTCGAGAGCAATCGAATCCGCTTCGCAAAAACATGGAGACATCTTATGACTGGAGCGCGCAGGGAAAAAGCACGTGACGCGCACATTTAGCTTGCGCAAATAGCTCGAATCGACAAAGTTGCGTGACCGCGCGAACGTCCGATTGTTCATGTTCGCTTTTGGAAGCGCATGCGTATCTTGCCGTCGCGAATGAGCAGACTGTCGATCGAATCGAAACCGACTTTTTCCGCAATCAGGCGATTCAATTTCGCGTTCATCGCAAACAATCCGGCATGGCGCTTCCGGTCCAACGCGAGATTGCGCATCTCGCCGGGATCGTCGTGCAGGTCGTAGAGTTCTATATCGTTCGAAGCAAGTAGCGCGTTGAGCGTCTCCGGCTGATTCAAATTCAGCATAGAGAAATATCGGCTGAAGCGATAGCGGCCGTCGAACGCGCTGCGAATGGCGCCGCGCTGCCTGAAGTCCGGGGACAGCGCGCGGGCTCGGGCTTCGCGCTGGTCTACGGGTATGGCGCTGTCGTGTAGGACCTTGAGTTCGGCGTACATCCATTCACTGTCGTAGAACGTCAGCATCTAATATTTAAATAGCGCGGCTTGGCGCAGCGCATTCGCATGCGCGGCGGTGGGATCGTGCAGGAGATGTGCAAAACTCGAACCCTTCGCTGCGGAACCCGCGATCCGTGCGATCTCCGCACGGATCAATCCCGTCAGGCCCAGCAACGTCGGGCGAGGTCGACATGCGACGTGAGCGCGGGACACGTGTTGCCGCCGGGATAAGCCGGATGCGCAACGACTAACGGCACGTGATTCTGTTTGCGGTACGTACTCACTCTCCCTTGCCCACGAGCTGATGTGCCCCGACATGATCGCCGTGATCGGAGGTCAGTACAACTATGGTTTGCTCAGTGAGATTCAGTGAATTTAGCGCGCGGAGTAGTCTCTCGACGTGGGTGTCGCAGTCGCGTATGCAGTTGAAGTAATAGTTCTGACAGATACGCACCCGCTCGTCCGTGGACGTAAATGCACCGACCGTATTGCTGCTAGCGGCGAGATACATGCGATACGCTTCGGGCCAGCCGGGTTCGTCATAGGGCTGACGGCGCGATGCTGCGAGAGGTACTCCGTCCCACGTCGTTTCATAGAGGCGGTCTTCGGGCGGGCGTCGATTTCCGCACAAAGGCCTCGGCGTGTTCTGCAAATTCGATCCCGGCGGGTCGGTGTCCAGAAACATCACGTCGTGAGGATTGACCAGATTCACCGCGAGAAACCAGGGCTTGTTCTCGCGCTTCAAAGCAGGCGCGCGCGTTCGCATCCAGGTGACTGCCGACTCTGCCGTGATGTCGTCGTAGTTGTAGCCGCCGCACTCTTCGCCAATCAGGTCGCCGACGCCGAAGTAATCATCGAAACCGTATTGTTTCATCGTCGCGTTGTAGTCGGGAGTGGTGCACCGTACGGCGCGCGTGTCTTGTGCATGTTCGCGCCGAAATGCCATTTGCCGAGATAGGCGGTATGGCAACCCGCGTCCTTAAGCATCGTTGCAACCGTCCGGATGTCGGTAGACATATCCTCTTGCCACGGTAGTCCGGCGTTGTCGAAGACGCCCGTGTGCTGGATGTGCTGACCCGTGTAGATCGTCGAGCGGGATGGCGAACACACGCATGATGCGATCTGATGGTTGGCGAAAACGGTGCCGCGCCGCACGACTTCTTCGCGTCCCGGAACGGGGAACGGCCAGCGATCGAAATAGTGCTCCTGATCCGTCAGGATGAAGAGAATGTTCAAGCCGGAAGGCGGCGTCTCTGGCGCCGTTTGAAGGGCGCGGGAGTTTGCTTGCTGCAAGGCGGGCGTCGCTGCCTGTGCCGCCTTCCCTTGGTTCATGCCTGCGAGCGCGATGGCCGATCGGACAGTTTCAGGAAATTTCGCCGCGACGCGCCGTTGCCGAATGTTGACGTATCCGGCAACGGCGAAGTAGCCCCAATATGGCTCAACGGTAATTTTTTGGACAACGCTGCCTCCGTAGCGCTTGCGCCGGCCGACTCATATCGACGGCACGGGTAGAACAGTTTGGCGGAGGGTAAAGGATTCGAGCCCGGACGTCTCTGGACAAAGTTGCGTTTCGCCAGGACTTTCCGCTTGGTCCAACTGTGGCTTTTTTTCGCTACGCCAAAGAAAAGTGCCATTGAAACTCACTTTTGTGTAGGGACAGTATCAGGTTCTTTTTTTATTCTGGTTGCTGTCGAGACAAATTGTCCGCGTCGCCCGTGCCGCTCTAAGTCATCCGCGACGTTCAAACCCAAGGAGACGAAGTTGACCAGGAAAGTCAAGCTCAAGATCGCGATCGCCGAGCATCCGCACACTTCTGCCATTCGCAACGGAACCATTCCTATCGATGGCGTGGATGCCGAGTTCATCACAGTGAGACCGCAGATCGGCGCATTTCGCCGTATGGTGCGCGATGTCGAGTTCGACGTCTGCGAACTGGCTCCGACGACTTACATCATTGCGCGGGCTTACGGCGCGCCGTTTGTCGGCTTGCCGATCTTCGTCGTGCGGCGCTTTCATCATGGCGGCTTGCTGGTGCGTCCGGATGCGGGAATCCGGAATCCCAAGGACCTCGAAGGCAAGAAGGTAGGGGTGCGTGCGTATTCTGTCACGACGGGCGTATGGACCCGCCAGGTGTTGATCGATGAATTCGGACTCGACTCGTCGAAAGTCACATGGGTCGTGGATGACGAAGAGCACGTCACGCAACTCAAGTTGCCGTCGAATGTGATGCACGCGCCTGAAGGAAGCTCGCTTGCCGACATGATGGCGGAAGGCGAACTCGCGGCGGGATTCGGCGCGGCCGCGGGCATCGGACGCAAGGGCGCGCCGACCGGCGGATGGCAGGAAGTGGAAGCCGATTACCCCGATCTCCTGCCGAACGCGGCTGAACTGGAAGCGGACTATTACCAGCGAACTGGCGTCTATCCTATGCACGGCATGATCGTCTTGAAGGATTCGGTGCTTGCCGAACATCCGTGGATTGCGAAGTCCATTTACGACGCCTTCGACCAGGCGAAGAAACAATGGCTCGAACGTCTCAATTCGGGCGACGCCACGAATGCAAGCGATAAGAAATACCTCGAACTGCAAAAAATTGTGGGATATGACCCGCTGCCCTACGGTCTTGCCGAAAACCTCAAGACAATCGAAACGCTGGAATCCACCGCGTTCAAGCAAGGTCTCACGCCGCGGCGCATGTCGATCGAGGAATTGTTCGTTGATCCGCAGGCGTGTTGAAAGAAGGGAGACAAGATGATCATCGATTGCCACGGTCACTTCACGACCGTTCCACCATCATTCCGCGCATGGCGTGCTAAGCAGGTCGAACATGCGAACGATCCGGCCGACGCACCGTCGCGCGAAGGCGCGCACGTCAGCGACGACGACATTCGCGACGCTATCGTCAACGGTCAACTCAAGCTGCAACAGGAGCGCGGCAGCGACCTTACGCTTTTCTCGCCCATCGCCGGCCTGATGAGCCATCACCTCGGCAACGAGCGCACGAGCCTGGAATGGGCCGAAGTATCGAATGATCTCGTGTTTCGCGTGACCGAACTGTTTCCGGACAACTTCGCGCCGGTCTGTCAATTGCCGCAATCGCCGGGCGCGGCGCCCGCGAATTCCATTCCCGAATTGCGCCGATGCATCGAGCAGCTCGGTTTTGTCGGCTGCAATCTGAACCCCGATCCGAGCGGCGGTTACTGGACCGGCAAGCCGATGACCGATCGCGAGTGGTATCCGCTTTACGAAGCGCTCTGCGACCTCGATGTGCCAGCGATGATTCACGTAGCCGCATCGTGCAACCCGTGTTTTCACGGCACGGGCGCGCACTATCTAAATGCGGATACGTCGGTGTTCATGCAGCTTCTGCAAAGCGACCTTTTCAAGGACTTTCCGACGCTGCGTCTGGTGATTCCGCACGGCGGCGGCGCGGTGCCGTATCACTGGGGACGTTATCGCGGTATGTCTTTGGATATGCGCGAGCGCCCACTCGAAGGCTTGCTGAACAACATTTTCTTCGACTCGTGCGTGTATCACCAACCGGGCGTCGAATTGCTGACGAAGGTCATTCCGGCCGACAACGTATTGTTCGGCTCTGAGATGATCGGCGCGGTCCGCGGTCGGGATCCAAATACCGGCGAGTACTTCGACGACACGAAGCGGTACGTCGATGCCTGTAGCGCGTTAAGCGGTGAAGACCGCTACAAGATCTTCGAAGCTAACGCACGGCGCGTGTATCCGCGTCTGGACAAGCGCCTTAAGGCCAAGGGATTCTAATGCAGATCGTCGATATTCATCCGCACATCATCTCTGACGATGAAAGCCAATATCCGCCCGCGCCGCTTTTTGGTACGCGCTCGGAATGGTCGAAGGAGCGCCCGACGACCGTCGAAACGCTGATCGAAGCGATGGATGCAGCGGGCGTGGAAAAGGCCGCAGTAGTCCACTCATCGACCACATATGGCTTTGACAACAGCTATGTGGTCGATGGTTGTGCACGCTTTGCAGACCGGCTTGTCGCTGTTGGTTCGGTCGATATCCTCGAGCCCGATGCGACGAAGCGCATCCGCGAATGGGTCGGGCAAGGGCTAGGCGGCTTGCGCCTTTTCACGGGCGGAAGTACCAAGGAGTTTGACCCTAGTGAGCTCGACGACGAACGCTCCTTTCCTGCATGGGAGCTGTGTGGAGAACTCGGCTTGCCGATGTGCATTCAAACCGGGCCCATCGGTCTGCCTCAAGTTGCGCGCCTCGCAGAGCGATTTCCGAGCGTATCGATCGTCCTTGATCACCTGGGGCGTCCAGACGTACTAGACGGCATGCCTTACGCGGCAGCGCAAGGTCTTTTTGATCTCGCGGCATTCGACAATATCTATCTCAAACTCACGCCGCGCATCTTCGGCGACGTCAAGAAAGGCAAGGCAAGTGCCGAAACTTTTTTTTTGGCGGTTGTTGAAGCGTTTGATGCACAGCATTTGGCGTGGGGATCGAACTTTCCCACTTCACCCGGCACGCTTGCGGAAATCCTCGCATCTGCGCGGGCGGGTCTGTCGTCGTTGAGCGACGAAGACCGGGAATGGATCTTCGGGAAAACTGCGTTGCTATTGTATCCGGCGCTTTCATAGCACGATGCGCCGTTCTGCCCGATCGACGCATGTGATCCAACCCAACATAAGAGAAAAAGCATGGAGACAAGCAACAACGGACGGTCGTCAGACGCTTATCGCTGGAGCGTGCTTGCGCTTCTCGCGCTTGGCGTTCTGATCGCGTACATCGACCGGACCAGCATTTCGGCCACGCTTGCTCACCCGGGCTTCATCAGGCATTTCGCACTCGATGACGTTGACCGCGGCTGGATCAACGCGGCGTTCTTCTGGTCGTACGGCGTGTTCCAGGTGCCGATGGGATGGATCGCAGATCGCTATGGGGTTAAGTGGCCGTACGCGATTAGTTTCGGGTTATGGTGCGTGGCCACTGCATTGATGGGTGCGGTTACGGCACTGACGAGTCTGATTGCAATGCGCCTGATTATTGGAGCAGCTGAAGCGATCGTGATTCCTGCCAGCTACAGATGGATTCGCAATAACTTCGATGAAAGCCAGAACGGTCTCGCTGTCGGCCTTCTCGCGATGGGCAACAAGTTTGGTCCGGCATTCGGTGCACCGCTCGGTGCGTGGATCATCGTGAACTACTCGTGGCAAGCAATGTTCCTTGCAACAGGTTTGGTCGGGCTCATGTGGCTGGTTCCTTGGCTGACGATGGTACGCAACGACTTTACATCGGGGCTCGAGGTGCTTCGTAGCAATTCCACGACACAATCGGTCACGCTTGCCACCATATTGGGTAGTCCAGTAGTGTGGGGCGGCATCATCACCAACTTCTGCTACGGTTATTTCACTTTCTATTGCATGACGTGGATGCCGGCTTACTTGGTCGAGCAGCGTCACCTGTCGATATCGCGTTCGGGCGTTTTTACCTTCTTCAGTTTCGCGGGCATTGCGATCGTCGCAGCACTCGCTGGATGGATCGCGGACCGCCTGATTGCGGGTGGACGTAATCCTATTCTGGTACGCAAGGTCTTCACGGTGACGGGCTTTCTGGGTGGGTGCACCGTACTGCTTGGCGCTTATGCGGCTACTGTCCAGATGGCGCTGTTCTGGAACGTGCTGTCGCTCTCGCTGCTCGGTCTGGTTACCGCGAACAATCTCGTGCTCTCGCGTCTCACCCTTATTCCCAAACAGGCCATCGGACTCGTGACCGGCATTCAGGGCGTCGCAACCAGTCTCGCAGGTGGCATCACTGCGAGTCTGTCGGGATGGCTTCTGCAAGTAAGCGGCAGCTATCACCTTCCGATGCTGATCATTCTTGTCTTTCTGGTTGTCGGTGCACTGGCTACAGCATTCCTCTATCGCCCGGAATGGGCGCCTAAGGTAACCGAACCTCGGGGTAAGTTGCACCAGGCCTGAACTCAAATAGATCTAATCAACGGGACGCAAATTCATGGCAAAAATCGTATTTGGAATGGCTGTGCCGCACAGTGGCATGCTGGGCCAAGCACCCGAAGACTGGCTCAAAAACGGTGAACGCGACCGCAACAATCCGGAGCTTTGGTTTCGCAATCGCACCTGGACGTATTCCGAACTGGAAGCGCATCGAGAAGCAGCGTTCGAGCCGTTTCTGACGCTTGAAGAACGTACTGCGCGTGCGGCGCGCTGCCGCGTTGCACTGGATAAGATGGCGGAAGCGTATCGCGAAGCAAAGATCGATGTTGCGATCATTCTCGGCAAGGATCAGAAGGAAATCTTCACGGACTTTTCGCCTTCCATCGCCATTTACAGCGGCGCGGAAGTGCACAACGGACCGCCCCAGCGTTCAGTGTATGCACCGGATCAGCACGTGGTACATCCATGCCATCCGACTCTGGCCAAGTTTCTGATCGAATACTTTCAACGTGAGAACTTCGATCTGACGGACCTCTTCGCATGGCCCGACAACATATGGATGAAGCCGCTGCCGGAGTATCCCGTGGCGCCGCATGCGTACAGCTTCGTCTATCACCAGATCATGGGTGACGAACCGCCGCCGCATGTACCCGTCATTATGAACTGCTTCTATCCTCCGACCCAGCCGTCGATGTCGCGCTGCATCGAGTTCGGACGGGTGTTGCGCGATGCTATCGCCGCGTGGCCAGTGGACGTGCGTGTGGGTATATTTGCGTCGGGCGGCCTGTCCCACTTCGTCAACGACGAGGAGTTCGATCATCGCATCATGAAGATGCTGGCCGGCTACGACTATGACGCGCTGGCAGCGGTGGATGATCGCTCCTATCAGTCGGGCACATCGGAAATCAAGCTCTATGTGAGCGTGATGAAGGCGGTCGAGCAGACCGAAGCAGAAATGACCCTGGTGGACTATGTGCCGTGCTGGCGCACGCCTGCGGGCACCGGTGAAGGCATGGGCTTCATGTACTGGCGTGCCACCAAGTAACTCACACACACGACATCGAGAGAAGCCAAAACATGAGCGACAACCGCCTCAATGGCATCATCCGCGCCTTCGAATCGGGTAAGCCCGCATTCGCCGCGTTTTCCAAGCTCGACAAGCAGACCGCGATAGAGATGGGCGACGCGCCTTACGACGGCGTCATTTTCGAAATGGAGCACAACCCCTACGACGTGTCCGCGCTCGGCGACGCCATGCAATATTTGTTGAGCCGCAAGCAGATTGCGGAAGCAGGGTCGGTCGCGCCGCGCGTCACGCCAATCGCGCGTATCCCAGCAAACGGCGCTGAAATGAATCAGTCGTTCGCGAAGCAGGTACTCGATCGCGGCGCGTACGGAGTGATTTGGCCGCATGTATCGACCGTGGAGCAGGCGTACAACGCCGTCGCGTCCTGCCGCTACGCTCGTCCTAAAGACGCGCCGTTGTACGAACCGAAAGGCGTACGCGGAGACGGTCCAGCCAATGCGGCGCGTTACTGGGGTCTTGGCATGGCCGACTATTACAAGCGCGCCGATGTCTGGCCACTCGCGCCGCAAGGGGAAATCCTCGTTGGTCTGATGTGCGAAAGCACGGAAGCCATCGAGAATCTCGACGACATTTTGGCTAACGTGCCGGGCATCGGAATCATTCTAATTGGCGAAGGAGATTTGAGTCAGCAACTCGGTCATCCACGGGACTACGAACATCCAGTCGTCGTCGACGCCATGCGACAGATCGTCGATACTTGTCACAAGCACAACGTGGTCGTAGGCAATCCGCATGTGAACGCGAAAAACCACAAGCGTTTGCTGGAGGAGGGTTATCGCTTCATGATATCCGCACCGTTGAAGAGCTACGGCGTCGTCGGCATGGCGCGCGAAATGGCGGGGTATTGAATGAACGGCGCTGAGACCCTCGTGCGGACGCTAACGGATCATGGCGTCGATATCTGCTTCGCCAATCCCGGCACGTCGGAAATGCACTTTCTCAAGGCACTAGAGAATCCGCGAATGCGCAGTGTCCTTTGCCTGTTCGAAGGCGTTTGTACCGGCGCGGCCGACGGATACTATCGAATGAAGGGCATACCTGCCTCAACGTTGTTGCATCTTGGGCCGGGTCTTGCCAATGGACTCGCCAACATTCACAACGCGAAGCGAGCGTCCTCGGGGATGGTCAATATCGTCGGCGAGCATTCAGCTTTGCATCTCAAATACGATCCGCCGCTGACGTCCGATATCGAGGGACTCGCGCGGCCGTTGAGTCATTGGGTGCGGCGTGTGGAGTCGCCGCACGCGGTGGCATGGGACGTTACAGCCGCTGTCGCCAAGGCGAGCGAATACACCGGCCAGATAGCCACGCTGATCCTTCCGGGCGATGCATCATGGCTGGAGGCAGGCGAACCTGCGGCGCCTCCGAAGAAGACACAGGCGGTAAAACGGCCGGACGCGTCACGCGTCGAGCTAATAGCTCAGGTCCTGCGCTCTGGAGAGCCCGCGGTGATCGTTCTAGCGGGGCGCGCGACGCGTGGTCGTGCGTTGGAACTCGCGGGCAAGCTCAAGGCAGCGACCGATTGCCGTCTCTCGACGCAGTTTTTCAGCGCACGCATCGAGCGCGGCGCTGGACATGTCACTCTTGAGCGCATTCCTTATGCCGTCGGTCAGGCGGTGGAATATCTCAAGGCGTTCAAGCACATCATTACAGTGGAAACGACGGAGCCGGTCGCGTTCTTCAGCTATCCAGACAAGCCGAGTCTATTAAAAGCACCAGGCACGCGCGTGCAGGCCTTGGCCGAACTTGGCGAAGACGGAACTGCTGCTCTGGAAATGCTGGTTGAAGCACTTAACGCATCGCGTAAGACAGCCGCCGTGCAAGTGCGTTCTGAAGCTACGCCCCCAATCGGCGCGCTTAATCGCACGAGCATCGCGCAAGCACTCGCGGCGGCGCTCCCGGAGAACGGCATCCTGGTCGATGAATCGCTTACTACCGGGCGCGAAACAATGGGGTTGACTGTCGGCGCGGCGCCTCACGACCTCATCAATAATATGGGGGGGTCGATCGGCTACGGCACTCCGGTGGCAACCGGGGCGGCCCTTGCGTGTCCGGACCGGCGCGTCTTCTGTATGGTCGGCGACGGCAGCGCGATGTACACCATCCAGTCGTTGTGGACCCAGGCTCGCGAAAATCTGAACGTCACGACGATCATCTTCGCCAATAACAGCTACGCCATTTTGAAGGCCGAGTACGCGAACATGGGCGCTGGCGCGCCGGGAGAACGCGCGCTGGCGATGATCGACATCGATCGTCCACGTATAGACTGGCTTTCAATGGCAAAGGGCATGGGTGTGCCTGCCGTCGCTGTCGAGTCAGCCGAGGCATTTCACAAGGCCATGTGGGCTTCGGTGAAAGAAGCCGGTCCGTGCCTTATCGAAGTCAGGCTGTAAACCTTCCACGTATTAAAGGAAACATCGTTATGGCAACGACGCAAACCGAAGCGCCAACGCTACGCGTTAACCTCGCCGAATACGGCGTAACCAAGGCGCTACGAGATGGCCGGGTCACATCCGATTTAGTTAATCTCGATTACTGCGGGCCGACACCCGCGCATAACGGCTTCAAGGCGATGGTGCGGGAAAATGCATTCGACGCGGGCGAGTTGGCCATTGTCACGTTCTTGCAGGCAAAGGCATATGGAAAACCATATGTACTCCTTCCAGCTCCGATATCGGGACGCTTCCAACACCATTGCGCCGGTTACAACATCGACTTTGGTCCACTCGATCCCAGAAACATTGAAGGCAAGAAGGTTGGGGTGCGTACTTATACGCAAACCACCGCGCTCTGGATTCGCGGCATTCTGCGCCACGAATACGGAGTCGATCTCGACAAGGTTACATGGATGACGCTCGGCGACGGCCACCTCGCTGAGTATTGTGACCCCCAAAATTGCCAGCGTCTGCCTGCCGGCTCAAAAATTCCGCAAATGATGCTGACCGGAGAACTTAGCGCTGCACTACTCGGTGAAGATATGCCGAAGGATCCGAGGGTCCGCACGCTTGTGCCTGACGCGCAAGCGGCCGCGAAAGACTGGTTCGCGCGTGAAGGTGTCGTCCCGATCAACCACATGTTCGTGGTGCACCAGGACATGTCTAAGCGTCACCCGGAAATTGTGCGTGAGTTGTACCGGATGATTGTCGAGAGCCGCACGTTAGCGGATAACCTGCCCGCCGTCTTTCCCCCTCTCGGACTCGAAGCGAACCGCAAAGGCATTCAACTCGCGATCGACTGGGCGCTCGATCAGAAGATTATTCCGCACCGCCTGACAGTGGATGAACTTTTCGACGATGTGACGGGGGCGCTGGTTTGATGCAATACCTCGCGATTGAAAAGGGTACGGCTTCGTACCGGCCGACATAACAAACGGATTTCTATGAAAATGGTTTGGGCGTTCGTGCCCTTTCGATTTTTCTTTCTGAGTCGAATAGCAATGGCGCTGTCCACGCAGATGCTTATGGTGATCGCCGGATGGCAGATGTATGGCATCACGCATAGTGCCTTCGATCTCGGCCTGGTAGGACTTGCACAATTCGTTCCGGCCCTCGCATTGTGCTTTGTGGTAGGTCAGGTCGCGGATCGGTGCGACCAGCGCCGCGTGCTAATGGCCTGTCTTGTGGTACAGGCAAGCATCGGCGGCTTGCTCATATCAGGAACTATTGGCGCCTGGCTTGGGCGCGGAATCATCCTGCTCGCATCGTTCGGTCTGGGCACCGTACGTGCGTTTCAGCAACCGGCTCAGCAGGCGTTGCTTCCTACGCTGATTCCCTTGGACGTCCTGCCACGTGGGCTCGCGCTCACTTCCGGGGGGACGCAACTGGCAAATATCCTTGGTCCGGCGATAGCGGGTTTCGCTTTCGTCGCAGGCAGCGTGGTTGTCTACAGCGCATGCGGAGGCATGAGCGTCTTTGCAATCGTGATGATTGCGTCGATCAGCGCTGAGAGGTGTCGAGTCGGTCGTGAGCCGCTCACAATAAAAAGCGGTTTTGCAGGGATTACTTTCATCTGGCATCGAAAGGAAGTACTCGGCGCTATTTCACTCGATTTATTCGCTGTGCTCTTTGGCGGTGCGACCGCGCTTCTACCGATTTTTGCGAGGGAGGTATTGCATGTCGGCTCATCGGGACTCGGCATGTTGCGTAGCGCGCCAGTGATCGGAGCGTTGCTCGTGTCGCTGTATTTATCGCGACACCCCGTCGAAAGGCGGATCGGCAAGATCATGTTCGGCGCGGTCGCAATGTACGGATTAGCGACGATGGTTTTCGCGCTGTCACGCAATCTGCTGCTGTCAATCGGGCCGCTTGCGCTGAGCGGCGCATTCGATATGGTGAGCGTCGTGGTGCGCCAATCACTCGTTCAGCTGCAGACACCGAATGACATGCGTGGACGCGTGAGCGCGGTTAACTCGATATTCATCGGCGCGTCGAATCAACTCGGCGAATTCGAGTCTGGGTTGACTGCGGCCTGGTTCGGCGCCGTGCCATCTGTGGTTATCGGCGGCGCGGCGACGATCCTCACCGTATCGCTGTGGCTCAGATTGTTTCCGACGCTTGCGCGTACGGAAAAACTCAGTTTGGCCGCGACCGTACGTTCCGGCGCATAATAAAAAGGACACCGCATTGTCACGCCCGAAGTCCGAGAATCGTTGGCTTATCGTGGTGCTGCTAGCCCTCGGACTGATGATCTCGTTTGTCGATCGAACGAGTTTGTCAGCGGCATTGGCGGACCGGCACTTCGTGCGCGAATTCGCGCTGTCGAGCATGCAGCGCGGCTGGCTTAATTCGGCGGTCTTCTGGTCCTACGGTGCATGTCAGATGCCGATGGGCTGGCTCGTCGATCGCTATGGTGTAAAGTGGCCCTACACGCTCTGTTTCCTTTTATGGTGTCTTGCATCTGCAGCGACAGGTCTGGTCACCACGCTCTCTGCGCTTATTATCATGCGTTTGATTATTGGCGTGGCAGAAGCCGTGGTGGTGCCGGCCACCTACCGCTTTCTTGCGAATAACTTTGAAGAGAATCGCAAAGGCACCGCGCTCGGCATATTCTCGATCGGTGGGAAAATGGGTCCCGCGCTGGGCGCGCCGATCGCAGCGTGGATGATCGTTGCTTACTCTTGGAGTGCAATGTTCGTCGCGACGGGGCTCCTCGGCCTTCTTTGGCTGTTGCCGTGGCTAAAGACCGTAAAGAATGACTTTCCGGACCATATCGAACTCATCGAAGCGCGTCGGCGTGCGTCTTCCGTTCCATTGCGCAATCTTCTGGCAAGTCCTGTCGTATGGGGCGGACTTGTCAATAACTTCTGCTACAGCTATTTCGCTTTTTACTGCATGACATGGATGCCCGCGTACCTAGTTGAGCAACGCGGACTGTCGCTTGCGGATTCTGGGCTTTATACCTTCTTTAGTTTTGCGGGAATCGCTACGGTGGCTGCGCTGGCGGGGTGCGCCGCGGATTGGTTGATTGCTCGCGGCCATGATGCCGTATTCGTGCGCAAGTGCTTTATCGTGGCCGGCTTTATCGGGGGCACAACGGTTCTGCTCGGCGCCTACGCACCGACGTTAGGCATGTCACTGTTTTGGAATGTAACGTCGCTTGCCCTTCTCGGTTTCGTGACGGCGAATAACCTAGCCTTGTGCAAGCTAACCCTCATTCCCAAACAAGCAGTGGGTCTTAACACTGGCTTGCAGCAGGTCGCTACAAGTCTGGCGGGAGGCGTATCAGCGAGTCTGTCCGGTTGGCTGTTGCAGATCGGCGGTAGCTACACTCTTCCGATGTTGGCGATTTTCGCGTTTCTGTTGATCGGCGCGACAAACACTATCGTGATGCTTCGGCGAGAATGGGAACCTAAAGTGAATAGCGTCGAGAACTCATATGTCTGTCGCAGCAATCCTGCGAACGCAGATTGCAGGAGCGAACTGTAAGGTTAATCAGCTTAGTTCGCTTGCGATGTGGCAAGATTATTCCGTGCATCTCTTGTGCGGGAACATCCGGGTCCGGCCGATCCCGATGTGATGGAGCGAGTCTCCGCTTTAACAACGTGCGTTATGCGCAATTGCAGAACAATATGGTGGTTGTGCAGCAAACCATCAAGGAGACTTCGATGACACATGAGGCGAAGGTAAGACATCAGCCGAAGGCCATCGCATACCACGAACTCAAAACTGTTCCGAAAGTTCGTCTTTATGTAGAGCGCCCCGAAGAAAAGCAGTGGTTTGTACATGTAGGCCACGTGACGGATCGTGGTCGCTGGAAAACTGCACCACATGCACATCCTGAGTACGGCCAGTTAATCTTCGTACGAAACGGTCGTGGCGTGATGAATTTGGAAGGTCGCAGCGTTCCTTTCGATGGGCCTTGCGCGTTGCTATTGCCGACTGAATGTGTCCATGGCTTGGACTATGAACACGATGCAGATCGCTGGGTCGTTACCATCGAAGTGTCTTATCTAACTCAGGTCAACAGCAAATTAGATGAATTCGTAGGTCTCTGGGCGTCGCCACAGGTGATCACGCTTGCGGATTCAGATGACAGAGGAATGGAAGTACATCTGCTGATTCAGCGGCTCAAAGAAGAAGCTGAATCAGATGCGGTCGGTCACATTATTGGTACAGAGGCCCGGTTGACCATGCTGCTTCTTGCGCTGCTTCGCGAGGCCCGCCTTGAAGAACCGACCTCCGAGTCTGGAACGCGAAATGACATTCGTGTTGTAGAACGTTTTCGAAAACTGATCGACGAACACTTTCGTGAGAATCTGCCTCTTCAAGATTATGTTTCAATGATGGCGGTCTCACTCGTGCAGCTACGGGCAGCTTGTTCGTCGGCTGCGGAGCAAAGTCCGACTAAACTGATTCATTCGCGCATCATCACCGAGGCCAAGCGCAATCTTATTTTTGGCGACATGTCTGTGGAACAGATTGCCTTTGGACTTGGTTTTTCTGATGCCGCGTACTTTACTCGATTCTTTCGCCGCGAGGTTGGTCAGTCACCAAGCAATTTCCGAACAAATGCGAAGTCCAGTAGTTGAAGGAAGATGAACCGCACATGAGCCAGGTCCACTTTACCAAAAAACTGTGGAAGCCCATTGCGTTCGAAAGAACAGACTCCGGTTGCAAAGGCATATCTGCTGCGTCCTGGGAAATGATGACCTTCGCTTATGAAAGAGGACATCATTTAAAAGCAACAAATGACCGATGAGACGCAGGTCGGAAAGTTGATCCAGTTCTCGATGCGGTAACTCACACAAGTCGCTTTGCAGCAGGCCACTGCGGAGCCCACGTTGCTGCGGAAATTCGAACGGTGTCCGAACTGGCAATGTGCCAAGATTGATGAGCTGGGCACCGCTCAGCGCATCATGAATAGGCCCACGAGTACGCTGTTTGGGCCTAGATGGGTTATTTCCCAATCGTTGTTTGGCTCGGATGATTTTCCTCAAGGCCGCCGCCCAGCGCAGCATAAGCGCGACTAGACTCGTCTGCGCGGACAACTGCGTCGCCACTAACGATTGCTATGCCGCAAACAGCAATCGCTGCTCCGTCAAGGCGTCGAGCAGACTTTCGCTCCCCTGCCGATACAGCGCCATCGACAGAACATATGCATGCTGATCGGCGTCGACGGTTTGCATCTGGGCATCGAGTTGCTCGCCGATGGTCGCACGCGCGGCCAGCGCATTCGCGACTTCTTCAAACGCTGTCTAGATTGTCTTTTCATACGTAGCCATGTCGATTCGATATGTCGCCTTCGCGGCGTCCAGCGTCGCGCGATTCGAGCCTGACCTGCCCCGGTAGCTTGAGACCGAATTGATCTACGATAACGGCGCATCCATACGGAGCGCGTCATGAAGAAGAGTCGATACAGCGATGAGCAGATTGTTCGGATCTTGCGGGAGGCGGACAGTGCGCCGATTGCCGAGGTGGCAAAGCGACACGGTGTCAGCGACGCGTCGATTTACGCGTGGCGCAAGCGATTTGGCAAAATGGTCAGTGACGACGTCAAGCGATTGAAGGCGTTAGAGCTCGAGAACAGCCGACTAAAGAAGCTGGTGGCGGAGCGCGACCTGGAAATCGAGGTCATGAGGGAGATTTCCGCAAAAAATGTATGGTCCGCTCCGGTTTTGCAAGCGGGTTTTTCAGGCGAGACAGTTTGCGTAAATGTATCCGGCCTCTCGCGAGTCAGCTGCTTTTGGCAGCAAGGCCATGATGGGATATGCGCGGTCGGTTCCCAATAAATGGACAGACCTCAGAGGCCGGTTTTTTGTCCCGGGCTTACCGAACGCCAGTGCACTGTTTCGTCATCAATTACCGTCTGCAAACTTTGAAGAGAGTAGGCTGATCATCGCGCTTGGGGCTGTCGCAAGTAGAACGTTCCTTGGCGTGTGAGAATCGTCCACGCGATACGTGCGAGTTTGTTGGCAAGCGCAACAATTACTTTGTTTCGATGGATTCCCTTCGCCTCCATCTGCGAGATCCAGACTCCAAGGTGATCTTTGGTTCGGTCGAGATGGAGAACACAAGCACGTGCGCCGTGAATCAATAGTCTGCGCAGATAGGGGTTTCCACGCTTCGTAATTCCGAGCAGATGTTGTTTGCCGCCGGTGGAAAATTCTCCAGGCACGAGTCCTAGCCACGCTGCAAAATGGCGACCGGATTTAAACAGTGCTCCGGTGCCCGAGAAAGCTGTAATGGCTGTCGCGGTGAGGTGTGCAATACCCGGAACCGAGGTAAGTCGCGTTGCGACGTCGTCGGCGCCAGCGATTGCTTCGATCTGACGACGCAATTGCAATAGCCGAGCTTCGACGGAGCGATATTCTTGCCATTGCTCCTGCAAAACTTGTCGCATCGATACCGTCAGCCCATTGTTCTCGTCAGAGATAATGCGCGGCATATCGCGAACAAAGTAGGCGGGACCTGTGCCGATAGTAATGCCATATTCCAGCAAGAAAGCGCGGGCCTGATTGACGATAGCGGTCTTGCAAGACACCAGGCGTTGCCTGACTCGATGGAGAGCCTGCAAATCGAGCTGAGCTTCGGTCTTGGGCTGGGTGAAGCGCATGGTAGGACGAGAAATCGCTTCGGCTATGGCCTCCGCATCGACAATATCAGTCTTGTTGGACTTGACGAAGGGCTTGACGAACTGCGCGGGGACGATGCGAATCTGATGTCCGTAGGCGGCCGCTTTGCGTGCGAGCCAGTTGCTACCAGGACAAGCTTCCATACCAACGATGGTCGGAGACGCGCGAGCGAGAAACTCCAACAGCCGTTCACGATTGAATCGGCCCTTGAATACTGGCTTGCCTTTCGCGTCCAGACCGACGACATGGAAGACAGACTTCCCGATATCAATGCCCATGCGGGCGACAGCGGTGGAACTCAAATGACTCATGACACACCTCCGAAAAAGGGTCGGCGTCAGCGTCGATTATGCCCCTATGAGAGGAGCGGACCATCCTATTAATGGTAAGCGCACAGGCACGCCGCGAGCAAGCCCGCTATGCCATTTCGCGCGGGCTGAGTCAACGACGTGCGTGTGCGCTGATTCACGTCAGTCGCGCCAATCTCGGTTACATCAGCATCATGCCGGGCAAGAACGGCCCGATCGTGGAGATGATGCGACGCCTCTCGGGTGATTATCCCCGCTTCGGTTCGCGGCGCATCCGCATTATGTTGGGTCGCGAAGGGATCGTCATCGGCAAGGAGCGGTGCAGCCGATTGTGGGCGCAAGCCGGTCTTCAGGTGCCTCGCAAACGGCGTCGACGCCGCCTCGCCGGTTCGCGTCCTCGACCGCTTGCTCCGAGCGCTCGCAACGCCGTATGGAGTTACGATTTCGTCTTTGACGCGTGTGCCAACGGCCAGCAACTGAAGTGTCTGACGGTGGTCGACGAGTACACGCGTGAATGTTTGGCCATAGATGTGTCTGGCTCGATCCGATCGGCCAGAGTCATTGAGGTGCTGAGCAAGCTAATCAGCGTTCACGGCGCGCCACGCTATATGCGAAGCGACAACGTACTAACTGTCAAGCAGAACAGCCAAAACAGGTAAAGCGCATCCGGGCGCGCGGCCGATGCCGTTCGCCGCGATTACAAAGAGCAATCAACCAGTGGTCTTCCGCATAATCGGGGGGACTTGCTGACCATAGTGGACACAAGATTCATCGCGCACGCGCGTGATCTTCACCGTACCTAAAACAGCATAGAAGCCCCAGCGGAAGGTCCGAGCATTGTCTACGGGGTCGTCTGCGCCCCTACGGCAGCCGAGAGAGGGATCGATCCACTGGGTAAACCGAATTCGAAGAATTGCCGATACGGCTGGTTCCTCTTGATCATACTGTAGGCCACCCGCGCCATCTTGGCGGCGACGGCCGTCAGCGCTTTGCGCCTCAGGTCAGCGTTCCCCGGATCAGCGCGGATATAGCGTTCGTATTTCGAGCGAAACGAGTTCTCTCTCATGCGAACGGCAGCTACACCAGCAAGCCAGAATGCCAGGCGCAAGCGCGCGTTTCCTCGTTTTGAAAGCTGCTCGCGCCCGCGTTGCACGCCCGACTGCGTTTTTGCAAGGTCAAATCCGCAGTACTTCAGGAATTGCCGGTGGTGGCCAAAGCGACGCATATCGCCAGCCTCGGCGAGTATCGTCATGGCGATCACCGAACAATTCCGGGAAGTGTCTTCAGATGTGCAAAATCTGCGTTATCACGCAGTGCTAACTCGGCACGCGCCTCGATTTCAGCACGAAGAACGTTCAAATCCTGATATCGCTGCAGCGTGATTCGGAATGTCTCCACGGCCAGCGAATCGGCAGCGTGGGGCAAGGCAGCAGTATGTGCGGCAGACTCCCAGATCTCCTGGAGTTTGGCGCGCTTGTCAACCTTACGGCCGACTAGATCCCACGCTGCGGTCGTGAAGGCTTCGCGGTCCAATGAGCGCACATGGGTGGGCGTCGGGAATTCAAGCATGAAACGCACGAACCACTCGTTGCGCGTCGTGCACCAGTAGCGGTGCATCTCGGGATAGTAGAGCGGAAGGCAATGGTTTATCAGCGAATGCTGCACCTTGGTCCTGGCGCGGGACACTTGGTAGTAGGTCTTCGCCAGCTCTTGGAGATCGTGATGACCGGCGAGCTGCGGATCGACGTACCGCTGGTACAGCCCACGCCTAAGCATCTCCAGGATCACCTGCGCGTCCTTCGGATCGTTCTTATCCCATGAGTTGAACAGCGCCTCGCGGTAGCGAGCCTGCGCCACCGAATTAATGCTGACGACATCATGTCCGGCCCGTAACAGCCGGTTGGCCAGCGGTCGGTGATAGTCGCCCGTGGGCTCAAGCGCTACGCGGCAATTGCCGCGTAGCGCTTGAAGGAAGCTCAGCAGCCGCTCAAAATCTGCTGCACTGTTGGCCATTCGGAAGCGTTGCTTCTTGCCTCCTGCTGGTTCGATCAGCACAGCATTCCAGTAGCGACCGACATCAATTGCAACCAGATTCAAGGGGAGTTCCTCAGCCATTTCGTTCTCTCCGGTGGTGAACAGACAATCCGGAGGATGCTCCTTACACCGATGGCTGGCATTCTGCATGTACTACGGCCCCGAATTCGTCAGCGCAGCGTTGCTCAAGCGGGTGGTATCGGAGAAGATCGAATCGGCGTTAATCGATCCCGGCAAGCCTTGGCAGAATGGCAGAACCTGTCCGCATTTTTGTGTGCGAGGCGGTTAGCGGAGTCACCCGCGTGCGTTGGTAAAGCGCTCTCCAAACAGGATGGCAAACTGGTTCATCGCGGACGACCAGTCGAACGCCGCGCGTACTGACTTTGCCAGCACGTTGCGCAATGCCAGCCACAGCAGCTTGATGGCGGCCTCGTCATTGGGGAAGTGGCCGCGTGTCTTGATGATCTTGCGTAGTTGCATGTTCAGACTCTCAATGGCGTTTGTGGTGTAGACGACACGGCGTATGTCCGGCGGAAACGCGAAGAACGGTGTGACGTTCTCCCACGCCCGTCGCCACGACTGCACGATAGTCGGATACTTCGCACCCCACGGGCCTTCGGCAAAGGCGTCCAAGGCATGCTGCGCGGACTGTTCACTCGCGGCGGCATAGACCGGCCGCAGCGCTGCGGCCACGCTCTTGCGGTCCTTGTAGCTGGCGTACTCCAGACTGTTGCGGATCAGATGCACGATGCAGGTCTGCACGGCCGTGCGCGGGTACGCCGTGCCAATCGCCTCAGCCAGTCCCTTCAGGCCGTCGACCACCGCGATCAGGATGTCCTGGCAGCCCCGGGTCTTCAGTTCGTTGAACACTTTCAGCCAGAACTTCGCACCTTCGGTCTGTTCGATCCACAGGCCGAGCACATCGCGCTGGCCGTCGGCCTGAATGCCCAGCGCCAGATACACCGCCTTGTTGCTCACCACGCCGTCGCCACGGATCTTCACACGCAGCGCGTCGAAGAACACCACCGGGTACATCGGCTCAAGCGGACGGCTTTGCCAGGCGAGCGCTTCAGCCATGACTTCGTCGGTGACCGAGCTGATGAAATCGGGCGAAACCTCGGTGCCATAGGCTTCGGCCAGAAACGCCTGGATCTCGCGCACACTCATGCCGCGCGCGTACATGGCGATGATGCGCTCGTCGAAACCGGTAAAACGGCGCTCGTGTTTCGGAATCAGGATGGGTTCAAAACTGCCGTCACCATCACGCGGCAGATCGACCCTGAGCGGGCCATAATCGGTGATGAGCGTCTTGCCGCTGGCGCCGTTACGTTCGTTGCCCTGGCCGTCGGGTTTCGGCTGCCCCGCCAGGTAGCCCAGATGCATCTTCATCTCGGCGCCCATCGCGCGCTCGATGAGTGCCTTGTTGAACGCCAGCATCAGGTCCTGGACCTCGGTGGGCGTCATCGGGCCTTTGACCAGGTCATCCAGCAGACCTTCCGGAAGGGCAGGCAGCGGCCCTCGGGCCGCTGCCTGAGAAGCGACGGTGCGTTTCTTCTTCATCGGCATATCCATGACTTTTACCTCTCATAATATGCCTCGCCCACAGAATTACGGATAGGTCCGAATGGCACGAACGAAAGCTTCAACGGTAAATTCCGTGACGAATGTCTTGCCATGGAATGGTTCCGCAATCGGATTGAAGCCAAGATCGTGATTGACGGGTGGCGACGGCATTACAACGAGGTTCGACCGCATTCAAGTCTGAACTACGACACGCCGCTGGCGTACCGCCAGCGCTTAGAAAGAAATCCAACCCAAGCCGTTATTGCTAGAACGCAGTGGTCTTAGAAAAGCGGGCAGGTCACATACACACTTGAATAGGTAGCTTCTCCGCGGCTCTACCTTCCAACATTGCCGACTAAACGCAGCCGTGCGACCCAGAGCCAGCTCTACGGCCGTCCATTCGCACGAACCCTCATTCACCGCGAACAAGCGCGCGACAAAGCCGCGACGAAACTTGATTCTCGGCTGCCATTCGCTATCAACGAACGCGAAGCTATGAAAAGTAGTACGCCCGAGTAGATCGGTGATCGCCGACAACTGCCTCTCGCGAACGCTTGGCGAGCAGGTGATTCCGCGGTCCATGTCCTGCGGAGGTTTTGTGTAATGCCGTCCGCGGATAGCCAAGAGTCTCAACCGGCGAGCGAACATCACACAAGCAGCAGCCCTGTTTAACGGGTCACAGCCGCAATAGATTGCGGGTTCGCCGCAATCGATTTAGGCTTAACCTCACCCCGTGGAGCAGGGAAAACCCTAGAATGGTTAACACTTACACCACTGAGCAGCCGAACCATGAATCTCGCAAAACCCTTGCTTTGTCTCCTTCTGAGCTTCCCCCTCCTAGCAGCAGCCGGTACCGACAACCTTAGCCATGCTCGTGTCGTGGCGGAATTAAGTCAGCTAGAGCACGTCGGATATGTGCCCTCAGAAAGCGACCCTGCCTATCCCGCCAATCTGCAAGCAGCGGAGGCCCACGTACAAATAGCCGTCGCCTCTAAAGCTACTCCGAACGGCGCGACTGCGCTTGGGGGTGCGCCCGAGATCGATGGAGATTCGGGAACCAAGAAGTAAGCGTAGTCCATTGACATCACGACCGCATCGGGGCAGAGGCATAACCGTCCGCGGTCTGACGAAGCTATCAATCGTTCGTTTGCAGCGATGCCATCGACCTGAATAACAATCTATTGAGGCTGAACTGAGGAATCGCTCGGTGTTTCTTCGATTTGAACAACGCGGATATATGGACGAGACGGGCGCCGCGCAAATCACGTATGCGGGTAAAAATAAATAAAAATTAGACTGGACGTGTCTGATTCAATCAGCTCCCGGTTGACGCACGCAACGCTAAAACTGCCATCGGAGAAATGCGCCCTTGTCCCGCTCGTTTCGGAAGACGTTTGACGACGTCGCTGATCACGTAACGCAGGAAGACCGATAGCTCCGGGCATCCTACGACCGGAACCGTGCGTCCGATGGTTAAGCAGCAACATTCAATCGGCTACCTCGCTTTTCCTATGGCGCAATGAAGCGCCACAATCAATACACTGGCGTCCAGCGCCTGCTTGATCGCAATCATGACCGCCGCACGATCATAAAAATGGACGGAGACAAAAAAACATGCCTTATCACACGGCATTACTCGTCGTGGGCTTCACGATGTTGCTCGCGTCAATCGTTTCATGCGGTGGGAAAGACGACAATCCCCCCGCGCCCAGTGTCGAAGTGCTTTCTACACCGCGCGCCGATATGGTCAGCGGCGGTAATGCGCTGATCGGCGTCACTGCAACAGGCGGTGCGATCAACGTGACGCTTAACGGGCACGACGTGACTAGCGCGTTTGCCACGGCGAGCAACGGACGGTCGATAGGCCTCGTGGAAGGACTGCAAACGGGCGCGAACACTATCGTTGCACGCGTTGGCAGTAGCCCGAGCGCCGACCTAACGCTTGTGAACCATTCAATGACCGGGCCCGTCTTTTCCGGAACACAGGAACAACCTTTTGTTTGCCAAACGCAGAAGTTCCCGGTGCCGGGCGTTCCCGGCGCCACGCTCGGGCCGGCGCTGGATGCCGACTGCTCGGTAGCGACGAGAGTCGATTACGTCTATCACGCAACGGATGGTAGTTTCAAAGCGCTTCCCTCAACAAAGACTTATCCGGCCGACCTTGTGCAAACGACGACGACGCGCGGCAAAGCCGTGCCCTACATCGTGCGTGTTGAAACGGGCACGATCAATCGAGCGATCTATCAGACGGCGGTGCTTTTCAACCCAAGCACCGATACAGCGCCGTCGCCGACAAATGCTCCGCCTAGCTGGAATGGACGGCTTGTTTACACGTACGGCGGCGGATGCGTCGGCGGCTGGTACACGCAAGGCACGAGTATCGGAAACAGTAACGGCGTGCTCGAAGATCTTGAACTGCGCCAAGGCTATGCAATCGCCAGTTCGACGCTCAATGTGTTCGGCAACAACTGCAACGATGTCGTAGCGTCTGAAACGACCATGATGGTTCGAGAGCGTTTCATTAAGACATACGGACCGCCGGACTTCACAATTGGGCTTGGGTGTTCGGCAGGTGCAGAAGAAGCCCACACCACGGCCGACAACTATCCGGGACTGCTTGACGGCATCATCGTGGGATGCAGCTTCAGTGAGCCGACTGCGTCGCTTACTTTCCCATACACAGATTCCGACCTTCTTTGGCATTACTTGCAAGGCTCTGCCATCGGATGGAGCGAAGCTCAGATTGTCGCGACATCCGGTCTACCGAGCAGCACCGTCGTACAAGATTTTGCGAACACCATTGCGCCAATGCATAAGCCCATCGATGCGAATTGTCCCGGCCTATCGAGTTCGGAGACGTTCAATGCGACAAGCAACCCGAAGGGCGTGCGCTGCGACTTTTTTGATCACAATGTGAATTTGTTCGGCAAACATCCAGCCACAGGTTATGCGCGCCGTACGATCGACAACGTAGGGGTTCAATATGGCCTTGCGGCGCTCAACGCCGGCGCAATCACCAAGACGCAATTTCTGGATCTCAACGCAAACATCGGCGGCTTTGACAACAACGGGAGTTACAGCGCGTCCCGCGCGGTCGCTGACCCGACGGCACTAGATGTCGCATATAAGACCGGTCGGGTGCTCAGCATGTCTCAAGGCCTGGCGACGACGCCAATTATCGACTATCGCTCCTACGTTGATCTCGTGACTGGCGGCCTGGAAACCCATCAGCGAGCGCAAAGCTTCGCGGTACGGGCGCGGTTGCAGAAGGCAAACGGCAATTTCGACAATCAGGTCATGCTGACAAAGGCCAACACCTACGGCAACATGAGCGACGACAGTCCGGTGGTTCAACATGCGCTGACGCAAATGGATGAATAGCTGACCAATCTTCGCGCTGACACTTCTGGAGACTCTGTCCATGTCCGGCTTGTTCGCGCGAAGCCGGCCGATCTGGTCGATGCATGCTTCGCCGCAAATGACGCAACGAAGATCGCTGAACCACAGGTATATACGGGCAATACACAGTGCAATCAACTGGACCCGCCGCATTCATCACCGCGCCAGGTTGCGGGCGACTCAGTCGCTATGGACATACTCAAGTGCCAGCTGAAGCCAATTTATAATAAGGATTACCAAGTGACGTTCACCGCAACGGAACTTGCGCAGCTTCACTCCACCTTTCCCGACGGCGTATGCGATTGGACTAAGCCCGGTGTGAGTCAGCAGTCGCCAACAGGAACATGGACCTCGTTCGGGACATAAGCAGCGGGCGTCTTCTCCAGAGCGACGCATTGGCAATAACGCCCGCATGAATCCAATGTTAAACGTTTTGTCGGCGCGCGGTCCCCGCAATCGTTTCGAAAGGCGCGCGATCCTTCGCGTCGCACCGGGTCGCGGCATCCGGCTATAAAACTTGAAGATGTCGGCAGCAAGAGAGCTTCCAGAGACACTCAGACTTCGGTGACAAGTCACAAGGCAAACTGAAATTCTGCTGAACAAGGACGGGTGACAATGAACACGCGGATTGCAGGAGCACTACTTTTCGCAGCTGCAGCAGCTGCAGCAGCGGCCTGCTCATCAGGTTCGGACGACAGCGGCCCACCTGCTGTATAGATCGCCAACGGCGCGTTACAAGGGGCGAGACCGTCGGGCGCCCCGGGCGCGGTGTTTGAAGGCATCCCGTTCGCGCAACCGCCGGTTGGCTCATTGAGATGGACTCCGCCCCAGCCTGCGCAGTCGTGGCAGGGCACAAAAGTCGCGACTGCGTATGGCTCAGCGTGCGTCCAAACATTCGACGGTATCAATGTAAGTGGCAGCGAAGACTGTCTGTACCTCAATGTCTGGACACCCGAATGGCCGATCACTGGAAAACATCCGGCGATGCTCTGGCTGTATGGCGGATCGAACACGGGCGGGTCGGCGAATAATCCTCAGTTCGACGGATCGGCGTTGGCAAAACAAGGCGTGGTTGTCGTGACGGCAAATTACCGTCTTGGCGTGATGGGCTTTCTCGTGCACCCCGCGCTTGACGCCGAATCGACGAATCATTCATCTGGTAACTACGCGCTGCTTGATCAATTGATGGCGTTGCGTTGGATACAGCAGAACATCGGCGCATTCGGTGGAGATCCTACAAACGTCACTTTGTTTGGTCAGTCGTCCGGGGGCTTTGACGTACTGCTGCTCGTGACATCGCCTCTTTCGACGGGCTTGTTTCACCGAGCTATAAGCGAGAGCGGGCAGGTTTTATCGTACGGCGGGCCGATGTCTAAGACCACGGCCGAGGCGATGGGACCGAACATTGCGACAGCGCTCGCCGCGCCTCAAGGGGCAAGCGCCTCAACGCTTTCGTATCTGCGGTCACTGCCGGCAGATCAGGTCGTCGCGGGAGCCGGCAAATGGACATCCGGTACGGCGACGCTGCCGGGATCGACCACAGGGCGTCTAACAGCAGTGGACGGCTGGGTGTTACCTGATATTCCCGGGCGAGTCTTTTCTGAAGGGAAAGAAATGGCGATCCCGCTGATGGTCGGAAACAACGCGCGAGATCATGCCGGAATTCTTGTTTCCCGGTTACATCACTGAGAATTTGGTGGCGGACGTTTCAACCTTCTATGGGCTGACTTATGGGCCGGTGGCACTAGCAGCGTATGGCCTTTCGAATGGCGGTACAGGCATTTCCGACCAGCTCTACGGCAATGCGGGCGCCCAGTTCTGGACGGACACCGTGCAACGCTGCGCGGCGATCATGGAAGCGGATTGGCATTCGGCCACCAAAAATCCAACGTTCGAGTACCAGTTCGATCACGCGTGGCCGAATCAGGCGTCTGCCGGCGCGACACATGGCGCCGAAGTACCGTACGTCTTCGGCACGCTCAACGCCGTGACGCCAGCTGAAAGTTGGACGGCGTTGGACTACCAGACATCGACGCAAATGCAAGAGTACTGGACGAATTTCGCTAAGACAGGCAATCCGAACGGATCATCTTTGCCTACCTGGCCGCAGGCGGGAAATGGACAGTTCCTCGAATTCACAGCGACTGCTGGTCCCCAAACAGCGACCGGGCTGCAGCAGACCCAGTGTGGGATATTCAAAGAGTGGGAAACGCGCAACTGTCCACAACAAGTGGGAGTTAATCCGACTATCGGTACGAAGCAGTGAAGGCGTTTGCCGATAAGAAAGTCATCACTTTATTTATGTCTCGACGCTAACGCCACTGCGGGCACCTGCACACGGGTTGTGCACCTATCGAGCGGTATTACGTTCCGAGACACCGAGCGCATCCGGGTACGCGAACCCCGCCTTTACAATTTCCTTCGTCCACGCGTGACATCGTTTCTCCGCAACGTAAATCCGAGCGCAAAGTTGACTCCATTCGTCAACAGAAATCCCAGCGACGATCCCTTTTGATTTGAAGGCCGCAGTAGCCAGCTTCGTTTGGGTGCCATGTTGAGGGCAGCACCCATAGCTCCTGGGTAAGCGACTCGGCACGGCCGTTTCACAGTACTGAATTTCTCGATGCATGATGGGCGCGTTCAGATTGACGGAGACAGTCAGCTATGTCGAACGCAGCGGGCCGTACGCATCCCCGTCGCACGTATGCGCAAGAATTCAAGCAGCAGGTGATCGGGGAGACATTGGAACCCGGCATGTCGGTGTCGATTGTCGCGCGACGGCACGACATCAACGCCAATGTGGTGTTCGGATGGCGCAAGCAATACCGTGAAGGTAAGCTGGCCGTCCCTGCACTCGAAGCCGCGCCGAGCGTGCCCAGCATGAATCTGCTGAGCGTCGAGGTGATCGACTCGGCATTGGTACTGCAGCCGCCGGAGCCTGCAATGGCGTCGCAAGCGCCGAGCGGCGTACCGATGCCGACGCCCGTGTGCGAAATTGAGGTGGAGATTGGCAAACGGCGTGTGAGGATTCGCGGCCTGTCTGCCGAGCGCGCTGAAGCGTTCCTGCAGGAATGCCTGAAGTGATCGCGCTGCCGGCAGGTACGCGCGTTTGGCTCGTGGCCGGCGTGACCGATATGCGCTGCGGCTTCCAGGGGCTGGCCGCGAAAGTGCAGACAGCGCTCGAAGAGAATCCGCTGGGTGGCAACGTATTCATCTTCCGCGGCCGCCGCGGCGATCTCGTGAAGCTGCTTTGGGCGACCGACGATGGCCTCTGGCTGCTCGCAAAACGATTGGAGCGAGGCCGGTTTATCTGGCCCCAGGCCGACGGTGGAAAGATCCATCTGACGAGCGCACAGCTGTCGATGCTCCTCGAAGGCATCGACTGGCGACACCCGCAACGCACCGCTGCTCTGTTGATGTTGTAAACCAGATCGGAGGCTCGTAAACTGCGACGCATGTCCAGAGATGCGCCGCTTCCCACCACCGTCGCTGAGCTCCAGGTTTTGGTGCTCGAGCAGCAGGCGTCGATCGAGAACATGGTGCGGGAGATCGCCGCACGGGACGACGAAATCGAACGCCTGAAGGCGCAGATCGACAAGCTCAGACGGATGTACTTCGGGAGCAAGTCCGAGAAACTGGCCCGGCAGATCGATAAACTCGAGGCGCAGCTGGAAGACCTGACGGCCGGTCAGGGCGCGGCCGAGACGCGAGGACACCGAGACAAGACGTCGACAGCGCCGCCCGGTCGAGCGCCCACGCGAGAGCCGCTGCCGCCGCACTTGCCACGCGATGAAATCGAACTCACGCCGAATCCGGCTTGCCCCAAGTGTGCGACAACGATGCAGCGACTCGGCGAGGATGTCTCCGAACAGCTCGCGCGCGTGGCGGCTGCGTTCAAAGTGATCCGCACGATCCGTCACAAGCTGTGCTGTCCTGACTGCGGCCACATCGAACAGCCCGCGATGCCCAGCCTGCCGATCGAGCACAGCATCGCGCATCCGAGCCTGCTGGCCGACATTGTGGTATCGAAGTTCGCCGATCACCAACCGCTGTATCGCCAATCGGAGATTGCGGCACGCGACGGCGTGACGCTGGATCGCGCCAGCATGGGCCGCTGGATCGGGCAGATCGCCGAGCTCTGCGGGCCGCTTGTTGAAGCAATCCAGCGCTACGTGCTGGTCGCCGGCAAAGTACACGTCGACGACACACCGGTTGCGGTGCTCGCGCCAGGCAACGGAAAGACGGTGACCGGTCGCTTCTGGGTCTACGTGCGTGACGATCACCGCTCGGGCTCGACTGAGCCGGCTGCAGTATGGTTCGACTTCTCGTCGAATCGCAAAGGCGTACATCCCCAGACCCGGCTCGCCGCATTCCGCGGGATCCTGCAGGCCGATGCTTACGCCGGTTTCGATCAATTGTATGCGAGCGGCGAGATCCACGAAGCGGCATGCTGGGATCACGCGAGGAGGTACATCTACGATGTTCACGCGCGCACACCGACTCCAGATACCCAGCAACTGCTCGAGATGATCAGCGAGCTCTACAGTATCGAAGCCGACATCCGGGGCAAGGCGCCTGACGAGCGGCTGCGCTTGAGGCAGGAAAAGACCAAGCCGTTGCTCACGAAGTTCGAAGCGACGATCAGGGCGAAACTCGCGACGCTGTCGACGAAGTCCGCGCTCGCCAAAGCAATCAACTACTCGCTGAACCACTGGGCGGCGCTCGTATTCTACTGCGAAGACGGTCAAGTCGAGATCAGCAACGTGCTTGCCGAGAACGCGCTGCGCTGTGTCGCGCTCGGACGCAAAAACTATCTGTTCGTCGGCTCCGACAGCGGGGGCGAGCGGGCCGCCGCGATGTATAGCTTGATCGGGTCGGCAAAGCTAAATGGGATCAACCCGCGCGCCTACCTCGAATACGTCCTGACCCACATCGCTGATCACAAGATCTCACGCATCGACGAATTGCTGCCCTGGAACGTGGCCGACAAACTGAAGCCGGCCACTCCGCCTACACCTTAACCGGATAGATCTGGAAGATTTGGATGGATCATGTCCACGATCGCCTGTGATCTAAATGATTTCCGGCACGCCATCAACATCACCATCATGCCTCACGCGCGCACGAATGAGGAACTGGCCCAGCCGAGTCGCTTACGCTCCTGGGTGGTGTTGCCGGTTTTCAACTCATGCTCGCGTGAATGCCGGAGACGTACCTTGGCACGACAGTCACCTACACCAAAGAGGCGCGGTAAGGGCCCAAGAAGCAATGCTGCTGTTAAGCATAAATCTATTGCGTGGGCCTCTTTTCAATAACAATGCGCAAGTCCTGACGCTTAGACTCGTATCACTCGCTTCGTCAAGGCAACAAAATTCTGGAGACATCGATGCAGAATCTTATGCTGGTTGGCACGGCCGCAAATCGTCCCAATACTGTGGGATCAATTTACGCGCTTCACCCTGGCGGTGATTGGGAGCAGGTCACCGGTATCCCATCCGATGCATCCGTTCAGGCGATCACACCTGACCCAACGGACGCTAACGTTCTTTACGCTGCCGCCCGGAAGGGCCTTTTCCGCAGTCGCGACGGCGGCAAGAGTTGGCACCGACTCAATGTCACCGACGAGAACGTGCAATTCTGGACTGTGGTTCTCCATCCGAACCAACCTCGCACGGTCTTCGCTGGCGCCGGTCCGGTAAGCTTTTATCGTAGCGACGATGGAGGCGATTCATGGCGCCAGTTGAAGGCGGAATATCCGGAGCGCTTCAAGATTTCATTTGGATCCTCTCGTGTCATGCGGATTGCGTTTCACCCCTTGAATCCGGACACCATGTATGCGGTTGCTGAGATCAACGGGTTCCTCGTAAGCGAGGACGGTGGCGAAACGTGGCGTGGCGCAAACGAAGGACTCGCAACGCTTGCGCAAGAACCGCACTTGAAGAGCCGGCTGGAAACCGACGACGAAGCGGAGGGTATGTTCGACGCCCACGCAGTCGCTACAACGCCGGCCGACCCTGATGCCGCGTTTTATATCTGCCGCATGGGCGTCTTCGAAACGCGCGACAAGGGTAAGACTTTCCGCGACCTCGAAGTCGGCAAATACGCACCTTTCTCGTATGCACGAGACTGCCGCGTTGTGTGCGACGACCCAAAAAGGATGCTTGCTTGCTTCAGTATTTCGTCGCGAAGCGAAGCGGGGGCACTCTACGCCAGCGACGACGTCGGTAAGACCTGGTATCGGGCCGATGCTGCGGTCGATCCGCGCAGCACGATGCTCGGTTTCAACGTTCATCTGAGCGATCCGCGCGGGGTAATCACTGTCACGCGTGGCGGCCAAGTCTTCTTCACGACTGATGGTTGTAAAACATGGACCGAGAAGCCACTTCCCGCTGATGCCGGCGATGGATTTTGCACGGCCATGTTGTGAGAGAAGACCCGACACTACGTTTTCCATAACATATCGAGACGGCAATGGCAGAACGACTCAACGGTGTGATCCGTGCGCTGGAAACTGGCAAGCGCATCGCCTTCACGTCATTTCTTCAGGCAGAGATAGAAAACGCAGTCGCGTTCGCACAGTCTTCCAATGACGGCGTTGTATTCGAGCTCGAACATAACCCATGGGACATACGCGCACTGCGTGAAGCAATGCAGTTCCTGTTATTGCGCGAAAAGATCGCCAAAGCGGGGTCGGTCGCGTGTCAGATGACGCCAATCGTGCGCATTCCGCCAAGTGGCAGCGAGATGAATTTGTGGTTCGCAAAACAAGCGCTCGATCTCGGTGCATACGGCATCGTTTGGCCGCGGATCAGCACGCCGGAAGAGGCTTACAACGCGGTTTCCGCATGCCGTTATCCGCGACTGAAGACCGCGCCTCGATATGAACCGGCGGGTCTGCGCGGCGATGCGCCGATGCCAGCCGCGCGCTATTGGGGCGTGTCGCAGCAGGAGTACTACAAGCGTGCCGACGTGTGGCCGCTTGCGCCAGATGGCGAAGTCCTGACCATCCTGATGATCGAGGATACGCAGGCGATCGAGAACATCGAACGGATCGTCAAGGAGGTGCCGGGCATCGGCGTGTTGCTGATCGGAGAGGGCGATCTCACGCAGGAGCTCGGCTGTCCACGAGAGTACGACAACCCGGAGTTGCTGCGGATGATGCAGCACGTGCTCGAAGTCGGCAAAGCGCACGACATTCCGGTGGGCCATCCGCATGTGACGAAGAGCAACGTCGCGAGCGTGATCGAGCAGGGCTACCGTTTTCTGATGACGTACCCACGGCGCGATTTTTCGGCACTCGATACCGGCCGTTCGCTCGCCGAGCGTGTATAGAACGGGAGAATCCACATGAGCAGAACATTATCGATCGTGCTTGGGCCTCATGGTCAAGTGCAGGATCTGAAGAGCGGCGCCGTGCGCGTGGATGGTTTCGATCTGGCGTTCACCGAAGTGAAGCGCATGCCCGACGTGTATCGCGAGATGGCGCGAACGCAACCATACGACGTTTGCGAAATGGCGCCGACATCGTATCTGATGGCGCGCGCAGCCGGTGCGCCGCTCACTGCATTGCCGCTTCCGATGACGCGCCGTTTTCGCCACGGCGGTGTGCAGCGTCTGCGACATTCGTTGGTGCGGCAGCCCAGCGATCTCGAAGGCCGTGCGGTCGGCGTGCGCACATATTCCGTGACGGCCGCCGTATGGACGCGCGGCATCTTCGCCGACGAATACGGTCTCGACTCAGACAAGGTCACCTGGCTCACGCAGGAAGCGGAGAATGTATCCGGCTTTGCGTTACCGCATAACGTGCTCTGCGTCGACAAGGACAAGCCGTTCTCCGATTTGCTGCGCGCGGGTCAACTCGATGCCGTTTTCGCCGGGCTAGCGGGCGGAGCCGAAGGGCTCGAGGATGAACTCGTCGATCTCGTGGACGATGCCGCCAGCGCGGAGCGCGCCTGGTTTGAGCGCACCGGCATCTATCCGCTGCATGGAGTGATCGTCGTGAGGAACGACGTCTTGGATGCTCATCCGCATCTGCCGACGACGCTGTTCGATGCGTTCAGCGAAGCGAAAGGCAACTATCTGGCGCGGGTGCGGTCCGGCGAAGCGGACGCTCCGGAGGACGCGCGTTATAGCAAACTTGCCACGTTCGTCGGAGATCCGCTGCCCTACGGCATTCAGGAAAACCGTGCCTCGTTTGATGCGCTGATTCGCTACGCTCATCGGCAACGCCTCATCGACAGCCTTCCCTCGCTCGATGAAGTGGTGCTTGACCCCCAGCGCGCGACCGTGGCGAACACGACACCTAAGGTGCTCGCATGACCAGCACAACGATTGAAAAGCAGGAGTCTCGCATGGCCACGCTAAGCGCGATGATGGGCAGCTATCCAAAGACCGCTGCGCTGAAAGAGGGCGTCGTTGTTTCGCCGGTCGTGCAACTCGAATTCGCACCGGTCGACACCGCGCAGACGGCATTCAAGGAGGTTGTGCGCGAACTTAAATTCGATGTCGCAGAATTGGCGATCATGACCTTCCTGCAGGCGTTCGATGCCGGCAAACCATACCGGATGTTGCCGTTCGTGATGAACGGTAACTTCCATCACAAGAGCATCCTGTGCCGCGCTGACGACCCACTCACTCCCCGCGAACTTGCTGGAAAGACTGTGGCCATGCGCGCCTATACGCAGACGACGCCCGCCTGGGTGCGCGGCATCCTCGCCGATGAGTACGATGTCGATCTGCGCGACGTCCGGTGGATCAGTCAGGAGGGTGCGCATGTCGCGGATTACAACGAACCGGAGTGGGTCACGCAAATGCCGGAGAAGCGCGACCTTGAAGCAATGCTGCTGGCGGGCGATGTAGACGCGATCATCTCGGGCGGCAAGCCCTCCGGCAACCCTGGCGTGCGTCAGTTGATTCCCGATGCAAAGGCGGCAGCGCTTGCGTGGTATGAGCGCACGCACGCCGTGCCGATCAATCATGTCGTTGTGGTGCGCGAATCCATTGCGGCGACGCGCGACGGCGTGGTGCGAGAGCTGTACCGTATGCTATGCGAAAGCCGCACCGCGAGCGGCGAGATGCCCACGGCGACCGGACCTGACCTGCAACCCATCGGTTTTGACGCGCTCGCACCGGCGCTCGACATTGCCATTCGTTATGCGTTTGAGCAGAAGCTAATTTCGCGCCGCTTCAGCATCGAAGAACTTTACGGCGATGTAACGGGCCAGCTCGCGTGACACGCCGCACAAAAATCGAGGGGACATCATGACATCAGCAATACAGGGAATGACACACGTGCGTTTAAGTGCGCCGGATCTGGGCCGCATGCAGGCGTTTCTCGAGGATTTCGGTATGGCGCTCGCGCATCGTGACGAGAAGCGCCTGTACATGCGAGGGGTTGGCGATTCGCCATTTCTGCATGTGACTGAACTTGGTGAACCAGGCGTCGTCAGCTTCGGCTATCAGTTGCGCGATCCATCGCTGCTCGATGAGGTCGCGAAGCTGCCAGGCGCACAGGGGATCGAGTCGATCGACGCGCCGGGTGGCGGCAAGCGGGTACGCATTGTCGATCCGAACGGATTCACGCTGGAATTCATGGCCGAACAAGAGCGCGTCCCGACACTGCAACCGCGTGTCGTCGTGCGAGGCGCTGACGGCGAAAGCCGCGTGCTTGGTGCGGCGCGCGTGGTGCGCATTGCGCATACCGCTTATGCAACACCCAATCTGGCTGACATGATCGACTGGTACCAGCGTACCCTCGGCTTGCTGCCGACGGACGAGCTTTTCGTCGGCTCACGTGACAATGTAATTGGCCGCTTCAGCCGCGTCGATCTCGGCGACGAGCTCGTCGACCATCACGTCATCTTTTTGTTGCGCGGTGCGCGAGCCGGTATGCACCACGTTTCATATCAGGTTGAAGGCGTTGACGACATATTCTTCGGCTTCGATCACATGACGCGTCAGTCGCACGATCACGTGCGAGGCATCGGTCGGCATGCGCTTGGCAGCCAGATCTTCAATTACTGGATGAGCCCGTTCGAGCAGATGCACGAGCACTGGATCTCTCACGAAAAAATGAATGCGCAAAGCCGCTTCAACGATATCCAGATCGGGGAAGGCATGAGTTACGACACCGGCGAGCGACCGCCGGAACGCTTCGTCAAACAGGCGACGCCAATCGTGGCCTGGCGAAACTGAATCGTCTAGTACGATCCCTAGGGGACTATCAAAATGATTATCGATTGCCACGGGCACTTCACGACAGTGCCCAGGACGCTGCACGCCTGGCGCGAGCGACAACTCACTTGCGAACGCGGTCATTATGGCGAGCCGCTCTCTATCAGCGACGATGAACTGCGAAACGCGATCGAAAACGGTCAGCTGAAAATTCAGCGCGAACGCGGCCTCGATCTCACGCTGTTTTCACCGATCGCAGGGCAGATGGGACATCACTTGGGCACGCTCGACAAAAGCATCGAGTGGTCGCGCGTCTGTAACGATCTGATTGCGCGGGTCGTTGCGCTGTATCCACGCAATTTCGCAGGCGTGTGCCAGTTGCCGCAGTCGCCGGGACAAAGCCTCGATGCCTCTGTGCGTGAATTGGAGCGCTGTGTGAGAGAACTCGGCTTCGTAGGTTGCAATTTGAACCCGGACCCATCGGGCGGCTACTGGAAGACCGCGGCGTTGACTGACCGCGTCTACTACCCGCTCTACGAGAAAATGGTCGAACTCGATGTGCCCGCAATGATCCACGTGAGCGGTTCATGCAACGCGTGCATCCATCACACGGGCGCGCATTACCTGAATGGCGACACGACCGCGTTCATGCAGTTCGTGCAGAACCCGCAAGTGTTCAAAGACTTCCCGACGCTGCGCTTCGTGATTCCGCACGGCGGCGGCGCGGTGCCCTATCACTGGGGACGCTATCGCGGGCTGTCGCAGGACCTCGGGCACGGCGAGCTCGACGATGGCCTGATGAAAAACGTGTTCTTCGACACATGCGTTTATCACCAGCCGGGCATTGACCTGCTGACCGGTGTGGTGCCGCACCGAAATATCCTCTTCGGCTCCGAGATGATCGGTGCGGTCAAGGGCGTCGATCCCCGGACCGGCCATCACTACGATGACACACGCCGGTATGTGGCCGCGACACCGAACCTGGACGATGCGGCACGTGCCAATGTATTCAGCGGCAACACGCTTGACGTCTATCCGGCGTTACGCGCGCATTTTGCCTGACCTCGACAAGGAAACGACGATGGACCTGGGACTCAACAACAAAACCGCGCTCGTCTGCGCGTCGTCGCGCGGACTCGGTTTCGCCTGCGCGACGGCGTTGGCCCGCGAAGGCTGCAACGTGACGATCAACGGGCGCGAGAAAAGCGCCTTGGATGAGGCTGCAGCGCAAATCGAGGCGCTAACCGGTCGCCGACCCACGATTGCATGCGCGGACCTGAATAGCGAACCGGGCCGCGCTGCGCTGATCGACGCCTGCCCCGCGCCGGACATCCTGATTAACAACAATGCGGGACCCGAGCCCGGCAGGATTGCCGATTGGAGCCGCGACGACTGGCTCGCCGCGATCGAGGCCAACATGCTCGCGCCCATCTTCTTGATCAAGCAATACGTGCCGGGCATGCGCAACCGGCGCTTTGGCCGGATCGTCAACATTACCTCGGCGATGGTCAAGTCGCCCAGCGCCACAATGGGATTGTCGGCCGCAGTGCGCGCGGCGGTGACCGCCCTGAGTAAATCGGTGCAGCGCGATGCGGTGGTCGACAACGTAACGATCAATAACCTGTTGCCCGAGCGCTTCGATACCGACCGGCAAAAGTACATGGCCGAGCGGATGTCGAAGAAGGAAGGAATCAGCGTGGCGGAGGCGAAGCAGCGCATTGCGGCGACCATCGCCGCGAAGCGTCTCGGAGAGCCAATGGAATTTGGCGATGCATGCGCGTTTCTATGCAGCGCGCAGGCCGGGTTTATCTCGGGACAAAACCTTCAACTCGACGGTGGCTCCTACGCGGGCCTCGTCTGATTCACTTCGATAACGCTCAAACGGAGATTCAGCGTGAAATATGCAAGCTTTTCAATCGGCGAACGCACGAGCTATGGCATCGTCGTGAAGGATGGAGTGATCGACCTGGGACGCCGGATCAGCGATCGCTACCCGGATCTGAAGTCGCTGGTTGCGGCGGGCTTTCCGGCCGAGGTCGGCGTGCTCGCCAGCGAGCCTGCCGACCATGCCCTGGAAGCGATTACCTTTTTGCCGCCTATCGCGAACCCGGCACACATCTGGTGCCTCGCACTCAATTATGCCGAGCACCACAACGAGGTGCAAAGCGCGGGCCGTGTGCAGGAGCTGCCGAAGCAGCCTGCGCTGTTCGCGCGCGCGGCCGACTCGCTGACCGGCCACGGCCAGACGCTACGTCATCCAGGCGTATCGGAGCAGTTTGATTTTGAAGGCGAGCTAGTGGTGGTGATCGGCAAGCCCGGCTACCGCGTCGCCGCCGAGAATGCGTTCGATCATGTCGCCGCGTACACCATCATGAACGAGGGCAGCGTGCGCGACTGGCAATTTCATACACGCCAGATCACGCCAGGAAAGAACTTCTGGCGCAGCGGAGCGATTGGTCCGTGGCTTGTGCCCGCACAGGAAATCGAGGATGTCGATGCGCTGCGCATCGTTACGACGCTGAATGGCGAGACGATGCAGGACGAGTCGGTGAGTGCGATGATTCACAAAATTCCGCGATTCATCGAATATGTGTCCACGATCGCGCCTCTCGTGGCCGGCGACATTCTCGCAACGGGTACGCCCAGCGGCGTCGGCTTCTCACGTCAGCCGCCGCTGTTCATGAAGCCAGGCGACACCTGCGAGATCACCATCGATCGGATCGGCACGCTGTCCAATCAGGTCGCCGTGGACTAAACGGGCGCGAGCCGTTTCCGTCCGTGATCACAAGAGGTTGAAAGGTCGAGATGGGAAAGATCGAACCCGGTGCTTACGCAAACAGCAATCCGCCCGCGATGCGTGAACTGCCGAGCTTATGGCAGTTGCGCGTATTTGAGGCCGTCGCACGGCACGAGAACGTGACGCAGGCATCACAGGAGTTGTTGCGGTCTCAACCCACCACCACCTCGTCGATCGCGGCCTTCGAGACGGCGCTTGGCGTCACGCTATTCGAGCGTTCAACGACGGGCACATGGCTGACGCCAGTGGGCGTCGCGGCGCTGGTGCGCGCGCGGCGCATGCTGCAGAGTGCAGAAGAAGCCGTGGCGGCTCTGAATAGCCCGCGCAAGGTGTCGCCGCTTGCGCTTGCAAGCGGTATCACGCGTACACAAATGCGTTGCCTCATCGCAATCGAGGAATGCGGCTCGTTCCGCGCGGCGGCACGCAAGCTCGGCATCACCGAGGCGTCGTTGCAGCGCGCGGCGCGCACGCTCGAACACAATCTTGGCGTGGCGCTGTATCGGCACACGCCGTCGGGCGTGATGACCGCCGAGACCGGCGCGGCGTTCGCGCAGCGGCTGAAGCTCGTGTCGAATCAGATCGCGGCTCTGGTCGAAGCGGTGGGCGCGTTCGAGTATCCGAGAGAGCGATCAGTGACGGTCGGCGTGCTGCTTCTAGACCCGACCATCCTCGTTGTCAACGCAATCCGCGCACTTGGCCGACAGTTTCCGGACACGCGGGTGACGATGCTGAGCGGCATATATGAGACGCTTCTCAATAAGCTATCGCGCGGCGATATTGATTTCATGATCGGGTTGCTGAAGCAGCCGGGTCGCGACTTCGACTTTATCGAGGAGCCGTTGTATCGCGAGCGGTACTTCGTAGTCGCCAGCCGCGATCATCCGCTCACGCGCGAACAGGTGCTATCGGTGGAATCGTTGCGCGGATATCCGTGGGTTCTTCCGCCCAAAGGATCACCACGCCGCGAGGCCTATGAGAATTTGTTTTCCGAGGGCACGCCGCCGCCAGCGAGCATTGAAACGTATTCACTGTCGACTATCCGTATCGTTTTGACAGACATGGACATGCTCACCGTGCTCAGCTGGACCGAGATCCTCAGCGAACGGCGTTTTGGACTACTCGCACCATTGCGAGTCGACGTGCCATGGAAAGGACCAATGTTCGGCATCACCATGCGGCGCGACTGGGCGCCGAATGAGGTGCAGGCGGAATTCGTTCGCAACATCAGGGAAAACGCCGCGGCGATTGCGGCGGGGTCTAACGAAAACTAGTGTGCGACGCGGTTGAGGCTGTCTTTATGAGCTAACGCTGCGTCTTGAAAGAACGAGAACTCACGGAGATGAATCATGCTTGGCGAGCACACTGGGCGCAGCCCGTTCCAGGATCAGACAAAGATAACTTCCAACCAGAAGATGCTGATTGCGCTTGTCGGCATCGGCAGCATGCTGGAGTTTTGGGACGCGTATCTGATCGGCTTCATCATGGCGTTCCTGATCAAGCCATGGGGGCTCACCTACGGCATTATGGGCGCGGTGCTGTTTGCGTCGGGCGGGGGCGCGATCATCGGCGCGGCGGTGTGGGGCGCGTTGGCTGACCGCTTTGGTCGGAAGCCGGTGTTCGTCGCGTCGCTCTTGGTGCTGGGCGCAGCGAGCGTTGCGCTGGCGTTCACGCCGGAGCGCGGTTGGATATACATGGCAGTACTGCGCGTGGTCATAGGTTTTTGTTCGGCGGGATATTTCATTCAGATCGCACTGGTGCAGGAATTCACCCCGCCGAAGCGCCGCGGCATGCTGACCGGCGTGGTATCTGCGATCACGACGGGCGGATTGCTTCTTGGTGCGTTAAGTGGCGCCTGGCTGATTCCAGCGATAGGATGGCGCTGGACCTTCGTTCTCGGCGCAGCGCCCGCCGCCATCGCCCTGATCGGCGCATTGCGCGTACCGGAATCGCCCCGGTGGCTCAGCCTGCATGGGCGTCGCGACGACGCGCGCCGCGCTGTCGCATGGGCGCGTGGCGATGATTCGTTTGAATTCGACCGGGCCATTGCACCACCGGCTGCAACCCGCAGCTGGTTCGATATCTTCCAGTGCCCGCGCAACGTAGTCACAACGGCGCTCGTCAATATTGGCCTCATTTCCGGCTACTACGGCATTGTGCTTTGGGCGCCGACGCTGATGTCGCAGATTCAATCGCTCGCGCCGGTGACCGCGTCGAAAGTCATGATCGGCTTCAGTCTGCTTGGCATCGTGTCTCGGCTCGCGGCGGCCGCGCTTGCGGACCGGATCGGTCGCCGCAAGACCGGCGGTTTCTTTGCGCTCGCGTCGGCGATCGCGCTTGTGTTTGCCGGTTATATCGGCCACGGCGATTTGTTCTCTCCGTCGTTGTTCTGGCTGCCACTCCTGGTCGCGTTCGTCTTTGCCGATGGCAGCTTGTCCGTGTGCGCCGCCTATTCGACCGAGGTGTGGCCGTCGCGCTTGCGCGGTTCAGGCGCGGGCTTCGCCGGCCTCGCCGGTTCGGTCGGCAAGATTCTTGGACCGTTGGGGCTCGCTTTGACCGCAGGATCGAGCAACGTCGTGATGCCGTCGGCCACGGTGTCAGTGATCGTTCCGGCATTTCAGTTCCTGGCCGCGTGTCTGGCCGTGTGCGGACTAACGTACCTGACGATCGGCATCGAGGCGCGTGGCAGGACACTCGAATCCTTCGACCAGGCCGAAGTGAACGACGCCCCGGTGCTTGACCAATCAGAGCAAAGTCAACGCGGCTGAAGTGCGATACCGGCACAGCAAAAACATATGGCGGCTACGCGTTTCCGATTGGAACTGCAAAACGCCCTGCCATAGACTGGCCACAGTTCGATAAAAAGCAGCCAGCCGCCGTGTTCGAAACTTCGCTCACAGAAGATTCCAAAATGCAGATAGTAGATGCTCAAGTTCATGCTTGGTCGAACGGTGAATCGACGGGACACCACCGGCGCACGCCGATCACCGCTGAAGTGCTGGACTCGGAGATGCAGCAGGCAGGCGTCGACCGCGTGGTGCTGGTGCCGCCCCTATGGGATCCGCAGGGCAACGCGTATTCGCTCGCACTTGCGCAAGCTCAGCCTCAGCGTTTCGCGGTGATGGGGCTTCTCGACGTGCCGCCCGAAGACGCTGCGCAGCGTATGCGTACGTGGTGCGATCAGCCCGGAATGCGCGGGATTCGTTTTCTGTTTAACACAAAAGAGCGGCTCGCGCCGCTCACTGATGGTCGCTACGAAGCCCTGTGGCCGGTGCTCGAAGAGATGGCGATGCCAACCGCGCTACTGGTGCCCAACGCGCTGGAGCAGGCGGCCAAGATCGCGCAAAATCATCCAAATTTACCCCTTGTCGTTGACCACCTCGGCGTGCCGCGCGGGGCCTCAGGCCCAGGTGCGTTCGAACACTTGCCGGCGCTGCTCGCGCTTGCGCGCTATCCAAACATCAGCGTAAAGGCTGTGGGCGTGGGCGACTACGCGCTCGATCCGTTTCCCTTTCACTCGTTGACGGAGACGCTTCGGCGGGTGGTCGATGCGTTCGGCGCACACCGCGTGATCTGGGGCAGCGATCTGTCGCGGCTGCACCATTCGTATCGGCAGTGCGTGACTCACTTCAGCGAGCACCTTTCATGGCTCGCACCCGAGGACGTTGAACGGATCATGGGCGGCAACCTGCTGCGCCTATTGCAGTGGGGCACGTGAGAAGGGGCGGTTCAATCGCATTTTGACAATGACACAATGATCGAAGCCAAAGCATATTGGCCTATCTTCAGGAGACGATAATGCTCAAGGCAGGAAGCTGGCCCTGCATCATTTTGCTGTACATCTTCGGCACGGTAGCGACGTCGCTGGTTACTCAATCGGTGCCGGTGATCGGCGACATCGCCGCGTACTTTCATCTGTCGCATGCAACGTCAGGCTGGGTCATCTCAATCCCATCGCTCATCACGGCGATCTTCGCCCTCTTCGCGGGGTGGTTGGTCGATCGCATCGGCGACAAGCGGGTGATCGTCGTAGGATCCGCATTTGCCTTCGTGGGGAATATTGGGGTGTTCTTCTCGCACGAACTGACGATGCTGTTCATAAGCCGTCTGCTCGAAGGCGTGGGCTATTTGTCGCTGACCGTCGGAGCGGTCACGCTCATCATGCGTACGACGAGCGGGACGCGGCGCAGCATCGCGCTCGGACTCTGGACTTCGCATACGGCGGTCGGCATCGGTCTCACGTTGAGCATCGTAGCGCCGCTTGCGCAAAGGGGCGACATGTGGCGGTGGGCTTTCGGAGGACACGCGGTCTTAATGGGCGTGCTCACGCTTGCTGCATTTCTCCTGCCGGCCAAGCAGGGCGCGACACACGATCGCCGGTTGAGCGACATCTGGCTAGTGCTGAGGAGTCGCACACCGTACAAGCTCGCACTCGCCTCGGGTTCGTCGGCCTTTATCCAAACGGGAGTGATGGCCGCGCTCACCGTCTATCTCGCCACGCGCTTTCAGATTTCGATCGCTTCGGCCGCCGGCATTGGGACGCTTGCCGAGGTCTTCGTTGCGATCGCATGTCTTTCGGTCGGTCATTTGCTGAAAGCAGGGGCGGGCGTACGGACCCTCGCGCTCGTCGGCGGCACGGTGATGCTGGCAGGCGGTGTGGTGTTGTACTTGCCCGCGACATCGCTGATTGGCGCGAGCATCGCGGTATGCGCGTTCTCTGCGGGCGTCGGCACGGTAATCGGCACGATCTGGACGCTGTTGCCTTCGGCAGCGCCGACGCCGGCTACGCTTGGCGCAACAAGTGGCCTTGTGTCCCAAGCAACTTACCTCGGTGTGCTGCTGGGGCCGCCCGCGATCTTTGCGACGTTCTACGATGGCGGCTGGTCGATCCGGGTGATGCTTGTCGTGCTAGCGACGCTTCTGCAAATCGCGCCGGTGGTGCTGCGCCCGCGGTCGGACCGCCGGAACGGCGATTCCGCCGAGACGCATGCATTGCACCCGAACTGATCTTTTATGAGGCGCGGACCGGCTGAGTTCTTGGTCCGCGCCATCGTCCTTTCCTACCGCTAGTTGATCCGGCGCAACGTCGCGCGCCGGCGGGGCGGCTGCGCGCCCGAAAAGCGCGTACCGCGTAGATGTCGACGCGCACTGATATCCGCATACGAAGACGGCTTCGAAGCCGTCTCACTGGAGACTGGACATGAAAACGAAAAATTTCCCGCTCAAACGACTTGGGGGCGCAGCCGTGCTCGCCTTTACGTTGGCCTGCCCCGCACACGCGCAGAGCAGCGTCACGCTCTACGGCGTGATATCGACATCCTTAGAATACGTTAGCAACTCGCGCGGCTCTCATCAGTACGCGCTCGCGAACGCGGGAATGATGCCACCGCGCTGGGGCCTTCTCGGGTCCGAGGACCTCGGGAGCGGTAACAAGGCAATCTTCACGCTCGAGGACGGTTTCAATGTCACAAACGGCGCGATGCTGGGCGGCGGCATCTTCGGACGACAAGCGTTTGTCGGTCTGTCTAACGATCGACTCGGGACGATGACGGTCGGCCGTCAGTACGAGGAAATGACGAAATCGCTGTGGTTCGCGACGGCGGCCAACACGTTCTCAGGCTACGGCGCGCATATCGGTGACAACGACAATATGTTCTTCACGAACCGCTTCAACAATGCGGTGCGCTACGCCTCACCCACAATCAAGGGTCTCACGGTCGCAGGCAGCTACGCCTTCTCGAACACGACGCAGTTCTCCAACAATAACGGCTTCAGCGGTTCGGTCACTTACATGAGCGGTCCGCTCAAAGTCGGCGCCGCCTTAACGCAGTTCAACCGGCGCACCAATTCACCGACGCCGAACCTGACCACCGGTGCTGTTGACAGCACAGGCTGGGGATTTTCTTCGCCGTTCGTGACGAGCCCGGGCGGTTCGGGCGTCAACCAGCAGCGCATCATGGGTGTCGGCGGAACTTACGACTTCGGCTTTTTTAACGTGATTGCCGACTACACCAATGTGCTCTACAACTATTTCGATTCGAGCGGTCTGCGTCTGCAAAACTTTGAAGGTTCGGTCTACAAACTATTCACGCCAGACTTCGAAATGGGTTTGCAGTACGTCTACACGCTTGGGGACTACTCGATTGGACGCTCGGTGCATTACAACCAGATCGATCTAGCCTCACATTATTTTCTTTCGAAGCGCACCGAGTTGTTCTTGATCGGCATCCACCAGCGTGCCTCAGGGCCGAACTCTTACGCGCAAATCTATACGGCGAGTCCGTCGTCAAGCAGGATCCAGACGCTGATCGAAGCCGGCATCATGCACAAATTCTGAGTTCGTCGAGGAGGAGCATCATGAAGCGTCTGCGCATCGGCATGATCGTGCCATCATTAAATACCATTGCGGAAGACGACTTCCGCAGGTATTGCCCGCCCGAAGTGGCTTACCACGTCCATCGGCTGCGGCTGCGCAAGGAAAACGGCATTGTTACCGAGGAAAGTTTGACGGGCGCGTATCTCGAGGCAACCGAAGAAGCGGAGTTTCTGAAGGACATGTCGCCCGACGTGATTGCGTTCAACTGTACCGGCGCGAGCATTGCCTACGGCCCGAATTGCGATACACGGCTGGCCGAACGGATGAGCTCGCGCCTCGGTGTGCCCTCGACCAACACGATGGTAGCGGTTAAGGATGCGCTCCGTGCAGTTGGCGCGGCGCGCATTCTGCAGGTCTGCCCATTTGGCGACACCTTCTCGCGTGTCGAAGCGCAGTCACTGTCCGATGCGGGCCTCGACGTACACCGTTCGGTGTCGCTCAACTTCACTGATGCCAAGGTTGCCGCGCGCATGGAGCCGTCCGAAGTCGTCGAGCGTGTATTGCAGAATATCGATGACGGCACGCAGGCAGTGTTTCTATCCTGCGCCAACGTGCGTGCGTTCGAGGCAGTGCCGGAACTTGAGCGGTCGCTCGGTATGCCCGTTGTCACCAGCAACCAGGCGATGCTGTGGGGCGCATTGCGACTCGGGGGCTGGCGTGGTGCGATCGGCAACGCTGGGCGATTGTTCGCCGAGGGAAATGTGGACTGAGTGTCCAACAAGCTACGCGTCTGTCAGCTACTGGGCGTCGGGTCCGAATGCTGCGGCGCTGCTCGCCGCCGGGCGGACGGACTGTCGCCCGTATGTTTGCTAAAAGCGGCGCGAAATGCGCGCTCGGATTGGTAGCCGACTTGCGCCGCGATTTGTTGGATTTGCAGGTCGGAGCGTTCGATTAACCGTCGAGCGAGATGCATCCTAAGTGCAGTCAGATACTCCGCGGGCGGCTCGCCGACGAGTTCCGCGAACCGTGCTGCAAATGCGGAGCGAGACATTCTGGCTTGCTGCGCCATTCGTTCGACGGGCCAAGATGCCGCTGGGTCACGGTGCATGGCTTCGAGCGCGCGTGCAATGCGGGCATCACTCAGTCCGCGTAGCCAGCCTGATGGTGGGGATGCGTCGCTCAACGCGTAAGCCCGAACCAGACCGACGAGAATGAGTTCGACGAGCCGGCCAGAGAGTCCGCTGAAACCAGGACGCGCGGCGGATTCCTCGGTCGCGATAAATTCGATGGCCGGGCGGAGCCATGGCGCGATCGCTTGATCCGACGCGCGCGTCACGATCTGCCTGGGTAGTGCCTTCAGCAGGCGCTCGCCTTCCTCTCCGGACGAAAACGCGACCGCAAGTAGATTCGCGGCCGGCTCCGCCGACGCAGCACCGCCGGGGGCCACGTAATCAAGGCGTACTGGTGCAGCGGGTGGCGTGCTTCGCTGATAAGGCGGCATGTGGTGCGAACTCCAAACATCGCGCATCGGCGCGCGCGGCGCACTCGCGTGTGCCGACAGCTTAAGCGGCCCGCCCCGTGGCGCCAGCAACGAATCGCCGGCGTTGAGTTGAATGCCATCGCGCCCGTCCCACGATACCCAGCAGCTACCACCAAGCACGACGTAGTAGTAGCCCGGCAATACGCCTTCGATATCGAAACCCCAGTCCCCGAACAGACGAAAAACACCGAGCACGTGGCCATCGCATTTCATCGACGACAGCGCTTCGCCAAGCAGATCCACATCAGTCTCCGAATTACGCGGGCGGGCCTACTAGGAAGCACGCCACGCTGGAGGATTCAGCCGCTATCTCAGCGGATAAGGCATATCGCTCCGAGCATGACCGATTCTATAGTCGGCATCAATGACAATGATGCGTGGCTGCATCAATACAAACCATTAGGAGCGAGACGTGTATCCCTTGAACCAACCCGAACCTTATCCCCGCAATCAGTGGTATGTGGCCGCGTGGCGAAATGAAATCGGGCGCACCTTGTTCGAGCGGCGAATTCTCGATGAACCTATCGTCTTTTACCGTACTGAAGCCGGCGAACCGGTCGCGCTAGCAGGTTTGTGCCCGCATCGCCTATATCCGCTTCGCGAAGGCCGGCTCGTCGGCGATCGTGTCGAGTGTGGTTACCACGGCTTCACATTCGATTGCACTGGCGCGTGCGTTGACATACCGTCGCAAACAAAAGTGCCATCGCGGTTCGCGACCCGCCGCTTCCCGGTGGTCGACCGTTGGGAATGGACGTGGATCTGGATGGGCGACCCGGCGCTCGCCGACGAGACCCGAATCCCGCCGATCAATTCCATCGGACTCGGAGCAGATGGATGGCGTGCCGATGCAGGTGTGCTCACTCCGCTTGGCACACGTTTTTCGCTGTTGCTCGAAAACCTGATGGACCTGAGCCACGTCAGTTTCGCGCATGCGAAGAGCCTGCCGGGCAGCACATCGCTCGCGGCCATCCCCGCGACGATCTCCGAGGATGGGGAGATTCTTCGGGTCGACCGGAAGCTGCCGACGGGACCGCTCGAAGGTTTTGGGGCACACCTCCATCCTGATTTAGCCGGCACGGTCTGCGAAGACCGCATCGTGTCGGATTATTTCGGGCCTGCCTTGGTGCGAACCGGCGGTCGCTATATCGTGCCCGTTAGCGGAGGCCAGACGCGCGCGTTCAACTTTATCCACGGCGTGACGCCAGAGACTTCGACGACCACGCACTATTTCAATGCGATTGCCCGAAATTTCCGGCTCGACGACGATGACCTCAGTTACGGCGTGCTGGCGCAGATGAAGCGGGTGATCGACGAGGACGTGATTGTGCTGAATACCATCGAGGCATACGTCGATCGTCATGCCGCCACCGAACACGAACTGTCTTGCCAGGCGGACGTTGGCGCGCTGAGAGTGCGTCGCAAACTCGCTGCGCAAGTCGCGGCAGAAGCGACGTTAGCAAAGAAGATCGTTCCGATCACCCCGGCCCTGGCACGCGACGGCGTGGCGCGTCCATGAGCGCGCCGGCTTTGCGGGTAAGGATCGTCCGGCGCAGCGAGCAAGGACACACTATCTGCGCGTTCGAACTTGCGGCAGTCGATGGCGATGCGTTGCCCGATTTCTCGGCAGGCGCTCACATTGATCTGCACATCAGCGAAGGGCTCGTTCGACAGTATTCACTGTGTAATGCACCCGGCTCGGTCCGTTATGAAATCGCTGTGCTGCGCGATCCGCAGTCTCGCGGCGGATCGAGCGCAGTGCACGATCGCTTGCAAGAAGGCGATATCGTAACGATCAGTCCACCGCGCAATCATTTCGCGCTCGATGAGAGCGCGCGGCGCAGCGTGCTTTTTGCAGGCGGCATCGGCGTGACACCGCTATTGAGCATGATGGAACAGCTCTCACAACAGCACGCGTCATTCGATTTACACTACTGCGTGCGGTCATCAGCACATGTTGCTTTCGCCGAGCGGCTTAATGAAGATCGATTTGCCGGACATGTCCACATTCACGCGGATGATGTAACTAACTCGTCGCGGTTCGAGGTCGCTACGTGCATAGGGGCGCCGGACGCGCTCACGCATGCTTACATATGCGGACCGACTGGTTTTATCGACTGGGTCGTGCAAGGCGCGATCGCGTGCGGTTGGCCGCTCGAAAATCTACATGTCGAACGATTTGCCGCAGCGGCGGACGTACAAGTGGAAGGAGGGGAGGCGGATCGGGCCTTTGAGATCGTCATCGCCAGTACAGGGAGGGTGATTCACGTTGCGCCAGGGCAGACTGCGGCAAATGCGCTGATCGACGCTGGAATTGACGTGCCGTTGTCTTGCGAGCAGGGGGTATGCGGAACGTGCCTCATGGGCATCCTCGACGGCGATCCCGACCACCGGGACTGGCTTTTAAGCGATGACGAGAAAGCGCGCGGCGACCAATTCACGCCGTGCTGCTCGCGCGCCAAGTCGCAGCGACTCGTTGTCGACCTATAGGCGTTTGAGGGGTTGGTTCACAAGGCCGGGTTGGACACGGACCATTGGTTCATTAAGCCGCGTTGCGTTGATAGATCAAGGCTCATTTCAAGAGCTAGCGACTCTATAATCTGTAAATTGCAGCAGATCATTGAACGGAGACATAGTGATGAAAGCGAAGATCGTAAAGGTGGCATTGTCGTTACTCGTAGCGGGTGTATGTGCGTCCGTCGCAATGCCGTCGCAGGCACAAGACACTGGCTTAACCGCCACAAATGCAACGCAAGCCGCGCCGACGACCAAAGCACAAAGGAAAGCGGCGAGGAAACAGGCACGCGCTAAGAAGAATGCAGAGCTAAAGAAGCTTGAGGATGCGGGCTACAATCCTTCGAGAGCAAACGATCCGAGTTATCCTGAAGATCTTCAGAAAGCACAGAAGAAGGCCGGCGTCGGTGTTGGAGCAAGCCAATAAAGAGGTCGGTAAGGCAAGCGTCGCAACAATCTTGAAGTGGCGGGGCGATATTTGGGACGCACGCAAGTGCTGCAAGTGCTCGACCTTTCTGGTCACCGACGTCGTCAGATACGCTTCGGGCAGCCGGACGTTGATCTGCTCGCACTTTGTGAACGAAGACGCCGCGGCTGTATGCATCAACTTTCTGCTGCGGAAAGAACACAAGTCGGTGCTGATTCGCGAGCCTGCGTCATGTCTTGAAGACAAGTCTGGCGCGCAGGCGAACCTTGAGCAAGCGGAAGTCGCGTTGAAGGCAATGTGCGCGTTCTCCAACAGTGTTGGTCATGACACTGGAGCTCTTGCCGCGCGACAACCGGTGTTGTTACCGTTGCCGAAGCGAAGTACGGCACGAGTCAGGAGAGGTCTCGCCTTGCGGGCAGGCGAGAGCAGATTGCAAAAAATCGAACCGGTCATACCCATGACCGAAGGAAACACATTCCGATTGTAGGACGGAAGTTGACATAATAACAATTATCAATGTTTATTAGGTATCCTAATATTTTTTAAGTCAGATTGATTGTCGGAGTTGCTTTCGGCTCGAGGTAACTCAAATCTCCGCTCCGATGCTGACTTACAGTGCCGCTTCGCCGCGGCCTTCGACCGGAAGTCGCGTCCCGGATCTTGAGTTAGCGAATGAGTCATGTCGACCCACAGCAGCCGGTTGTTCAATTGCGAACCTAAGGGCTGGTAGCGGAGCGGACCGGTCATCCAGACCACCGTGTAGAGACAACAGTTCAGTGCGGCCTCCGACTAGCGCCAAGTCGGAAATTCGAGTGACCCACGCGCAGATGTATCGTGAAACAGCCGGTAATGCTTTAAGTCGAGCGGCGTCTTCAAGCGTCGCTACCCCTTTGACAGCCTTGGACGGGAGACTGGAAACACTCACTGCGTCGCAAAAATGTCGACACAATCTCTGGCCAACTTGCGCCGCCGTATTAAATACCCACATCAATACGCTCGGCTGTGAATTCGACAAAATGCCCTCGGAAATTGATGCGCAGTCGTAACAAGGATGTCGAAGCTAGAACCCGTCCACCCGCTGCAGCAGCTAGTCCGCAAAGTCTGGCGTCTCATAATTGAGGTGACACGCAACAGCGTCGAGGGCGCGCAGCACAAGTAGATTGGTGGCGGCTCAGCCTATTGGTGGCCGTGTATGAATCTAGTCGCGCGTCTATGTTGAGGGGCGTCAGGCTCCAGCGGCTCAAACTCCGTGTGATCGGCGAATAGTAGCCAGCGTCGATCAAGAGAACGGTTGGCCTCGTGATGTAGTCTTCTAAATTGGCGATTCGATGCATGCCATATGGATGCGAATAAGTAGCGTTTCCGTAAGTAACATTTATTAGGAGCGCATTTTGGACGATCGATAGCGCTCGCTGCGACCTAGAAAGATTACGGGACGAAGCTGGCACAATTCCGCCTGCATCAGAGATGTCCACGTCGCTGATAAAATCGGGGCCAAACCGTGCAGCGCTGGGCTGGAAACACGTAAGCTTCTTCCGAAAGCGCTGTTCACTTATAATGCATAGAGCAAAGCGAACTATGAACGCCACGACGAAATGGCCCGTGCTGTCACATGGTTGTGAAGGTTGGCAGGGTGAGCTTTCTGCGCGCATTGCTGAATTTGATTGGACGAACACTGCGCTCGGTCCTATCAAAGATTGGTCAAATAGTCTTCAGTCAGCCGTGCGTTTTGTGCTGGCGTCCCCTCTGCCACTCGTGATGCTGTGGGGCGAGCCCGGAACCATGATATATAACGATGCCTACTCTGTTTTTGCTGGCGGCCGGCATCCGTTTTTGCTTGGCAAACCAGTCGAGGAAGGCTGGCCTGAGGTTGCCGATTTTAATCGCAACGTCGTCGACACTTGCCTGAAGGGCGGCACGCTTTCATACAAAGACAAACAACTGACGCTGCACCGGAGTGGCGTGCCAGAAGAGGTTTGGATGGACCTGCATTACAGCCCAGTGGCAGAGGACAACGGTGCTCCGGCGGGCGTTATTTGTATCGTGTTCGAAACCACCGGGAAAGTCCTCGCTGAACGCGAACGGAAGCTCGCTGAGGATAAGTTGCTTCGGCTGACGCAGACGCTCGAAGAGAGAGTCGCTGATGCGGTGTCTGCTCGCGTGCAGGCCGAAGAGAAATTCCGTCAAGTGCAGAAGCTTGAGGCAATTGGAAACCTCACTGGCGGAATCGCCCACGACTTCAACAATGTGTTGCAGATTATCTCGGCAAATGTGCAGTTGTTGAATCGGACGCTCGACGGCGACAGTAAAGTAGCGTCGCGCTTAGAAGTAGTCACCAATGCTGTGAATCGTGGCGCAAAGCTCGCGACGCAAATGCTTGCTTTCGCTCGGAGACAACCGCTTGCTCCGCGAGTCGTCAATCCATCGAAGCTCGTCGAAGTGATGCTGGAGTTGACCGCGCACGCGCTTCCTGAGTCGATTGAAGTCACAACGTCCGTTGATTTGCCAGTGCGCAACATCTACGTAGACAGGAACCAGCTTGAGAACGCCTTACTTAACCTAGTAATCAACTCGCGTGACGCCATCCGAGACGTCGGAAAAATTGTTCTTCAGGTCAGTAACGAAGATGGCGAACGTGCGCTTAAGTCTGGGCCGCCCTTGCCGAAGGGTATGTTCGTCAAGCTCTCCGTCTCAGACAACGGCTGCGGCATGTCAGACACGATTCGCACCCGCATATTCGAACCTTTCTTTTCAACGAAGCCCGAGGGCCAGGGCACGGGGCTAGGGCTAAGCATGGTATTTGGGTTTGTCTCACAAAGCGCTGGATTCATCGATGTCGAGACTACGGTGGGCAAAGGAACGACCGTATCGCTATATTTCCCGGCGACCGACGCCCCAGAAGAGGACGTGGCTGTGATTGCAAGTCCTCACGCTCGCGGTGGAGAGACCATTCTGGTTGTAGAGGACGACCCGGATGTCCGTCTGGCCGCGATAGACATGCTCGCGCAGCTTGGCTACAAAGTGCTTTCAGCCCATGACGGTGACTCAGCATTGGCCGTACTCCAGCGATGCTCGCGTATTGACGTTCTGTTCACCGACGTCGTCATGCCCGGTACAATACGAAGCAGCGAGCTGGCGCAACTAGCCAGTCAGCCCCCACACCGCGCCGCCGTCGTCTATGCATCAGGTTACACGCGTGACATTATTTTTCATGAGGGCCGCTTGGACGAGGGCGTCACGTTGCTTAGCAAACCCTATAGCGCAGATGAGCTAGCTCGGACAATTCGCCAGGCTCTTGATTTACGCTCGCCTCTTGCCCGGTAACCGTCGCCCCTTCCTTTTAGATAACATCTCGCTTCGCACATGCCCGCAGGCAACATATACTGCAGTCGGGTGCAGAGCTGTTCTGTGGGTAAAAGTAAACTTGCTGCGCTCAAATGCTGAGATGCCGAATTGCGTCAGCGCACCACCCGCCGCACATGCAGCTCACTTAGCATAAGACTTCGAAGGTTAAGAAAGCATACCTTATGTTTCAGCGCTCAACTACAGCTCGTCGCTGGACCTCGCGCACAGTGTCCGTCACGAGCAGAGCAACGCGCGTGCTTGTGGTCGATGACAACAGCAATGCGGCCGATGCACTCGCCGCCTACCTCGCGTCAGACCAGCAGAAGGTCATCGCGGTGTACGGCGGCGCTGCTGCTATCGCTGCAACATGCGTATGGAAGCCGGACGTGGTGCTGCTGGACATCTCGATGCCTCACATAGACGGATTCGCAGTGGCGAAGGTCATCAGAAGTTCCCATCAAACGTCCTCTGCGATCGTTATTGCCTTGACCGCGCTTGATGAAGCATTCGTCAAGAAGAACTCAAAGGATTTCGATTTCGACGCATATTGTCAGAAAGGCCTGTTCCTTGACTCCTTAACTTCACTTCTCTTAGGCCTGCGCGGCATCTCGGAAAACGAAGACCAGGAACAGCCCGTACGCCTTGTTCCGGTGCAAACAAGATAAGTGACGGTCGACGGTGATGCACCGACTGCAGTGCCTTCTTTCTGCCGCAGCTCCGCAGCGAAGGCTTCGATCCGGCTCCAAAGTACCGAAGGTAAAAACAGCAAATATTGACGTACGCCCTACGGTCAATAAGAGTTACCAAGACCGGACGCTCGAAACCTCAACGTCTCCTAAAATCCTTAGCCGTTAGGAGAATCGAGTTGTCGCTGCAAGTTAGAGTTTTTCGTTCGGCAACGGCAAAGATGCGAGCGCGACCATCTAGGAAACATCGCAAAATGCGTTGGTCGGCGGCTGAAGGCTCGAGCCAGAAAAACTGTTGCAACGCTTCGATCTTCATGACGCAGGCGATGGACTGGTTGTTCCTCATCACCGAGAATTCGACTCCGCGCTTGGTCAGGCGAAGTGGAGGTTGATTGATTGGAAGTTCCATTGCTTGTTAAGTCAATCGCCCGGCGCTAGAGCTCGGGGTTCGTAAGATCACCTTCGACAATGCTGCGCCCGATCTGCTGGGCAGCCGAGATCGCGTCGTCCTTGCTTGCGTAGGGGCCGATCGGCAAAGCGCCGTCAAACGGGAACAGCAGTTTTGCGTCGGTTTTGCGGACCACCTTCAACGTCCCGTAAAAGCCACTTGCTCGAGTGCCACGATAGGACGCGTAGATGGCGAAATCGCACTCCGACAAACCAGGCGTCGGTGGCATTGGTTTTGTCGGATAAAGAACTAGCTTTGGTCGTTTCCCAATCGACATATCAACGTCTCCGGATTCAAACTCTGCCGGACCCAGAAAGGCAAATTTAACAGCGCATAACTGGGACCATATTCTACGGTATTCATCGATAGCCCAAGAAGCGGCTACCCGTCTTTGACTTGATCGTCGCGTATGGAGTTTGCGGCTCCATCGCAGGACCGACTGACCGAAGCGCCGACGTGCGCTGCCGCTTCAGATGGAGATTCGCTAATACGAGTAACTATGTATTGTCATCACCCGCTATGGGAGTGCGAGTCGCGAACCGCTGAATGAGGGCATCAAGGTCTTCGGGCGCGCCGACATTGAACTCGAGATTACCGATGGCCAAGCGCACAGTTCGTCCGGCGCGTCCTTGCAGCCATGCACATGCAGCTCGTCCCAGTACCGGTCCGATCGGTTGAGCCAAGGGGACGACGAATTCTCCTGTGAACCCGCTGTCGATCGCAGCACCGGCCACTGTCAATGCGACAGCATTCATTCGGATGCCACTAGCGCGTATCAAGCTCAAAAAACGCTTCAGCTCTACCTGATGGTCAAAGCCGCAAATTTCGTCATCCGTGAGCGAGCGGATTAAGCTTAAGCGAAGCGTAGCGGCGCGCTCCATTGATTTTCTCCAAGATAAGAGGGGGTGTAAATGGTCGTCCAGCCAGCTTTTGCTTCGGTACGCACGAACAGGCAGAGCGTTGTTCGCTTGCCGGTAGGCATCGCTGGCTAGTTTAAGAGGTGTCCGCGTTAGAAAATTGCTTTGCATCGATCCGCTCTAGGCCGACCATTGTATTGGCCTTCACCGGTCCGGGGAATGACGTCTGGACAAGCGACTGCAATGCCTCTCCGCGGCTGTGCTAGGCTGCGGAAACAATCAATGCGCTTTATGCTCCGCAAGGAGTTTTTCAAGTTCATGAATCGGCGCCGGCTTGACGAGATGATGAGTAAAGCCGGCTTCGGCTGACAACTTCTGGTCTTCTTTTTGGCCGTAACCCGTGTGAGCCACAAATACCGCGCTTTTGGTGCCGGGTAGTACATGAAGCTCACGGGCAAGACTGTAGCCGTCCATGCCCGGCAGCCCGATGTCGAGAATGCAGGTGTCAAAACTTTCCTTGCGAGCGCGCTCTATCGCGCCGGCTCCTTCATGCTCGATCGCTACGTCGTGACCCAAAATGTGGAGCACCGCGCCTAGCGATTCGGCAACGTCCACGTTGTCGTCGACAAGGAGAATGCGCTGTCGCTTGAAAGCAGGTTGGCGCGACGTCTCGTCATTCACGTCTTGCTTGGCCACGGATCTTGCCGCGACAGCGGGCAACCGGACGACGAACTCACTACCTCGACCCAAACCTTCGCTTGATGCGGTCACGGTTCCTCTGTGTTGATGCACAAGGTTTTTCACTAAAGCTAGACCGATGCCCAAGCCGCCTTCGCTGCGCGCAGCAGTTTGCTGGCCTTGCTCAAAAAGGTCGAAGGCCCGTCTCAGCAGTTCGGGCTCCATTCCAACACCATTATCCATGACTCGAACGACAACGTTATCCTCGGTGCTCCCGACCTCAACGCTGACGAGCCCGTTCTCGGGTGTGTATTTCGCTGCGTTGTTAAGCAAGTTGCCAACAACTTGCACCAAACGAATGTAGTCGCCGCAAACGCACGCGGGATCGGCCCCGAAAACAATGTTCAACTGATGTCGTTTCTTCGCAAAGGTTGGCCTGACTTGCTCTACAGCGTCATGGACGACCTCCTTCATATCCACCGTGCGCCACTCGAGCGCAACGCGGCCGTGCGTCACCCGTGAGACATCAAGCAAATCGTTCACAAGCGCTGTCACGTGTTTGACTTGACGTGCGATCATCTCGCTTGCTCTGAGCACGCGGCCGTCGACCCTTGGATCCATCGAAAGCATTTCAGCACTGGCACCGATTGGCACGAGTGGATTTCGCAGTTCGTGGGCCAGCATCGCAAGGAACTCATCTTTGCGACGGTTGGCGTTTCTTAACGCGTCCTCCGCGACTACTCTGTCGTTGATATCCGTATTGGTTCCGACCCATTTTATGATGATGTTGTCCGCGTTCCTTAGTGGCCTCGCACGGGCGAGTATCCACCGATACTCGCCCGCGGCGTTGCGAGCGCGGAAAATCGCCTCGGAAGGCTCGCCTGTCTCGACAGCGCGTGCCCACTGTCTTCGCGCATCGTCCCTGTCGGCGGGATGAACGAAGCTGACCCAAAGGCCGTCCTCTATCGGTGCTGTGCCGGCGAAATCCGCGAATTGTTCATTGAAGTAATCGACCGATCCATCCGGGCGCGCGGTCCAAACCATCTGTGGCAAGGCGTCGATAAGCTTCAACTCACCAACGTCTTGTTGGCGAATAGTGTCGCTCGGTAAGAAACTGTCAGTGTTCACGACTCTGAATCCAAACGGTTGCACCCAGGCAAAAAAGCATCGGTGCGTCACCGTGTAAGGGCCTCTCAGGTTTGGTACACGCGGCTTTCATGGCGCGAACACCGCACGCACGCAGCCATCCGTTTTATGCTTGAACATGTCGTAGCCACGTGGTGCGTCTTCCAGCGAGAAGCGATGCGTGGCAAGGTAGGCGGGATTGAGCTCACCTTTCTGTGCGTGCCCAAGCAACCGGTCCATATAAGCTTGCCCGTGCTGCTGCGCGCTGCGCACCGTCATGCCCTTGTTCATGATGGCGCCCATCGGGAACTTGTCGATCAGTCCGTAGACGCCGAGCACTGACAGTGTGCCGCCTTTACGACAGGCCATGATTGCCTCGCGCAGTGCCTGACCGCGATCTGTCTGCAGGCGCAACGCCTGCTTGACTCGGTCATAGGGATATTGCGGTCCGACGCCATGCGCCTCCATCCCAACTGCGTCGATGCAGGAATCAGGGCCTCGCCCGCCTGTCATTTCCTTAAGCGCATCCACCACGCTGTCGACGCTGGTGTAATCAATCGTCTCGGAGCCGGCGTGCTCGCGGGCCATCTGCAGCCGCTCTGGAAATCGGTCAATCGCGATTACTCGCTCGGCGCCCATCAGCCGCGCGCTTTGTTGTGCCATCAGACCCACGCCGCCGCAACCCCAGACCGCGACCGTATCGCCCGGGCTGATCTCACAAAAATCCGCGCCCATGTAGCCCGTGGGCGCGGCATCCGAGAGAAACAGGGCCGTCTCGTCGGCTACCCCGTCGGGAACCGTGAAGCAGTCATTGTCGGCAAACGGTATGCGTACGTATTGCGCGTGCGCGCCCGCGTAGCCCCCGAAGGCGTGGGTGTAGCCGTAGATCCCGGCGGTGCTCTGTCCTCCGAACAGCGGCGCCTGGAGCTCAGGCTTGGGATGCGTGTTGTCACACAACGAGTAAAGGGAATGTTGGCAATACCAGCATTGGCCGCACACAATGAATGAAGGAACGACGACGCGCTGGCCCTTTGTCGCGCGCTTCACGGCGGGCCCGACCTCTTCGATGACGCCCATGAACTCGTGGCCAATCACGTCGCCGGCCTTCATGGTGGGGATATAGCCATCGATGAAGTGGAGGTCCGAGCCGCAAGTCGTCGAAAGGCTCACGCGCAGGATCGCGTCGTGCGGGTTCACGATTTCGGGGTCGTTCACTGTGCCGACACGCAGGTCGTTCACGCCATTCCAGTAGAGTGCTCGCATGTCTTTTCTCCTTAGCGCGTGTCGGGGCGAGCGGCAGGCTGGCGCCCAGTGGTCGGAATCTCACCGGTTTCAATCAGGCTCTTGAAACGCCGCAGCGCCCTGTCAGCGACTAAATCCAGCGGTGTGGTTCCCAGGAAATTCAGTAACGCCTCACCGACGTCACCACCAGGCGGGTCGAAACGAAAGTGCAGCGTGGCTTCAGTGCCACGGTCGGCCGGGGCGGGGCTGAAGCGGACCGATCCCTCGCTATAAATGGCGGCGTTGGACAACGAGCGCCAACCGACGCCCTTGCCAGGCAAGTCCACCGTCTCGGTGTCCCATTCGTAGGCGCGGCCGAGCGGAGCCTGTACCTTCCAGTGCATGCGGCCGTCTCCAGTCGGACGCACGCTTGCGAAACCTGCCATGATCTTCGGAAGCGTGCGCGGGTCGAGCCAACAATCGCGAAGCTCATCGGCAGTCTTGCCAATCGTGATCGAGCGCTCCACTTCCGGCTCGTCGCTGGAAGCGCCGGCCGGCCTGTCGCTGCCCGCCTTCAAAAGGTCGAGCTTCCCGCTGCGCACCGCGGCCACGCCCGCCAAGGCCGTAAGTGCAAGCGCCAAAGCGCCCTTGTTTCGACCGCCGAGCCCGACCACGATCGAGGCCGCGCCCAGCGTCAAAGGAAACCAGCCAAGGCCCTGCGACGACCTACTGGCCGAGGCGGCCGACAAGCTGCGCCCGCTCTGCGATGATTCACCTTGTTTCGAAGCGAAGTTGCCGTTTGTCATAATCAATCCTCGTTGGTCGGTGGCCCGTTACGCGGATTAGTCGATGCGATGTGGCGCAAGCAAGTGTTCGTGATGTTTGCGCCGTTCGAGACGCTCATAGGGCTCGAAAGTCCGCGTTAATGCACATGGAATGACATCTCAACAATATTCGTATAACTAATTGTAGGTCGTGATTGAGTCGACCGCGCGAACCCTTTGAGCTTGTCTAAAGGCTGAATGACCGATCGGTTTGTCATCAGGCATAAGCCGCGCTTGTCGCATGAGACGCGTACTCCTAGTTCATCTTTTAGCTTGCCAATACATTCTCATAAATCTCCAGATACCTGCGCACCATTTGGGCAGCGGTGAAGCGCTCTTCGAAGGCCTGGCGGCAGCGCCGACGGTTCAACTGCGCAGTGCGACCCACGGCATCGACGGCCTCTTCGATGGTGTCAACAATGAATCCAGTGATTCCGTCGTCGATGATTTCGGTAACGGAGCCGTTTCGAAACGCAATGACAGGCGTGCCACAGGCAAGCGCCTCGACCATCACTAGCCCAAATGGCTCAGGCCAGTCGATAGGAAATAGCAACGCACGCGCATGACCTAAAAAATCGTCCTTGCCCAGCTCGGTGACCTCGCCATGAAAACTCACGAGTGGGCTGCAAAACAGCTCTTTTATCGATTGCTCGAAATAGGCTTGATCAGCGCGATCGACCTTGGCTGCAATGACGAGTGGTACGTTGGCGCGGCGCGCGATCTCGACTGCCCGGTCTGGACGTTTCTCCGTCGCAATCCGGCCAAGAAAGGCCAGATAGTCGCCCGGCTGTTCGCGGAATGTGTATAGATCGTGGGGCAGTCCGTGGTAGACGGTGGCCTGCCAGTTCAACCAAGGCAAGGGCCAACGTTGTGCGTCGGAGATCGACATCACCGGAATGTCCGCAAACTTCTGGTAAAGCTGTTCAAGACCAGGCGTGTCCAGCCGTCCGTGCAAGGTGGTGAGGTGAGGGCAAGCCAGACGGCGGGAAAATGGGAAGTGTAAATAGTCGACATGATAGTGAATCAAGTCGAAATCGGGCGATTGGCGCACCACCTGTTCCAACATTGCGAAGTGCCACGCTTGCCGATCGGTCGTATCTTCAATGAGACGCAGTGCGCACGGGCAAGAGGCGATCAGACGCGCGCGGGTGGTCGAGTCTGCGCTAGCGAAAAGCGTGACGTCATGCCCAAGCTGGACAAGTTCCTCCGTCAGATACGAGACGACCCGTTCGGTGCCTCCATACGCCTTTGGTGGGACGCTTTCGTAAAGTGTCGAAACCTGAGCTATTCGCATGACTGAGCCTCGCTTGCCGCCTCTGCCCGTTGCCGTGATGAGAACAGGTGGAAGTGTCAAGGTAATGCGCGCACCCCGAAGCAATTCAATTACCAGTCGAACATATCGCCGACCTTATGGACAGAATGTGTCGTGTCCCGCTGGCTGCTCTCTTACGTACCGGGGTGAAGGACCACTTTGGTCCAGCCGTGGTTGCGCACGTCAAAGTTGGCGTAGGCCTCAGGTGCTTCGTCCAGCCCCAGCTCGTGCGAAACAATAAACGAAGGTTTTGCGCGACCCGCGTAAATCAGGTCCCGCAGCTGGCGGTTGTAGGCCTTGACGTTGCATTGTCCGGTGGCGATGTGCTGACCTTTGAACCAGCACTTGCCCCAGTCGAACGCAATCTTCCCCTTTTTCTCCAGTTCGTCCTGTGCGTGTGGGTCCTCCGGCACGAACACGCCCACGACGCCAATCCCACCGGTGAACTTCACCGACGAGACCAGATTGTTCATGGTGAGATTGGGTCGCTCCTTGCGCTTTGGCGCGGGATCGTGGCACTGGTAGCCGACGCATTCGCATCCCACGTCCGCGCCCATTCCGTGCGTCAGGTCCATCACCCGCTGCACCGGGTCGTCTTTCGAGTAGTCGATCGCAATTGCGCCGATCGATTCGGCTAGCTTCAGTCGGTCGGGATGGCAGTCGACCACCATCACGCTGCAGGCGCCCTTGATCATTGCCGAATGGGCCGCCATCAGCCCAACGGGTCCCGAGCCATAGATCACCACAGCGTCGCCGGGCCGCATCCCGGCTAGTTCAGTTGCGTGCCAGCCGGTCGGGAAGATGTCCGCACACATCACATAGTCAACTTGCTTCTCCTGCGCGTCCGGCGGAAGCTTCAAGGCCATGAAGTCCGCCCAAGGCACTCGCAGAAATTCGGCCTGTCCACCTTGCCACGGCCCCATGTCCGCAAAGCCAAAAGCACCGCCGGCAATGCCGGGTTGGTTTGCACTCAGACAAAAGGCGGTAAGTCCGCGCTCGCAGTTCTTGCAGTGTCCGCAACTGATATTGAACGGAAGGCAGACCCAGTCGCCAGGCTTGAGGCGCTCAACCGCCGGTCCCACTTCCAGCACCACGCCCAGGTTCTCGTGACCAAATATTCGGCCCTGTTCGAAGTCGGTCCGGCCCTCGTACATGTGAAGATCAGAGCCACAGATGTTGGTGCTTGTGATTTTGACGATGGCGTCGGTGGGACGCTCGATCTTAGGCTCTGGCACGTCTTCAACTGCCACTTGTTGAGGTCCACGATAGACAACAGCTTTCATGACCCAGCTCCTATAGTATCGCCAGCAAACGCTAGCGGCGGTGAACGCGATGCGGCGATAGCCGCCGCCGACGCGCCGGTGTCCTGCCGTTCAGGCAGCTCGCCCCTAGAACCGTAAGTTCTTTAGACGAGGATAGGACAAAACTTCTACATCCTTCGGTTGGAATTTTCTATTCGACTCCCGCGCTGGTTGCAGACCTTCATGGAAACTTGATGCGACAAGCGGTGAAGGCTGCGTCCGTTTCGCTGGATCTGACGCTATGCTGATTTAAGTCGTTAAGGAACACAGGGTGCCTTTAGGAAGACGTTTGATGTTGGCAGATGTTCATGCTGAAGGCTTTTCCTTCTCTGTCGAGTAAGCGCAACTGCCTTCGCCAAGCACAGAAGCGGAAGTACGCCTGAAGATGGAAATTAAACGGCAACGCGAAACAATACCAAGGCACGGACTGTGGCAGCGACCGTATGCGAATCATTTCCGCAGTCCTTATCTTTCCATCTCGTTAAGGTGCGATTGCATACGTCTAAGCTTCGATGGATGCCCACATATAGGCACTCGCATGCTTTCGATTTCTCCATAAATTGCGAGTCAGGCCATGTATCAGAGTCGTTGGCTTGTATGTCGAAGCGCGCGGCTTTTCGCGAAGGCAACGGCTGGTTCCTGATTCGTGTTAACCTGAATCATCCAACACCGACTTCTTTAGCCATGGCCTTGCCCATCTGGTTAGGTAAAGAGTGCCGCGTAGCGCAACACCTGCGTGGCATTGACTGGGCCCAAACTTCTGTGGGTCCAATAGGGCAATGGGATGCTTGCTTGCAAGGGGCGGTCGCAAGCTGTCTCACTTGTTCCTTTCCAGCTTGTGTGATGTGGGGCGAGGACCTGACCGTTATACCCAACCGGGAACTATGCGAATGTCTCGGAATGGAAGCCGCCGTTCTCGTAGGAACACTCTCGGCAAATGTCTGGACTAGCTGTCGGGATACTGTCTTACCGGTTATCCACGCGACTCTTAGGCAGCGCAGCCTCGTCCGCTCACGCGACGATGAGCTTCCTTTCACTCGCGGCTCAACAGGCGAGCAAATATATTTCGCGGTTTCTTGCAGCCCTATCTATGATAGCGACGGGGAGGCAGCCGGGGCCTTGTGCATCTTCAATGAAACCACGGAATTCGTCCTGGCCCGACAGCGCATCGCGCATGATCAGAAGGCGGTGAAAGCTGCGCGGCGTCTGGACGAAGACCGGCTGCAGGCCATTATTGACCAATTGCCCGCGGGCGTTGGGCTCACCGACGCAACCGGAAGATGGATCCTCAGCAATGCGCTGATGCGAAGATACATACCGACGGCCGTCCCATCAACGCTTCCGGAGCGGGCGACACTTTGGCAGGCATGGGACGCCTATGGAGACCCAATACCACCGCACGAGTGGCCTGGCGCACGAGCGCTGCGTGGTGAGACAGTGACACCCGGCCAGGAGATGCTTTATCTTGGCGTCCCAGGACATCGTATTTGGATGCGAGTAAGTGCGGCTCCGCTGCGTGATGAAGCTCAAAATTTGGTTGGGACCTGCTCGGTGGTACAAGACATCAGCGACTTAAAGGATGCCGAGCAAGCGCTGAAGGAAGCGGATCATCGGAAGAACGAGTTCCTTGCTGTGCTCGCCCACGAGCTTCGAAACCCGTTGGCGCCGATACGAACTGGCTTAAACATTCTAGAACATACGCTTGATGCCGAAACGCGTTCGCACGTTCATCGTATGTTCAATCGCCAGATGGCTCACATTGTCCGGCTAGTTGATGACTTACTCGAGGTTTCGCGCATCACCAGCGGCAAGATCGAACTGCGCAAGGAGCAGCTAAATCTACCCGCGATCCTTTCGAACGCTATCGAGATCAGTCGACCCGCCATCGACAGAGGTCAACACCGACTTACCGTCAGATTTTCAGCTGAACCGCTAACCGTCCATGGGGACCCGGTACGGCTCACACAGATTTTCGCCAATCTGCTAAATAATGCCGCTAAGTACACTAACGCCGGTGGCCACATCGAACTTACCACCGCACGAGACAATAAGTATGCGATTGTCTCCGTACGGGATAACGGTATTGGCATCTCCGCGAACATGCTGCCACGAATTTTTGACATGTTTAGTCAAGAAGAGAAATTCCGCAAGCATGCGCAAGGAGGCCTTGGCATCGGATTGACCTTGGTTCGAAGCCTTGTTCAACTGCACGGCGGTACTGTCTTAGCCCGCAGCGACGGTTTGGATAAAGGTAGCGAGCTGATAGTGCATCTACCCCTGATTGATGCACCCACCTCCCTGCAAACGTGCGCTGCGGAAAATGCCCCGTTTGATCAAAATAAGCTTGTGGGCAAGAGACTTCTCATCGTTGACGACAACGTTGATGCGGCGGAAAGCCTTGCCTTGCTTTTGAGTATGTTGGGTGCGCAGACGCGCACTGTACACGGTGGGCTTGCGGCGTTGGACGCATTAAAGACAGTGCAAGTTGACGCTGTCCTGTTAGACGTCGGCATGCCGGACATGGATGGTTACGAGCTTGCCCGACGTATCCGTGCAACTAAGGCGTTAGCTGCATTAACATTGATCGCCATTACCGGTTGGGGCCAGCACGACGACCGACAAAAATCGCGGGCCGCAGGGATCGACCACCACCTCGTGAAGCCAGTCGACATTGTCTTGTTGCTGAACGTTTTAACAGTCCAGAACGGTTAATAGACTCAATAACGTCTGCGCCGCAGACCCTAAACGATCAAGATCGTGATCCGCATGTGGTTCGGACGGGCAGCTTCACAGCGGTAGCGAACGCGTTACAAATATGCAAGATGATCGCAACCAGGCAAATTTGAAACTGGAAGCGCATCTGGGCGCAAGCGTGTTGCAACAGAACCACGCCGAAGATATGTTTGACCGAAGCGGGGACAGTTTACGCTGAACGTGCAGCGGGATCGCCAGGCAGCTGATGATGGGAAACGCTGTTAAGTTGATCCGGGGCCCACCAGAATGACGTTATCTATCTTTAAAGGCGTCCGTCTCGGCAGGCAATTAACTGGTGTTGAAGAAGTTCAAAGATGAGATTACCGAAGAATGCACATATCAAAAAGCCGGCTATCAGACCGGGAAAAACCGAGAGAGAAAGAGGGCGAAGAAGTCACGGCGCTTGCGCGCGGTCTTGACGTTCTACGCCGTATCGCTGCCGCCGACGCCCCTGTCAGCAACCGAGAGCTGACCGAATGGACTGGCATTCCCAAACCCACCGTGTCGCGCATCACCGCGACGCTCGTCGGCACGGGCCTGCTGCTGCGGCTGCCCGACAGCGAGCGTTTCGTGCTGACCGCCTCGGTTCTGGAATTCAGCAACGGATTTTTTCGCAATTTCGATATTCGTGCTCGGGCGCGCCCTTACCTCATCGCGCTCGCCGAGGAGACCGGTCTGTCGGTGCAACTGGCGGTGCGGGACCAGTTGGAAATGGTGGTCATCGATGCCATCCGTCCGCGTTCGGCCGTGCTCGTCTTGCGTCTCGAAGTGGGCGAGACGATGGACCTGACCTGTACCGCCATGGGGCGCGCGTACTTGTCCGTGCTGTCACAGGCGGATCGCGAGTCGCTCATCGGTAGTCTGCAGATCGCATCCGGCGACGACTGGCCGCACATCGCGATGGGACTTCGGCGCGGTATCGAAGACACGCATCGCAATGGTTTTGCGACTTCGGGTAATGAATTGCAGTTAGGCCTCAACGCAATTGCGGCGGGCTTCATCGGACCTTCGGGAGAGCGTTACTCCGTGAATTGCAGCGGCGCGGCACATCAGTGTCCCGAAGAGACGCTCATCGAAACAGTCGCGCCCGCGCTGCTGCGCTGTGTGAGCCATATCGCGCATGAGATCGGCGGCACGTCGGGCGCCGCAACGGCGAACATTGCGATGAACGCCACTGAGTAGACTCGACACCCTGACGCATCGGCTGGCCGACCCGTTGACGGGTTCGGCCGCCTTGTGCTCGCATCGTGCGAAATTCCCATCAGCGCGCGCGTGCACTGATAATCACGTGAAGGAAGTAAATAGTGCTAATAACTACTGGAGCAGCGTCGGTAATCGAACGGGCCCAGGCGCTCCGCTCTGGACGAGAACTTGCCGCCTATCTAGGACTTGTACCGCAGCAGACGGTTTCGGCGGCAAAGGTCAAGCTTGGCGGGATCAGCAAACGTGGCAACGTGTAACCGCGAGAAGCGCCGAATCTTAACCGGTCTGAGACATCGGTGTGTCCCACAGAAAAAATCAGTGGACGCAGCTTGCCTAGCTCTCAAACCAAGACGCTATTTGGGCGTCTATTCGAACTTACGACGTTTGGCAAACGGGACGCGGCCATGTATAAGTCTGCAACATTGCGTGACCATCGGCTTGACTGGCGCGCTGAACTTCTTCGAACTGGCTGTCGCCACGGCAATCGGATTGTTGGACTTCAGCTCCGGGGCCGCGCTCGCGACGGTCGTGCGAGTGTTGATCGAGATGCCCGTCATGCGGAGCGTGTGCGCAGTATGCACCGCTCTAAGGACTGGGATGAGTGCGTCTGACGAATTTGGAAACGATCACAGAGAGCGAACGTGCCTAATCTTACTACTGACCTCCCCCAGGTGCACCCCGAGCTGCTTCGCCCGCCCGATATTAATCGCCTGCGGCCTGCGAACGCGTCGCCCCATCCGCCGCGCATTCTGCTGCTCTATGGTTCGCTGCGCGAGCGCTCGTTCAGCCGCCTCCTGAGCGAAGAAGCCGCGCGCCTGCTTAGGGCCATGTATGCCGAAGTGCGTACGTTCAATCCGAGCGGCCTGCCGCTGCCGGACGATGCACCGGACAGCCATCCCAAGGTGGCCGAGCTGCGCGAGCTGGTGCTTGGTCGGAAGGTATGGTCTGGTGCTCGCCGGAGCGGCACGGTGCGATGACCGGCATCATGAAGGCGCAGATCGATTGGATTCCGCTTTCGGTCGGGGCGGTGCGGCCGACCCAGGGTAAGACGCTCGCCGTGATGCAGGTCAGCGGCGGATCGCAGTCGTTCAACGCCGTCAACCAGATGCGCGTGCTCGGACGCTGGATGCGCATGCTGACCGTTCCCAACCAGTCTTCGGTGGCCAAGGCCTTCCTGGAGTTCGACGAAGCCGGCCGCATGAAGCCTTCAGCGTATTTCGACCGCGTTGTTAATGTTATGGAAGAGTTAGTCAAGTTCACGTTGTTGACACGCGACATCGGTCCGTACCTTGTAGATAGGTACAGCGAACGCAAGGAGAGCGCAGAGGAACTGATGAAGCGAGTCAATCAGGCCAATATCTAAGGCTTGGCGGCTGAAAGCAGTGGCAGTGCGGACGTTCCAATATCGGCACAAAGCACCGGGCCAGTGTCTGGAAGTGGCCGTATCCCGCCTCATGGGTGGTTAGGCTTGCGTCTCAGATAACTCGCCAACATTGACCGTTTGCCGTAGGCGCGTAGCAGTTCGATGGCTAGACAAACCCATCAGGTAGCTTACCTGCTCGTTCGTCTTCCCGGCGGCGATGTGTCGGCGACCGTAAGTGTTCCGGAGCAAGCGTGGGCTCTCGTCTGCCGCCGTCAATCCGGCTCGCTTGAGCACCGCGCGCACGCATTTGAGCATCGTGTCAGGCAGCATCGGCTTCCCTGCAGTGGTCGCGATGAACAACCATTGCGTCGTGCACTGGATGGTTTGACGCGCTTGATGGTAGGCGCGGACCGCGTCGATCGCGAAAGCATCGATGGGCACCCGACGCGCGATGCGAGGGCCATGCTTTTCAATAAAGACGGTGGGCCGCGCATCGCTGACATCCAGATCGCCGACCCGCAGTTGCCTCAACTCGGCGGCCGTCACTCCGGAGGAGAGAAAAAGCGCCACGATTGCCGTGTTCCGAAGCTCCTTGAACGTCGCGCCGTCCGACGACACACATACCGCCTGCAGCCGGGCATCGTCTCGCGCCGACAGATAGATTGGCGTCGGCTCGTCCTCTGGCCAACTCTCGTTGATGAGCATCTGCGCGGCGGGATTGTCCGCACGCAGTTCGATGTTGACGAGGTGCCGCGTGAACCGGTCGATCAGCTTGAGATAGCGAAGGCGGGTGGTCGTGCCGGGCGCGCAATTCTGCGCAAGATCAGCGAAGAAACCGTCGAGGTGGTCCGCCCCATAGCTCGCTACGCTCGCATGATGTGCGATCAGGTAGTCGTTGAACCGCGAGAACATCGACCGGTGTTGAACGATCGACTGGTCGGCAAAGGCGCGGCGATCTGCGCCAGTGGCTTCTTCACGTTGCCATTGCGCGTAGGCGTCCTCGGGGACAGCAAGCCACAGGTCGTCGTCGGGCATAGAAATAGATATACTGAAGTTCGCTCACCTCAAACCATACAGCGAAGCTAACGCTTCGCCAATCCCGAGCAACCAAGACCCGGGGTGTCCTCATCTGCTTTGCTTCTGATGGCATCAAGGCAAGCAGCCGGTCCGCCGACAACGAGTCGAGCGGAGCAGGCCAGCATAAGATTGACGCTCAGGCCGAAGTCCTCAATGAGATGGCCGCCGGCGCAGTAAGCGCCGTCGCTTCCCATCGTCGCCGCTGCTTGAACACGCTGAACGAGCGTCGCTTCGCTCGATCGATATCCCCAAACGGGTCTCCCGAGCGCCACGGCGAAGCCCACTTCGAAAGCAGTGCCGCTGTCCGGCTCGCCCGCGCCGCGAAAGTCATCGAGGTTAGCCATGACGATATCCGCCGAACGGATCAACTGGACATTCGCCGCATAGATGTGGCGGGCAGCGTCCTGCGGTGAGAGAGAAGAGGAGGGGACATTGCCGTCCAGCGGATAGAGCCCAACGAAGTCTTGATCGCGACAGAGCTGCTTCAAGCGCTCGCCGTGTTCCTTGGCGTCGCGCCGAAATACATCGAAGCCCGCAAGGTAGATGCGCGGCTCGCTTGCGGCGCGCTCTATCGGGAGGGGAGAAGGATCGATCCTTCCTTCACGGACCCGGCGTTTGATTCGGTTTAGCTGCTTTTTCACAGCCAAGACGCTCTTGCCAAGACTGTTTGCAATCTGCTCAATCGGTAAGCCCTGATTGAGCAACTCCATTACTGCGCGCTGCGACTTCGTCGGATTTCTCTTGGACATTGGTTCGTTGCTTCGACTGCAGGGCTATTGGAACGCCTATGAGCTTCCCAATAACGCGCGTAGTCAAGTCACTCGACCCTCCCGCCTCAAGTTACGAGGAACTGACCAACGATGGTTGCGAGTTCGTTAGCCTGCGTCTCCGAGCCTGCAGAAAAGACATATGGCATATTGCGGAACGTCAGTCGACCTAAGGGGAGAAAATGACGACCCTCTCAAACATCGAAAAAAGGATTAGGAAATTGCAAGCTCGAGCAGAAGCGATTCAAAAAAATCTCCGCTGCTGGTGTCGTCGCAAGATTTTGATCGTGGAAATCTATCAATTATCCAAGCCCGATACCTCAGTCTTATCGAGATAACGTTAGAGGGTAGAATTGGGCTTTTATCAGTTACCCGAGAGGCTAGCGCCAGGTGACACAAGGCAACGACGGCTTTTCGGACAAAGAGATCGCTCGAACGGTCCTCCAGCTTGATGACAGCGTGACGCTGTGGCGTCGTGCGGCAAGTACGTCGCTTTCCCGATCTAGCTGCTACACCACCTTTACCAGTTCGGCCAAGCGGCGTGGAGCTTGCGGTCTTGACCGCGCTGGCTCAAAGCTACGGTAGTGCGATCGTGGAGGACCAGCGGTTCTCGCCTGTGCTGGACTTCATTGCAGAATGCGGTGCCGTCACGCTTGTACAGCAGGCGCTGTGGGGTGAGCAGTTTGAAGACGTGTGGCTCGCCGGCCAGTTGCGGAAGGCGCGGCTGGCGTTCGAGATTTTCTGCGGGACGTGGCGCGAGGTGTTCATGCGGCAAGCCCATACGACCTTGACGCGACTTGGCCTGCCAGCGCTCGTGCCGCCGATGTTCGCGATTTACCGCGCGCGCCTAGCGCGGCAGAGGCGATGATGAGGCAGAGCGCGATGCTTGATGCCTCGAAGCCCCGCGCCCCGGAAAAGCTCACTTTTGAGCGGGGCTATACCGCCAAGGACTTCACCGCACTGCGTGCGTACGTCCAGCGTATCGCGCCGGCGGTGATCGACGTGGTTGGTGCAGCCGTACGAGCGGCGTGCGAACTCGCAGCGAGCTGGATAGACGACGATGACGTAAAAGCTTGGAAGATCGCGACGAGCCGCTTTTTACGCTGTCTTATTGTCAGCCAACTTCCAACGTTGGAAAAGCACGCCATGACGGTTAAACCGTTCGCGCAAACTAGAAGGGATTTGAGGTGGGGTCCGGTTGCTTCCGACAGTTTGCCGCGAAACGGGAGCGCTAGCTCGACGTGGGTCGGAAACCGGCCAGTTTGAGTCGTTCACCCCTCTTTTCTTAATCGACCGCCTGCAAACTGATTATGGCCAGTCGCTGTGAGCGAATGGCCCCATTGCATGCTTCCTTTGCACAGAATTGAAGCGCAGCCGGAGCTGCCCCACGAGCCAGACTTCGTATTCGGTTAACGAAGCAGAATGCCGACGCTCTCCGCCGCGACACGAGAAACCCCGAGGAGCCTCGATTCGCCCATGCCCTCGCGCGCACTCGCAGACATCCCCGACATGACCGTCGATATAAAGTCCGTCACCACGTCGGCGACCTCCGGATGGGTTGCAGCGACAAAGACTCTAACCTGCGCACGCCTGCCTTCCGCGGTCCGGCGCGCCATCACCGCGCTCTCGCTTTCACCGTTACCGCGCGCCGCTTCCAGTACCAGGCACCCCGGGCGCTCAGGATCGCGGGCATAGGTCCGGGCTGCACGCTCAAGCAGGTCTGCGAGCGCTTCGGCCGGAGGCCGCCCCGCCTGCAGCACATCCGCCAGTGCAATTTCAGTGCGCGCATACCGCTCCAGGACGCGCTCAAAGAACGCCGCCTTGCTGCCAAACGCCATATAAAAGCTGGGGGGTTTGATGCCAAGCGCGACTGTCAGCGCGCTCAATCCGACACCATCGTAGCCCGCTGCATGGAACAAGCGCTGCCCGACATCCAATGCCGCTTCAGGGTCGAACGCCCGAGGCCGGCCACGGCCCGGCTTTGTATCTGCAATTAAAGTAGTGGTCACTATAAAAATCCATTGCATCGTCGTTTTGATAAATATATAGTGACCACTAATTTAATTCAAGGAGAGCGTGATGACGGTTCCAGACGGGTCCCCGTTTCGTGGCAAATCGGTCATGGTCGTGGGCGGCAGCCGAGGCATCGGAGCAGCGATCGTGACGTCGTTTGCCGCAGCCGGCGCGACAGTCCGTTTCACGTACGCGGGATCGCGCGGCGCAGCCGAAGCACTCGCTGCGTCAACCGGCTCGGTGGCCGTCCAGGCCGATGCGGCGGATCGCGACCGGCTCCTTGCATCCGTTCGTGAGGCAGGGGAGCTGGATGTTTTCGTCTACAACGCGGGGCTTCTCGGGGGAGGCGACCCACTGACGCTCGACCCGGACGCGGTTGACCGGCTCATCGACGTCAACGTGCGCGGCGCATATCACGGCTCGGTCGAGGCTGCGCGCCAGATGATTAACGGCGGACGGATCATCGCAATCGGATCCGTACATGGCGACACCATGCCATTTGCCGGCATCACCGCATACGGCATGAGCAAGTCTGCCTTGCAAGGACTGGCGAGAGGACTTGCCCGCGATTTCGGTCCGCGCGGCATCACGGTCAACGTCGTGCAGCCAGGACCTACCGATACGGATATGAATCCAGCCGATGGCCCGCTCGCCCAGCAAATGCACGACGAGATGGCAATTCACAGGCACGGCACCGCGGAAGAAGTGGCGAGTCTCGTGCTGTATCTCGCTTCGCCGCCCGCACGTGGCATCACGGGCGCGATGCACACCATCGACGGAGGTTTTGGCGCATGAAATTCAGGAGAACCCTATGACACGTGAAAGTGAAACGTCCGTTACGGTCTACGTGACCTATTCAGGATCAGCGGGCGCCCGCTTTGATCGCACCTGGTACGTTGAACGTCACTTGCCTCTCGTGATGACTAGCTGGTCCCAGTACGGCCTGGAAGAGGTGACTGCCTTTTTCCCTGCGGGCCGGCAGACCGGAACGCTGGCCATCTGCCAATGCAGATTCCGCGATCAGGGTGCCGTCGATGCGGCTTTCAGCTCGCCCGAAGCATCTGCTGTCATGGCCGACGTGCTCCGATTCACCGATATTGCGCCCCAACGAGCGCGTGCCGTTTCGCTCTAAGGAGATCTTGATGACTCAACTATTTGCGCCCTGGACGACCACTCGCTCGCGGACCGTTCGGCGTGCCCACTTCTGGATTCCAGGCGAACGCGTGAGCCTCGGTGACAAGACATATCAGCGCGGACCGATGTACGTGGAATGGGAAGCACCGGAACAGGTCACACGTCAATGGCCGATCGTTCTCATGCATGGTGGCGGTTTCCAGGGCACCGAGTGGTTCGACACGCCAGACGGGCGTCCCGGCTGGGCGCAGCGGCTGGTAGAAGCGGGCTATGCAGTGCTGGTCGTTGACCGGCCCGGGCACGGGCGCTCGCCGTATCACGTCGATGTCATGGGGACCATGGGACCGCCGTTTTCGTACGAAGGGGGGCGGCATATTTATTTCGCCGGAGACGACCCGCGTCATACGCAATGGCCATTTGCATCGGACGAGGAGTCGGCCATCGATGAGTTCATCGCGGGCTACGGTCCGCTGCCGGCCGACCTCGAAGCGTCCGAAACCATGGACGCGGATCGTACCGCGGAGTTGCTCGACCGCATTGGGCCCGCGATCCTGATCACGCATTCCGCGTCCGGTCCGGATGGCTGGCTCATAGCCGACCGCCGTCCTCATCTCGTCAAGGCCATCGCTGCTATCGAGCCAATGGGTCCTCCGTTCGCCGAGATCCCCAACATCGGGCCTATGCGCTGGGGTCCCACCGCCGCGCCGCTGAGTTTCGAGCCGCCTGCAGCGAGCCCTGATGACTTGCGCAACGCGACACCCGGCACGTACGCACTGCCCGCGCTGGATGACTTGCCTATTCTGATCGTGACAGCCGAGGCGTCCGAGTTCGCCGCCGCCAGCCCACCGACCGCCGCATTTCTCAACGCGTGCGGCGCATCGGCCGAGTTGATGGATCTTGCTGACCACGACGTGCGCGGCAATGGGCACGGCCTGATCTACGAAATGAACTCCGACGACGCTCTGGTGCCGGTGCTCGAATGGCTCAGGCTGAGGACGGAAGCGGCGCGTGAAGATGTTGTGCTCTGAGGTTGCATCCACAGTCAAAAGGGGAAATGCGATGGATATCGGAATGATTGGCCTCGGCGCAATGGGCCGGGCGATGGCTCGCAATCTCGCGCAAGCGGGGCATACGGTTAGAGCGTGGAACCGTTCGGGTGGGTCGGATGAAGGCGTGACGATGGTGGCGTCGCCCGTCGATGTATTTCAGAGCGACGCCGTGCTCACGATGCTGTCCGACGACAGCGTGATCCGCTCGGTCCTGCTCGAACCTGGCGTGCTAAAGCAGGCGAAGCCGGGGCTCGTGCATGTTGTCATGTCGACGATTTCCGTGGCCTTCGCGCGCGAACTTGTAGCGTTACACGAAGCAGCGGGTATCGATTATGTGTCGGCTCCCGTGCTTGGCCGTCCCGATGTGGCCGCCAAGGGCGAACTTAACGTGCTGGCCGCCGGCGCGCCGCATGCGTTGACGAAGGTCCGGCCCATGCTCGACGTCGTCAGCAAACGCGTCTGGGACATGGGCGCTGATGCGCCGGCAGCGAATGCAGCAAAGATCGCCTGCAACATGATGATCACGATGGCAATCGAGGCGATGGCAGAAGCTGTCGTGTTGACCGAAGCCAATGGACTTTCTCGGGATCAGTTCTTTGATCTGATCCTGAACACACTGTTCGGCTGCCGTTCGTATCAGGTCTATTCGGCGAACATCGCCGCGGGTCAATACGAGCCAGGCTTCAAGGCCTCACTTGGCTTGAAGGATCTTCGTCTCGCCGCCGAAGCAGCCGAACAGGCCGGCAGATCGTTGCCGATGCTCACGGCCGTTCACGACCGGATGGCCGAGACTGTCGAAGCTGGCATGGGCGACCGGGACTGGTCGGCTATGGCCACTTTGACGATTGGGCCGAACGCGCCAGCACGCTCAAGCGGCCCGTGTTTGTAGGAGTCGAACTCGACAATGGGCAGAACGAGTGCGTCAGGTAGGTGAAAAAAATCCAATAAACGACGTAGCAACGGGTCGGTGGAAAACACACTGGATTTTGGTGTTTCGCAACCAGCGGAAACACTGCGGGCGATTCACCGAACCCTCCTGATGCGTCGCGAGAGGATGCTCGCCAAGCGGGTAGCCAGATTCATGCACTCGCTGCCGTATAGCTTGTGAGCGCTGAAGGTTTGCGATTGTCCGTTGAGAGTCTGGAACTGGCCGATCGATTGAATCGGGGGATGCCTCAGATGGTTCGAGATGTGCCTGACGCGTCGGGCAGCACACGGCCACTTCCGGTCATTCGCGAGAAGGAGTACAGCGTCATCGGGACGGCCGTAACACCTTCATACCGGACGGACGATGGCGACTACCGTCAACCAACGATCACATCGTCCCACTCGGAAACCGCAAGATTGTGCTCAGCGCTCAAACCTTGGAGGAGCACAGTGTCCTGCGCGCGAGTGTCTAGCGCAAAGGAAGCCTTGATCGCTCAGCGCAGCCACGCGAAGGCCGCAAGCGCGAGCATGACCGTGATTGCACCGCCGATGCGCGTCGCGATCTGCGCGAACGGCATCAGTTCCATGCGGTTCGCGGCGGTCAGAATGGCCACGTCGCCTGTACCGCCAAGGCCGCTGTGGGTGGCGTTGACGATCGCCGCTTCGACGGGATACATGCCCGTCCAGCGCGCGACCAGAAAGCCCGTCGCAACGAGCGTGAGCACTGTCGAAACGGCCGTCACGATGTTGACCCAATGGAACGCCGTGACGATCTCGCCCCACGGCGTCATGGCGACGCTGATCGCGAACATCAACGGGTAGGTGACAGCCGTCGAAAAAAAGCCGTACATGAAACGCGCGCCGCCTCGCACGCGCGGCGACACGATCTGAAAGAACTGCGCCGCGACGACCATCACGAGCATCACGACGGGCGCGGGCCAGTCGAAATATTGATGGCTCAACACACCGACCAGATAAAGCGCGATGGCCGTCGCGCCTGCTGCGGCAACCGAACTGACATCGAATTCGAACGAAAGCGGGTTCGCGCCCGTCACATCGTCGTCGCCTTCGGTAACGGTCAGCCGCCCATTGCCCGTGAGATGCGGCCGGCGCGCGCCGAGATAGCTCAGCAAGCCCGCGCAGCAGATTGCCACGATATTGCCGAGCATCACGGCCGACAGCACCTGCGCGAAGAGCGGCCCCTGTTCGACGCCGAGAATCTGCGCATATCCGGCCGACAGCGGCAATGCGCCTTCGCCGACGCCGCCCGCCATGATGGGCACGACGACCATGAACAGCGCGTGCCTGATATCGAGGCCTAGCAAGGTGCCGACGGCCGTGCCGACGCACGCGGCGGCGATTGAGCCCGCCGCAACGGGCACGAAGATGCGCACGAAGCCTTTGACGAGCGTCTGCCGGTCCATGCTCAGCACACTGCCGACGATGATCGCCGCGATGAACAGGTACAGAAAATTCGATTGCTTCGTGAAGGTCGTCACCGCTTTGGCGATCGGCTCGGGCATCAGCTTGTAGTAGACCAGCATCGACGGGATGAAGGCCGCGAAGATCGAGGTCGCGCCGATATGCCGGATCCACGGAATGCGCTTCGCGAGTTCGGCGCAGGTGAAGCCGCCGACGGCCACGAGTGCGATGCCCGTCGGCAGGTCCGCCGCGAGCTTGCCGTGCGCTGTCATCAATCCAAGCACGGCGACCAGAAGCAGATAGACGGGCAGCGGCAGGGCGCCGACACGAAGATCGAACACGCGCCACCAGCGTTCTTTCAGGCCGGCGCTCTCGCCGTGTGCCTGATGCGTCGTTGTCTCCATAGTGCTGTCTCCCCTTATACGAAAATCAGCAGCGCCGCGCCATACACGATCAGACCGACGGCGAAGGTCATGGCCGTAAAACCGAGTACCCGCTGCACACCGATACCCGCCATCGCGACGACGGGCGCGGCCCAGAACGGTTGCATCATGTTCGAGACCTGCTCGCCCATCGCGACGGCCATCGTCGTCGCGGGAACGGAAGCGTGCAGCGCGACCGCAGCGGGCACGACGAACGGACCCTGCACGGCCCAATGACCGCCGCCGCTCGGAATGAAGAACGTTACGATCAGCGAACACACGTAGCTCCAGAAGGGCAGCGTGTGCGCATTCGAAATCGCGATGAAGAAGTGCGAGATCACATCGGGCAGACCCGTTGCGTCCATCATCCCCATGATCCCGCCGTAGAGCGGGTACTGAAGCATCATCGGACCTGTCTGCTTCGCGGCGTTCTTGACCGCGTCCGCATACGCGAGCGGATAGCCGTGCAGGATCACGCCCGCGATGAACATCACGAAGATCACCGAGTTCACGCCGGAAAACGCGATGTGCTGAAACTGCGTCAGCACGATCAGACCGATGCCCACCGCGCCGATGAACGCGCTGCCTATCCACGAATGCTCGACCTTACGTGCGAAATTCAGCTTGCCTTCGGGTTTTTTGCGGATCGGTTCGTCGGGATGTTTGTCGGTATCGAGCGGCACGGCATCGCCGTCACGCGGACGCAGCCAGGCGAGCACGAACGGCATCGCGACGAGCATGACGAGCGTGGGCACAAGATTGAAGCGCGTGAAAACCGTTTCGCCGAAGGGCAGCACCGCGCCCGTCAGCTTTTGGACGACGTTCATCGAACTGCTGGGCGTCGATTGCGCGAGCGCGATCGAACTTGAAATGCCGCTCGCCCACACGACCCAGCCCGAGAAGCCCGCCGCGACGATCCACGCGAAATCGACACGCATGCGCTTTGCGACTTCACGCGCCAGCAACGCCGCCACCACGAGGCCCATGCCCCAGTTGAAGAACGACGTCACGGCGACCAGCACGAAGGTCAGCGTGCCCGCCTGCGCCGGCGTGCGCGCGATCGACACGAGCATCTTGAACAGGCGCTGCACGGGCGGCGCGTGCGCAAACGCGTGACCCGTGACGAGCACGAGCGTGATCTGGAACGCGAACGTGAAGATGTCGAAGAAGCCTTTGTACCAGCCGGAAATCATCTTCGGCAGCGTCGCGTGCGGCGCGAAGATCGCGGACAACGCGCCGACGATGGCCGTGATCATTATCGCGAGCACGAAGGGATCGGGAATCGTGCGCTCGAACAGACGGATGGTGGCTTCTGTGAAGCTCGTTTTGCGCGCGGACGTCGATGGCGCGGCGGTGGGTTTCATGCGTGTCTCCTGTTTATATTTTTCAGTTCGCGAAGCCGTAGAGCGTGGCGGGATTGGTCGCGAGAATCCTGTCGCGTGTGGCTTCGTCCTGCGCCCAGTCGGACAGCAGATCGAGCAACATCAGGTCGTCGGGCTTGTGCTTCTCCGTCACGTGCGGCCAGTCGCTGCCCCACACGAGCCGGTCGGGCACGGCATCGACCCACGCGCGCGCCATCGGCGTGATGTCCGGGTATTGGCCTGCAAGTCCGTCCGCCGAGTCGAGATACGGACCTGATAGCTTGATCCACGCGCGGCCCGCATCGGCGAGTTCGCGCGCGATGGCGAATGCCTCGTGATTCACGCCCTGTTGCAACGGAAGACGCGCACGATGATCGAAAACCATCGTGCACGGCAGACGCTGCAACATCGCGCGATGTTCGACGACTTGCTCGGCGGTCCAATGCAGCTGAACATGCCAGCCGAGTTCGGCGATGCGATGCGCGAGCGGCTCGACCATTTCGAAGCCGACGGCAGCGTTCTTTGCCGTATAGAGCGTGAAGCGGATGCCGCGAATGCCGCCTTGATTCAACGTGTCCAGTTCCGCATCCGTCACATCGGGATGCAGCACCGCGATGCCGCGCGCGTTGTCGATGCCGAACTGACGGATGGCATCGACGATCACGGCGTTATCCGTGCCGTAAATGCGCGGCGTGACGATCACCACACGCTGCGTGCCGATGCGCGCCTGCACCTTGCGATACGCGGCGACATCGGCGTTCTCGACGAAACCGGGTGTGTCGGTTTGCTCGAGAAACGCACGGTCGTAGATGTGAATATGGGAATCGCATTTCATCGCGATGTGTCTCCGTGTTTTATTAACGAGCGAACGTTTGTCACAGCACGGCGCGTGTCGCGCGTAATCCGTCGATCTCCGCGTTGCTCCAACCCGCTTCGCGCAGCAGCGCTACGCTGTGCTCGCCGAACGCGGGCGCGGCGAACGGCTCGGGCAGCGGTGTTCCACCGAAGCGCACCGGATGCTTGATTCCGCGATACGCGCCCACGCCCGGATAGTCGAAGCGCGCGACCATGTCTTCGGCGAGCACTTGCGGATCGTCGAACATGTCTTCGACACTTCGCGCGGCGGCGCACGGAACAGCATCGCCGAACAGCGCTTCCCATTCCAGCGCGGAGCGTTGCGCAAGCGCCGTGTGCAACAGCGGCACAATCTCGTCGCGATGTATCGCGCGCTTGCGCACGGTGTCGTAGCGCTCATCGGTGGCGAGGGCGTCGAGGCCAGTGAGTTCGCACAGCGACTTCCAGAAATGTGGTGTATTCGCGGACAGATACAGATAGCCTTCGCGCGTCGGATGAATGCCCGTGATGCCGCCCGAACGCATGTCGCGACCGACGTCTTTCGGTTCGCTGTCCGCCCAGATCATGCGGGCCGATTGCATCGTCAGCGCGCTGCGCAGCAGTGACACGCCGACGTACTGTCCTTCGCCGCTCTTCTCGCGCGCGAACAACGCCGACGACACACCCGATGCAACTAATGCGGCCGCGTAGTAATCGACGACCGAGCCGTACAGCACTTCGGGCGGACCTTCGCTCGGGCCTTGCAGCGTGCACATGCCCGTCATCGTCTGGAGCACCTGGTCGTAACCGGCCTTGTCCTTGTTCGGTCCCGTTTCGCCGTAGCCCGTCACCGCGCAATAGATCAGACGCGGATTGATCTCGCGCAACTGCTCATAGGCAATGCCGAGCCGCGCCGGCACGCTCGGGCGGAAGTTGTGCACGAGCACGTCGGCCTGTTTGACGAGCGAGAGCAGCACGTCGAGCGCTTCGCGTTGCTTCAGATCGAGTACGAGTCCGCGCTTGCCGCGATTCACGCCGAGAAACGCGCGGCTTTCTGCTTCGAGTGTCGAAGGATATTTGCGCAGGTTGTCGCCCGTGGGCGGTTCGATCTTGATGACTTCGGCGCCCTGGTCGGCGAGCAGCGTGCAGCCGTACGGACCGGCGATATACGCGCTCAGATCGAGCACGCGCACGCCGGAGAGCGGCCCGCCGCGTCCAACGTTGTGTTCCATGAATGATTCTCCTTGTTGGCTTTACAGCGCGAGCGACGTGCGTTGGTCGGGCGAAAGCAGTTCGAGCCGCGCTGCCTCGTTCACCAGCACGCGCGCGCGCTCGACGAAAGGCGGGTCGATCATGCGGCCATCGACGACATAAGCGCCGATGCCTTCCGTGTCCGCATCGCGCGCGGCGACGACCACGCGCACGGCATGCGCGATGTCGTCGTCGGATGGACGGAATACGTCGTTTGCAATCGCGATCTGGCTCGGATGAATGCAGCTTTTGCCGACGAAACCCAACGCGCGCGCCATCTCTGCTTCGGCGCGAAAGCCGTCAGCGTTCTCGATGTTGGCGAACGCGGTGTCGTAGGCGAACACGCCGGCTTCGCCCGCTGCAACACGCAACGCGAACATCGCCTGTTGAATCGCCGACGTTTCGCGTCGCGCGATGCCGAGCGGCTCGAACAGATCGCCGAGTCCCAGTTGCAGACCCGCGACGCGCGGATGCGCGCCCGCGAGTTCCGCTGCCATGCGCAACGCGCGCGGCGATTCGATGTTCAGGAGCAAGCCGATCGGCGCGCCGACGCCGTTCGCGCGTTCGGCGGCTTCGAGTGCGGCTGCGGCCGCGCGCACGTCATCCGGCGTTTCCGGTTTCGGCAGATTGACGAGCGACACGCCGTTGCGCGCGACGGCGTCGATATCGGCGGCGAAATGCGGTGTGTCGAGCGCGTTGACCCGCACGATCAGCGTCTTCGTGCTGGCGAGCGCTTCGCTGGTTTCGAGCAACGCGCGTAGGTCGGTGCGCGCCTGCGGCTTGCGCTCGGGCGCGACGGCGTCTTCGAGATCGAATGAAAGGGCGTCGGCGGCGCTGGCGAGCGCCTTAGCGAATAGTTCCGGGCGCGATGCCGGTACGAACAGCTTGCTTCTCATGTGTCTCCCGAACTTCTTCGACATGACTCGGAGTGTATGAGCGCCGACGTTTTAGATAAACTATCTGCGTCTATCTTCAAACCAAAGGAAATCTATCCAGTGGATACGGCATTTCTGGCCAATCTGCTGCTGGTCGTCGATACCGGCTCGATGGCGGAGGCCGCGCGGCGAGTCGGCGTGACGCCCGCGGCGATTGCGCAGCAGATGTCGGCGCTGGAGCGGGAACTCGGCGTGACGCTGTTCGTGCGCTCGGGGCGCACGGTGACGCCGACGGAAGCGGGGCATCGGCTCATCGAGCGGGCGCGCGGACTCGTCGCGGATTTCGCCGATCTGAAAGCGCACGCGCTGGAAGGCGAGGCGGCGGGCGAACTGCGCATCGGCACGATCACCACGGCGTTGTTGAGCCTGTTGCCCGATGTGCTCGCGAACTTTGCGCGCGGCTTTCCGCGTGCGAAGGTGCTGATTCGCGCGGGCACGTCGATGGAACTGTATGACACGCTGCATCGTGGCGATCTCGATGTCGCCATCTGTCTGCACCCGTCGTTTGCGCTGCCGAAGGCGTACGACTGGCATCTGCTGCGCGAAGAACCGCTCGTCTTGCTCGCGCCTGCGCGCTTTGCTCAGGAAGATTCACACGAGCTGCTGCGGCGTGAGCCGTTCATCCGATACGACCGGACCTTGGGCGGCGGCAAGCAGGCCGATCAGTATCTGCGGGCAGCCCGCATCGTGCCGCGCGAGCTGTTCGAGCTGAATGCGCTGATGGCGATTGCGATGATGGTGGACCGTGGCCTAGGCGTGTCGCTCGTTCCGGATATCGTCTCGCCGATGACGTCGGCGCTTTCCGTCGCACGGCTCGCACTGCCGGTTCGCACGGAACCGCGCCGGTTCGGCATGGTGTGGCAACGGGCATCGCCACGGGCGCGCCTAATTCAGGGCTTGCGGCAATGCGCGGATGAGGCGGTTGCGACGAGCCTTGTGAGAAAAGAATAGCTGAGCGAGGTTTTGGCCGACACAGGGAGCGCGACGAACAAGACGCTGTTACATCAGGCACAGAAGGGCACCGGCCATTGCCACACGTCGCTTCAGCAATTCAACCGTCCGGCGGTTCAGCCGTGGTAAGAGACATTGAGATCGTCGACTGTTGAGCGGCAGAGAAGGGGTCGTAAGTTCCCCTTTGAGAGCGCCGTCTCGCGGCAGTTATGCGTTTGAGCCATTCAATGCCGACTCAAGTCTTGCGAATTGATGTTCAGCGTGGCGAATGAGACCGCGCATTTCGTGGGCGTAAGGGTATGCGTCACGTGACTCCTTGCTGCCTCTATCACCCGCGGAGCGCAAGGCCGCTGTTAGAGCGGCCATTTTGTCTTCAAGGCTCAGTAACGTGGCGCGGAGCCCGGCGATCGCGGATATAGCTTCGGCCGACCCGACTTCGTGAAGCGGAATTTGCTTGAGAGCATCTGCAGCGTCCAGCAACCTGCCGGGTGATGCCGTCAGCGAAAGAAGTAAGGAGCCTGTCGATCCGGCTTCAAATGATTCGTTGTATTCTCTCGCCGCGTCCATTGCGACGCGACCGATCTCAATGTAGGCGAGCCGGCGTGCTTGCTCGCGTGCTTGTACGTTCGCATCGTTCTGACGTTGCGCTGCGGATGCTTGACGCTCGCCGATGAGATACGCTCCGACGATGGCTAAATTGAACCAATGGCTTGAACCCACGCTGCTAGGCCATACGATGCCTCTGGCCACTTATAGGCAAGGCCGAGCGATGCCAGCGCAACAATCGAAACAGCCAGGACGACGATTAACAACGTTAGGGCGCGGATCATCGAAAAACTCCGAGGAATTCTTACAGTTCGACGAACCGCGCCCAATCGCCGGCGCGCGGGCGTTTCCGGAAGCGCCGGTCGCGGACACCGCCTTCGATAATAGTAAGATTACATTTGATGATCGCCGGCTTCACTTGTAAAGGGCTGTCCTTATGTCGAAGCGTTGGCAGTCCGATTTGGGTCCGGTCGCGGTCCGACGCGAGCCGACCTGGGCAAGCGGTCTATTGGCATGGGACCGTGGTCGGCCCACTTTGAGACGTTCGATACTAGCGTCGCTCGGACATTCAGATGGCAGCTTCATACCGATAGCAGTCTGCCGGACCAGGCCAAGGGATCGCATCTGTCGTCCAATGCAGGCTTCGTGATCAGCCAGCCGGAAGTCTGCTTATCGATACGCGTCGGCGTGTGACTCCGACGCACGAGCCAACTAAAAACCGTACAGCGAGGCGGCGTTATCGACAAATACAGATTTCTTCAGCATCGAAATGGATGTCTGCCCCGCCAGCCAATCCAACATCTTGGCGTCATCCGGCTTTTTTTGTTCGGTCGCATGAGGCCAGTCAGAACCCCATACGAGCCGTTCTGGGAATCTGTGCGTCAGAAATTCAAGAGCCTTCCCCAAGTCGGTGTATGGCGGATGTTGGCCCTGACTCGACAGGTACGGCGCGGAGAGCTTGAGCCAGACGCGACCAGAATCCATGAGCCTTAGAAGGCTTTCTGTCACTTCGCTCGCCAGTCTTGGGAAAAGATGCAACCGCGCATAGTGGTCAAGGACAACCGGAACGTCGAGTGCCAATAGCAGCTGTGCGCTCTCGATGAGTTGTTGTCCAGTCAGATGAAGCTGGATATGCCAGCCCAATTTATCGATTCGGGGAGCGAGCGTATGCAGCATGTCGAGTGACGTCGCGCCGGCTTGCACCTGATTGAATCGGATGCCGACGACGCCAGCATCGGCGAGCGCGAGAAGCTCAACGTCGGTCACTCTGTCATTGACGACCGCAACACCTCGAGTCATGGTGCGATTGTCGCGGAGGACCGACACCATTAAGCTGTTGTCAGTGCCGTACGTCGAAGGCTGCACGAGCACATGACGGCTGCATCCAAGCCTTGCCTGCAGTTTTCGATAGTCGTCAATCGTTGCGGTGGGCGGTGTAAGTAGCGCGCCAGCAACTGGGGGCAGCCGGTCATCGAAAACGTGCATGTGGCAGTCGCAAGCGTCTTCAGGCAGCGCGACAGTAGGGCGACTATCGCCGGCAGAGAAAGGGATCATGTCGAAATGCTCACCACTGGATTGTTCTTTCTTTGTATTGGCTGTCTGAGCGCCGGCCTTGCGCAAGTTAATGCTCATGCGGCGTCTGTGCCTGATTCAGCCTCTGGCCGGAGTCAATTCGCTCTTTCATGAAGCGACGATACGACAAGCGAATGTGCGACTCCATCAGACTACAGGCCAGTTGGCCGTCGTGTGTCTGCACAGCGTAGGCGATGTCCTCGTGCTGCTGGAGGCTTCGTGCGAAGTCCGGTGCAGAGTAGAGGAAGAAGGACCGTGTGATGACCGGCATGTCGATGAGCGTGACCAGCATCGATTTCAGGCGCTGGGACTTGGCGCAATCGAGTAGCTGCATGTGAAACGCTCGATTGGCTGCTTGTATCCGCAGAACTGCATCCTCCGACTGGCTCTTAATCGCGCTGGCCATCTCAGCGTTGATTCGATTCAATTCATCGATGTCGTCATCCGTGGCATGCCCGGCGGCAAGCCGCGCGGCGTGCGGCTCCAGTAGGGCGCGAAGACTGAACATCTCTTCGATGTCCCACCGCGTCCATCCCGCAACGAACACACCGCGGTTTGCCTCGACGGAGACCAGTTTGTCGTCAGACAGCTTCTTCAGCGCGGCCCTTACCGGCGTTCGGCTCATGCCAAGTTCTTCAGCGAGGTGTTCCTCTTTCAGCTGCGTGCCCGGCTCGTACTGGCCCGACAGGATGCGCTTACGCATCGTGTCGTAGGCGGATTCCATTCCTTTTTTCATCTTGTGTAGCTCTCTCGACCGGCAGTCGGTCCGCCCCGACTACCCGTTTGGCGAACCACTCCCATCAGATGCACCGTCTCCTGCCCTTAGTGATTCTACATCATACATTGTTTTTCGATTGTCCCGGACCTGCCCTGCCACTCGTCAAGAATGCCATAGTTTAGGGGTTTTCCCGGCATTCCACTAAGTCCACTTGTGACGATTGTATTTTATTTGTACTGTTAACCCGTCACAAGGAGGAGTTCATGAATATTGCAATCGTGGGGTTGGGTGAGGTCGGGCGTTGCTACGCGAGCGCACTTGCGGGCGTGGCTCAAAACAAGTTGATGCTGTGCGAGCAGCGGGTATCGGAACTGGCGGCAAAGCTTGCAAGCGACGTCAATTGGCCTATCAACGAGGCAGTGGGGCCGTGGCTTTCCGAGGCCAACTGCGTTTTTTCATGTGTTGTAGGGACGAAATCGCATGAGGTTGCCCAGAGCTGTTTCAAGTACATGAAGCCAGGAGCATTGTTCGCCGACTTCACGACAGCATCTCCGGAGACGAAGCGTCAGGGGGAGGCCCTCGCGAATTCGCAGAAAATCGCATACGCCGACGTGGCGATCATGGGGGCGATTGCACTTTTTGGCGCACGTACCCCGCTGCTTTGCTCAGGGGATGGTGCGACCTTGTTTTCAGCCATTCTGGCCGAAGCTGCAGGTGTGGCGCCGCGAGTCCTTCCGGACGGCCGTGCCGGGGACGCGATGTCGCTGAAGATCTTGCGCAGCGTATTTACGAAGGGTATGGAGGCGCTGGCCGTTGAGGTGTTGATGGCAGCGGAACGACAAGGGCTGCGCCCGGCGCTTTACGAGGTGCTACAGGACATCGATAAGGCCTCGTTGCCGCAGTTCCTCGAGATGCTGGTGACGACGCACGTTATCCATGCTCGTCGCCGTCAGCATGAAGTCGAAGAGGCAGAGCGCCAACTTGCTGCGATCGGCATCGTGTCGGATGTTCTTGACGGTGTGCAGCATCGCTTTGCACGAACCGCGGACAAGCTCGACGCATTTCCGCTTCCCACCGAGAAGCCCGCGCTGGCCGATGCGCTTACCTGGCTCTCGTCAGAGCCTGAGAAAGCAGCAGCTTAGCCCCAACGAAATCCCTAAGTCCATTTGGCAGTGCGGCTGTCAGGCCCCTGCTCACCCTATTGTTTTGGAGAAGGTCATGTCCGTTACCAATGAACAAATCGAAGCGCTCAAGCAACTCGGCACCGCAACGATTCACGAAGCGCAAGGCCAGAAAGGCGCAATTGACGGCGCACTGCGCCCCATCGACCCGACGGTGCGTCTGGCTGGCCGCGCGCTGACCGTTGACATTCGCCCCAGCGATAACCTGGCGATTCACTACTCGCTGACGAAGGCGAAGCCAGGCGACGTGCTCGTGATAGATGCCAAAGGCTTCATCGAGGCAGGTCCGTGGGGCGATCTCCTCACGCTGGCTGCGCAGAAACAGGGCATTGTCGGGTTGGTCATCGACGGTTCTGTTCGTGACGCAAATACCATCATCGAGCTGGGCTTTCCGACGTTCTCGCGCGGCCTGTCCATCAAAGGCACCAATAAGAATCAACCCGGGAAGGTCAACGTTCCCGTCACCATCGGCGGCGTTGTCGTGAATCCAGGCGACATCGTAGTCGGTGACCGCGACGGACTGGTCGTCGTCGCACAGGACGAAGTCGAAGAGGTCATTCGCCTCAGCCGCGCGCGCGAGGACAAGGAAAACGGAATCCGCGAAGGAATCGCCGCTGGCAAGAGCATGGTCGAGCTGCTCGGCTTGGGAGACAAGCTGGAAAAGTTCAGGATGGTTTAAGTAGCGCTCTGCTGACAGAGGCCATCGGATAGTCGTCAGCGCAACGACCCCGCCGGAACCGTTGGAAGCCGCAGGTTCCGGCTCCTGAACGAGATAGTAGGAGACTGGAATGCTTGCCTTGAAATCCCAAACGTCGTCGAGTGAGCGAAGGAAGGTCATCATTGCATCGTCCCTCGGGACGATGTTCGAGTGGTACGACTTTTATCTCTATGGTTCGCTCTCCGCGATTATCGCGAAGCAGTTTTTCTCTGGCGTGAATCCAACCGCCGGCTTTATTTTCGCCCTGTTTGCATTTGCAGCAGGGTTCATCGTTCGGCCGTTCGGCTCGCTCGTGTTTGGCGTCATTGGCGACATCGCTGGGAGAAAGCGCACCTTCCTCGTCACCATTGTGTTGATGGGTTTGCCGACTTTTATTGTCGGGCTGCTGCCTTCGTATGAAACCCTTGGGATCGCATCTCCAATTCTGCTCATCGTGCTCCGACTGCTGCAGGGCCTTGCCGTGGGCGGTGAGTATGGCGGTGCGGTGACCTATGTGGCCGAACATTCGAGCGCCGAAAAACGCGGTTTGCACACGTCGTGGATTCAGACGACTGGCACGCTCGGTCTGCTCCTTTCCCTCTTCGTTATTCTGGGCGTGCGTTCCGGTGTCGGCGAAGACTCGTTCGGAGATTGGGGATGGCGTCTTCCGTTCCTGTTTTCCATTGTCCTGCTCGGCATCTCGTTGTGGATTCGCGTGAAGCTTAACGAGAGTCCGGAATTCAAGCGGATGCAGGATAAAGGGGAGCAATCCAAGTCGCCGCTACGTGACACGTTCGGCAACGCCAGGAACAGAAAGCTTGTGATTGCGTCTCTGCTTGGCTGCACCGCAGGGCTCGGCGTGGTTGCATACACGGGACAGTTCTACATTCAGTTCTTCCTGCTGCAAGCGGTGAAGCTGGACGGAAAGTTGACCAATGAGGTCCTGACCATCGCGCTGGTCCTGTGCCTTCCGTTTTATGTGTTGTGCGGTTGGTTGTCCGACCGTATCGGCCGCAAACCGGTGATTCTCACCGGCTGTGCAATTGCCGCGCTGACCTACTTCCCGATTTACAAGGGAATCATGCACTACGCGAATCCGGCACTGGAGTACGCACAGGCTACCTCGCCCGTGAAACTCGAAACGAATCTGAGCGACTGCAGCTTCCAGTTCAACCCTGTTGGCACGAGCACATTCAACAAGCCGTGCGACGTGGCGAAAGCGGCACTGGCGAAAAATGCAGTGAATTACACCGCGTCCCAGTCGAGCGGGCCAGCCACGGTCGTGACCGTGGGCAGCCAGGTTGTCGAACTTGGTAGCCTTCAGGGCCTTAGCGCAGCGCAGGTCACTCAACGTATCAAGGCGTTCACTGAATCGCTGACTGCCGCACTTGTGCAGCACGGTTATCCGAAGAGTGCGGATCCATCGGCCGTCAATAAGCCGATGCTAATTCTGCTCATCATGATTCCGGTCATCTACCTGACCATGGTGTACAGTCCCGCCGCCGCGTGGCTGGTCGAATTGTTCCCGCCGCAGGTCCGTTACACAGCTACTTCGCTTCCGTACAACATCGGCAACGGATGGTTTGGTGGATTTATGCCCGCGACAGCCTTTGCGATGGTCGCCGCGACAGGCGACATCTACTTCGGCCTCTGGTACCCGACAGTAGTTGCGGGCGTTGTTGCGGTCATCGGTTTCTTCTTTTTGCCTGAATCTCGATTCATGAAGCAATCGGAAGAGGTAGCCGGCGACGCGTCCCGCGCCGAGACGTAAGCAAGCGTCGGAGTGGGGCCCGAAGTAGGACGAACCGTCGTTGAAGCAGTAATCAATCAACCCTGGCGCACGCGCGCTCATCGAAAGATCGAGAGCGCTGGTCCCAGGAGGGAGACACAGCATGTCCACCGCAGCACAGACCGACCACCATCAGGCGACGATTCGGAAAATTCAATGGCGAATTCTTCCCTTTCTCGTCGTGCTTTATATCATTGCCTTCATCGATCGCTCCAACATCGGGTTTGCTGCGCTCAAGATGAACCCGGACCTAGGGATTACATCCACGCAGTTCGGCATTGCAGCGGGCCTTTTCACCGTTGGTTACTTCTTGTTCGAAGTGCCGAGCAACATATTGATGCATCGATACGGTGCGCGTAAGTGGATTGCGCGCATCTTGTTCACCTGGGGCGCGGTCGCCGCTTGCACGGGTCTCGTGCAGAGCTACGTGCAGCTTGCCGTTATTCGGACAATTCTGGGCATCGCGGAGGCGGGATTTTTCCCATGCGTGCTGTTGTATTTGACGTATTGGTTTCCGGAGCGGCAGCGTGCTCGGGTGGTGGCGCTCTTCATGATCGCATTACCGATTGCGACGCTTATCGCAGGCCCGCTGTCCGGCATCATCCTCGACCACGTCCATTGGAATGGCATCGCTTCCTGGCGTTGGGTGTTCATCCTTGAAGGACTGCCTGCAGTGCTTGTCGGGTTCCTCGCGCTGCGCATCTTGGTCGACCATCCGCGCGATGCGAAATGGTTGAGCGAAGAAGAGAAGACCTGGCTGGTAGGCGTCCTCGAAGCTGAGGCTGCCGCGAAGGTCAAGCAACATGGAGACGTATCGTTCTGGAGTAGTCTGAGTGGCGCGCGCATTTGGCTGCTTGCATTTATCTATTACGCCAAGTCTGTTGCGGTGTATGTGCTCGCGTTCTATTCCCCTCAAATCGTCAAGGGCTTGGGACAAGAGCTCAGCAGCACCGCAGTGGGTTTCGTGAATGGCCTGCCTTACGCAGTGGCGACCGTTGTGATGGTGTGGTGGGCCCGTCGCTCGGACAGGACTGGCGAGCGACGGTGGCACGTTGCGTTGCCGCTCTTGGTGGCGGGTGCTGCCCTCGTTTTGATGGCGCTTTCGGCGGGCAATATTTGGGTTTCCGTCGCGCTGCTCGTCGTTATCACCGCTGCCATCTACGCACCGTATGGCCCCTTCTGGGCGATGCCGTCACTTTTCTTGACCGGTTCCTCGGCGGCCGTTGGCCTTGCGGCGATCAATTCAATTGCCAATTTGGGTGGCTTCGTTGGCCCGGTTGCGTTCGGTGCGATAAAAGACACGACAGGTTCCATCTACGCGGGGTTGACGTTCGTGAGCCTGACGCTCGTCGCCGCCGGCATACTCGTTGTACGGTTGAGGTTCGTCAAGGAAGCAGAGCAACGTCTTCGCGCGAAGTTGAAACCAGCGATGGCGGGTTGAGCGCGTTGGCGCAAACCCCGTGGTCCCGATACTCGCTGCCCGCGCGGGTAGATTGCCCCCGCACGCACCTCACTCATAATGGACCGCTGGATCGGGAGACATAGACGATTTCGGTGGAACGTCGGACAGATGGTTGTCGACGCACAGATGGCCGCAGTAGCTTAGCAAACGGCCATCGAGCCGGACCGGTGCGATCGTCTCTTACGGGTCGAACAGCGACCGCTGGCGTGAGCGCAAGATTGATCTCCCTTCATCGAAGAGGAGGTTGCCATGGAAGCGCTTAATTGTTCGCCCGCTCGTCGGGTGCCGTGGAATAAGGGGAGGCTGACCGGACAGAAGCCTCCGTTGAAGCTTCGTGAGATCTGGGCGATTCGGACAAGACTCCAGATGTCATCCAACGCTCGCGAGTTGGCGCTATTCAACTTGGCTATCGACAGTAAGCTCCGAGCATGCGATCTGACGCGACTGCAGGTCCAAGATATCTGCATGGGAGGGCATGTTGTAGCTCGCGCGACATTCATGCAGCAGAAAACACATCGACCGGTTCAGTTTGAAATAACAGAGCAGACTCGTCAAAGTGATTCGGCTTGGATTTGTGCTCAAGGGTTGAAGCCTACCGATTATTTGTTTCCAAGTCGGCTGCATGCCTCAGCGCATGTGTCAACGCGTCAGTATGCGCGCATCGTTCATCGTTGGATCGCGTCGATCGGATTGGACGACAGCGCTTACGGTACGCACACAATGCGACGAACAAAAGCGTCGTTGATCTATCGCCGCACCAAGAACCTGCGCGCAGTCCAATTGCTATTGGGCCACACAAAGATCGAGAGCACGGTGCGGTACCTTGGGATCGAGGTAGACGACGCACTTGAGATGGCTGAGCAAACGGAAGTCTAGTTTCCGTGGCCGACGAGCGTGCGCTTGTCGGCCACTTCCGGTCATTCGGCATTGGGTGGCGCTGGACACTCGATCGGCTGCTCAACTCGTCTAACCGGCCATACGAATTCCAGGGTCGTGGAAGTTGTTCAGAATAGTGTTTCGCTCTTCACTGAACACGTGTGAAGCCGATCTTCAGCCCACGGATGTGAACATGGAATATGTGCGGGATACACCGGCTTACTCTGGATGGCTAAAGAATGGTTACGTGGGGTAGAGTCTCACGAGCGCGTTCTTCGACAAGATGCTCCATTTGATCCGTGGATCTTGGCACCGGGGCGATGACGACCACTGCGCGCGCGAGTGGGCGTGGTCGACCTCGCCATCCGCCGTGGACTTTTATGACCGCGCGAGCACGCCACGAAGCACGAGTTCGCAGATGAATTCTTCGTAGCGTCTGCTTTCGGCCAGGACGTCGATCGTCTTTGCACGAGCAAAGCGCAGCATGGGCAAACCGGTGACGAAGGACTCGCACATGCCTACGACCGCGAGAAAGAGCTGCTGCCCATCGACCGCGCGCATCGACTGGTCAGCGACCCCGGAGTCGATGATCGCCTGATAGGCGCGCATGCCACTGTCGGTCAGCCTTTCCATCAGGCGCCGTGCGGTCGGATCAGCAGACTCCATCACCTCCTGCGCGATGAGCTGGTGAAAGAAGGGATACTCGACCTGCAGCGCCATCAGCGACCTGATCCGTGCCTTCAGCGCCTCCTGTGGTGTGCCATCGGACGCGGCGACGAAGCGATCGACACGATGCGCAAACTGCTCTGTGAGCCTTTCGGCGACGGCGAGCAGCATGCTTTGGCCGTCGCGGAAGTAATAGCGCGCGAGAGATGGGTCGACGCCCGCAAGACGCGCCACCTCCGAGCGCGTGATCTTGCTTGGAGGAAGCTTGCGCAGAAGCTCGCACGCACATTCGACGATGGTGTCACGTCCGATCGCCGGTGCGTCGGCGCCCGGACGTCCACTCGGTCGCTTGACCGCGCGTGGTTTGCGCTTCGTTCCGGCTTGCGGTGTGACAGTGGCTGGCTTTGGCATCGCGTCTGAAAGTTGGAGAGCGGCGCTTTACAGACCTTCCCGGGCCGCGACGGAAGGCGCTTCCGACTTGCTGCGCCGGAAGGCGATTGTCAGCAAAAGCCAGAGCGTTTTCAAGTCGAGCAGCTTGAGCGCCGCGCGCGCCTCCTCCGGCCGCAACTCCGCCGACATCGGCATGGCGCCGAAGATCATGCCTTTTACGACGAGGCTGGACCCCTCGCGTTCGAACGACGTCACCGTCATCATTTCCTGACCATCCGAAGAATAAATTTTCATACAGCCGCCTTGCGTACGCGATCGAAGTTGAGACCGATGTCCGAGAATACGTTCATCACGGTGTTGCGTCCCGCGCCGAACACGCTGCCGCCAGGGTGCATGAACGGGCCGACGAGATAGAGGCGTTTCACGCCCGGAACGCGATAGTCCGAGAGCTCAGGCGTCGGGCGATTGCCGCCGCTCTGGAAGAAGTTGCCGCCGAGCCCGTGAATATCTCCCTCGACGAAACTGTTGGGTGAATCGCGTTCGTGATCCAGCGGGCTTTGAACTTCACGCGCGAGGATGTTGCCCTCATCGAGATTGCTTACGAACTTGCGGGCGCCTTCGAGCGCCTGTTCGCCGATCTCGTGCTTCACTTCGTCCCAGCGCGCCGCGCCGCCTTCCGCGAGCCGATACGGCACGAACGCCTGCGTGAACGCGATGCCCTTGCCGGCAGGCGCGCGCGTCGCATCGATACGCGTCTGGTCCTGACCGGAAAGAATCTGGTTAGCGGGAATCTCGCCGTGCCGCAGCGGATCGTATTCCTTGAGGAACTCCGACAGTCTGTCCGTATGGCAGTACTGAACCATCTGACAGCTTTCGAGCGACTTGCCCGCGCGGAATTCGAGCGGCTGGTCGAGCGCCATGTGCACCTGAAGCACATTGAACGACGAGAATTTGCCGGCTTTGGCGCGCTTGATGAGCGGCGGCGCGAGGCCATCCACGAAGCGGTCGAGCACCTTCGGGTGAATCGCCGCGATGACCGCATCGCGCGCCATGTATTGCTCGCCGTCGGTGGTCTCGAGACCGACCGCGCGATCGCCGCTCGTGAGCACCTTGCGCACTTCACGATTGCAGACCACTTCACCGCCGAAGTGCCGAATGCATTGCACGAGCGCATCCGACAGCTTGCCGCTGCCGCCGATGGGTTTCGGCGATCCGAACTTGTGCATCAGTGCCGGGAACAGGAACAGGCCCATCGCGGTGCCGCCTTCGTCGGGAAAGTGCAGCAGTTCGGCTGAAGGCTTCAGCATGTGGATCTTCACCTGCTCGTTCTCGAACATGTCGTCGACGAAGTCCAGCGGGCTGCGCGTCATCATCTGGAAGATGTCGCGGCCTTCAGGGCTTTGCGAAAGCATCGCGAGAAACGGGCCGGTCGGCGCGGGCGGCGCGTACATGCCCTGCAGGAACATCGGCAGGAGCTTTTCGCTTTGCGCGGCGAAGCGTCGATAGGTCTCGGCGTCCTTCTCGGAGAACTTCGCGATCGACTCGCAGGTCTGGTCCGAGTTGCGATGCGTGACGATGTGGCTGCCATCGGCGAAGAGTGTGGCTTGCGGCTTGTCCATCGCGACGTACTTCAACCCGAAGCGTGACAAAAGGCCGAGTTCGTCCTCGGTCATCATCGGATTGCCGGCCAGCATGACGTGCGACGACGAGTGCGTGTCGTGATGAAATCCGGGCAAGGTGATCTCGCGAGTGACCACGCCGCCTCCGTAGAAGGACGCGCGCTCCAGAACGAGCACGCTCTTGCCCGCCTTGGCGAGATAAGCGGCGGCGACGAGCCCGTTGTGGCCCGCGCCCATGACGACGACATCGAATTGCGGCATTACATGTCTCCTGATGAATCGGTGTTCCGGATCAAGCGGAATAGAAGTTGGGATCGAGGCCGGCGCGCGCGAAGTCCACCAGCGCCTCTTCGTAGTCGGGCTCGGAGGAAATTGCGAAGCGTTCCTCGCGCAGCCCTTGCCGCAGGCGCGTCGCGCAATCGGTCATGCTTCCGGGAGTCGCCAGTTCGCCGGGCGTGCGCTCGAACCAGCCCATGCGTTGCGGATAGGTGAGCCCATCGGGACGCGTGGCGGTGAGTCCTGGGCAGAACAGCGACACGCCGATGCCATGCGGTTTCATCGCGCAGGACAACGCATAGGTCCACGCCAGCACGGCGCCTTTCGATGTCACGTAGGGCATCAAATGCTGCACGACCGGATTCGGCCGGATCACGAGCGACGAAGCCGTATTGACGATGTAGCCGCTACGTCGCTCGATCATGTCAGGCACAAACGCCTCGACCATGCGGACGTCGCCGAGCACGTTGATCTCGAACGATTGACGATAACGGTCAAGATCGATCGTGCGCACGTCGCCGGGGCCGAACTGCTGTGCGGCGGCGTTGTTGATGAGCACGTCGACGCGTCCGAAGCGCTCGACGATGCGCCCGCGCGCCGCTTCGATGGACGCTGCATCGCCGACATCGCACGTGACGGCGAGCGATTGCGCGCCACTTTCGGCGAGCGCCGCGGCCACAGCGTGCGCGCGCGCCGCATCGATATCGGCGATCACGGCGCGTGCGCCTTCGCCTGCGAGCTGGTGCGCGAGCGCCTCGCCGATGCCGCGCCCCGCGCCCGTGATAAGCACCACCTTCCCGTTGAAATCCATGCTCTCCGACTCCTTTGCTCTTTATTACTATCGATGGTAATTTAGCGCGTGCCGACTGGCCTTTCAATACGCAATGACGCGCTCGGGGGTTTACCCGTGGAACAACGAACACGCTGGCGACCTGCGGATCGTCGCGCGCCGACAGGGCAGCGCGCCACGAGCACCGTGCCGCTAGAACGCCGTACGCATGCCGACGATGAACGAGGTGGAATTCTTTCCGAGGTAAGCGGTCGTCACGGTCGAAACCGGTGTGCTACCCGACGCGCTGGTCGCCTGATAGTAGGCGTTCTCGCCGTTCCAGACCTTGCTTACGCCCGCATACACGATGGTGCGTTTCGAGAGGCTGTAGTCCACGCGCACGCTCGCGGAATCGGCGTTTGCATTGGCGACGGCCTGATCGCGCGTGAGGCCGTAGTCGAAGCGCACGGACGTCGCCCCGAACGGAATGGCAAGCGCAAAGTCGACGTTATAGCGGTTCACCGCCGCCGTGCCGGTGGCATCGGTGGTGAAGACGCGCTGATACAGCACGTAGGGAATGGCATAGGCGAAGGCGTAGCTCGCGCCGGCGGTGACCATCGAGAGCATCGAATTGGGGAAATTCACGTCATGCGGCGATTTCGAGCGATAGAAGCCGCCTGCCACGCGCAGCCCGCCGAAATCGTATTGGCCCTTCACCTCCCAGAGATTGCCCGCGGCGTTGCCATTGGCGCCGAAGGAATATTGGGCATCGAGCACCAGGCCGTACAGCGAAGGCGATTCGTAACGCACCGTGTTGTTGGTGTTCATCACCGTGTAGCCCTGAAACAGAAACGCGTTCTCGGAAGCGCCCCAGCGCGCCATCCAGAAGCTCGACAAAATGTCGTTTTGCAGCGTCGTCACACGGCCCATGCGCAATTCACCGTATGCGTCGTTGCGCAGGGCCAGATAGGCATTGCGGCTGAAAAAGGACGTCGCGCCCACGCCAGTGTTCGGATTGAACGGCGCTTCCAGATCGAAGAGTGCTTTCGTGCCGCCGCCGAGGTCTTCGACGCCCGACAGGAAGAAGCGGCTTTGATTGAGCGCGCCGTTGCCGAGTCCGTTCACCGTGCCCTGCCCGGTGATGGCGTGCTGAAAATAGCTATCGACATATCCGCCGAGCGTAACCGAACTTTGCGCATGCGCGCCGAGGGAAACGCAGGTGCCAAGCGCCGCGACGGCGGCGAGTCGTTGGGATCTCATCCAGTCTCCAGACATCGTTGTTTTATTCGCTTCACATGGCGCGCCTGCAGTGGGCGGCGCCGTGAATCCAGTTCGTCGAGTTGCCACGAGCGAAAGTTAATGGAGTGGGACTCGGAAAACCATTGCTAGAGGAGCAAACCAGTTGTGCGGGATTGGCGACGCGGCGCGTTCCTTCCGACGCACAACTGGTTTGCCGGTTTGGCGATAGGCAAGGGCGCTCGGCGCCCCTACAGTCTTCCGAAAACCGGGCGAAACCGGCTGGCCGGGACGAACGAGGCACGGGCGGCGCGGGCGGCCACAACATGGAGCGAGACATGGCAGGAAGACTGAGCGGCAAGGTGGCGCTGGTGACGGGTATCGGTGGCGGCATCGGTAAAGGATGCGCGATGCTGTTCGCGCAGGAAGGTGCGACCGTGATCGGCTGCGACATCGATGCACGCACCGCCGCCGCCACCGCCGACGAGGCACGCGAGCGCGGTCTGTCCATCGATGCCGTGGCGCCGTGCGATCTTACCCAACCGGAAGACGTGCGGCGCTTCATCGAGCATGCGGGGGAGCGTTACGGACGCATCGACGTGCTGCTCAACGCGGCGGCGATCCCGCCCCACATGGCGTCCGTGGCCGAGATGGACTACGCGAGCCAGTGGACCCCGACGATGGTCGGCGAGGTCGATCTGGTGTTTCTCGCCTGCAAGCTCGCGTGGCCATATCTCCAGCGCAGCGCGGCGGCCTCGATCATCAACTTCGCGTCGGTGTCGGCGTTTCGCGCGTCGGTGAGCTTCGGCATGGCCGCGCATTGCGCGGGAAAGGCGGCGGTGCTCGCGATGACGCGCCAGCTCGCGCTCGAAGGCGGCCCGACGATCCGCGCCAACACCATCTCGCCCGGCCTCATCGTCACGCCCGCGACGGAATACGCGGGCGCCACGCAAGGCGAAGTGCGCGAGCGCCTGCTCGCGCGCATTCCGATGAAACGGCTCGGCCGCCCGGAAGACATCGCGTGGTGCGCGGTCTATCTCGCTTCCGACGAATCGGGCTGGGTGACCGGCGCCAATTTTCCCGTTGACGGAGGTGTGATGGCCGGCTGAAGCTAACGCGTCCCTGCCGGATGCGCAAAGAGGAGACACGATGCGCACCGAAATCGGCAAATCAGAACGACACAGAGGATCGACACCCATGAAGTCACGCTTTTTCTACGGCTGGATCATTACATTCGCGTCGGGATTCGGCATCGCCTGCAGTTTCGCGGTGCTGATTCCGGCGACGCTCGGCCTGCTCGCCGGCCCGCTCAACCGCGAGTTCGGCTGGTCCGTGCAGCAGGTCATGGCCGCGAACATCTTCACGACGACGGCGGGCGTGCTGGTCGGACCGTTCATCGGCGCGCTCGTCGACCGGCTCGGCGCGCGCAAGGTCATCATCGCTTCGTTCGTCATCGAGGCGCTCATCATTCTGTCGTTTCGCTTCATGAGCGATTCGCTCGTGCTGTTCTACGCGCGCTTCGCCGCCTTCGCGCTGTTGTGCAGCGGCTGCACCGCGATCGGCTTCACGACGATGATCTCGCGCTGGTTCCATCGCAGGCGCGGCCTCGCGCTCGGCGTGGCGCTCGCGGGCACGGGGCTCGGCGGCGTGCTGTGGTCGCTCGCGGTCAGCACGATGTTCGCGTCGATCGGCTGGCGCGCGTCGTTCGGCTGGTTCGCGGCCTTCATCGGCCTGTTCGCCGCGCCGATGCTGTACATGATCCTGCGCGACGAGCCCGCTTCGATGGGCCTGCGCGTCGATGGCGGCGCGCCAGGCAGCGACACGACCATCAACCGCGACTGGGGCATGAGCCTGCACGAGGCCGCGCGCACGCGGCAGTTCTGGATGCTGCTCGCGGTGTCGTTCCTCGTCGCGTTCGGCGTGCAGAGCATCATGTTCAACCTCGTGCCCATCGTGAAGAAGGCGGGCGATCCGGCCAACATCGCGGGCATCATCCAGGCGTCGCTGTGGGGCGCGCTCGTGTTCGGGCGGATCATCACCGGTTGGCTGCTCGACCGCTTCTTCGCGGCGCGCGTCGCGATGGCCTTCCTGCTGCTGCCGGTCATCGGCGCGGCGATGTTTGCCACCGGCGCGACGGGGTCGTCGGCCTTCGTCGCGGCGATGCTGATCGGTCTCGCGGCGGGCGCGGAAGTCGACACCTTCGCGTACATGGCGAGCCGCTACTTCGGACTAAAGCACTACAGCCGCATCTACGGGGCGTGCTTCTCGCTGTTCGCGCTCGGCTCGGGCATCGGCCCGGTCACCACGGCGCATATCGGGCAGGGCGCGGGCGGCTATGGCCCGGCTTTGTGGACGCTGGTCGTCGTGCTGCTCGCCGCCGCCGCGCTGCTCATGTTCTTCCGCCGCTTTCCCGCGGAACAGGAGCCGCTTTTCATGAAGGTCGATAGCCGGCTCGAAACGGGCTCGGCGCATCCCTGACGCGATCGCGCAACGAAAGAGATTTGGAGAAGACGGATGGATATCGCAGTGAACGAAAGCAATGAACTGGATGCGCTCGAAGGCAAGGTGTTCTGGCAGGGCGACGAAGGATACGAAGACGCGCGCGGCGCCGCGGTGTGGCGCGCGAACAAGCCGAACCGCTATCCGAAGGTGATCGTCGTGGCGGAAAGCGCCGCTGAAGTCGCGATCGCCGTGCGCCATGCCGCGAAGCATGGCCTGAAGGTCGGTGTGCGCTCGGGCGGGCATAGCTGGACCTCGCCGCATCTGCGCGACGGCGCGATGCTGATCGACGTGTCGCGGCTCAACAGCATCGACGTGGATACCGAAACGCGTCATGTCTGGGTCGGTCCCGGCGCGAAGGGCGAGAAGGTCAACGACGCGCTCAAGCCGCACGGTCTCATCGTGCCGACGGGCCATCATTCGACGGTCGCGGTCGGCGGCTTTCTGATGTGCGGCGGTTTCGGCTGGAACTCGCGTCTGTGGGGTAACGGCTGCGCGCAGATCGCGGGTGTCGAGGTGGTGACAGCGCAAGGCGAAATCATCTACGCGGACGAGCATACGAACCGCGACTTCTGGTGGGCCGTGCGCGGCTCGGGCGCGGGTTACTTCGGCGTGGTGACGCGCTTCAGGCTGACGGCGCATCCGCTACCCGCCGTGATGAAGAGCAGCGTCTATGTTTATCCCGCCGATGTGCTCGAAGAGCTGCTCACCTGGGCGCGCGAGATCGCGAACGACGTGCCGCCGTTCGTCGAACTGGTGATTACATCGACGGCGCACGATCCGGACGGCAACTGGGCGCCGGTGCGTCTGACGCTCTCCGCGCTCGCCATCACCAACACGGACGAACAGGCCGACGAAGCGCTCGCGATGTTCGAGCGGTGCCCGGTGGTGGATCGCGCGACCAAACGCAAAACCTTCCAGCCGACGAACCTGACCGAGCGTTACGTAAGCGGCACGGCCGCCGATCCCGTGGGCTATCGCTACGCCTGCGACAATCTCTACACGAACGCGCCGGCGGGCGAACTGATTCCGCGCATGCGTGAGCTTTTCACGTCGCTGCCGACACCGCGCTCCCATGTGTTCTGGTTCAACTGGGGACCGGTGAAGCCGCTCGGCGATCTGGTGCTGTCGGTGCAGGGCGATATCTATCTGGGCGCGTATTCGATCTGGAGCGATCCATCGGAGGACGCCGCGATGGATGCGTGGCCCGTCGAGCAGATGCGCAAGCTGGAAGACCTTTCGGCGGGCGGTCAGATGAACGACGAGAACATGCTCGCACGCCCCGACAAATATCTTTCCGACGAAGTCAGCGACAAGCTCGAACGTCTGCGCGCGCAGCACGATCCAAACGGCGTGTTCCTGTCCTTCCTGACGGCGGAGACGCGCTGATGAGCAGCCTGCCTGCATCGCGCCGCTTCGATTACATCGTCGTGGGCGGCGGCTCGGCGGGCTGCGCGCTCGCCGCGCGGCTCTCCGAGGATGCCTCCGTGCGCGTGCTGTTGCTCGAAGCCGGGCCGGACCGCCGTCATCGCTACATGCCGATGCCCGCCGCGTTCTATGCGCTGCTCAAGGAGCCGTCGCTGATGTGGGGCTACAGCAGCGCGGCCGAACCGCATGCCGACGACCGCGCGCTGCCGCTTCAGCGCGGCAAGGTGCTCGGCGGCACGGGCGCGATCAACGGCATGACATACGCGCGCGGCGATCGCCAGGATTACGACGACTGGGCGGCGGCCGGCGCGACGGGTTGGGACTACGCGAACGTGCTGCCTTACTTCCGGCGCGCGGAGTCGAGCTGGCGCGGCGAGACGCCCTGGCACGGCGGCAGCGGGCCGCTCGCGGTGAGCCGTGGCGAGCCCGTCGACGATCCCTTTCATCCCGCGATGATGCAGGCGGCCGCGCATCTCGGCGAGCGCATCAACGACGACTACTGCGGCCCGTCGCTCGAAGGCTTCGCGAATGTCGAGTTCACCATCGGCGGAGGCAGGCGGGCGAGCACGGCGGAGCGCTATCTGCGACCCGCGATGCGGCGGCCCAATCTCACCGTCGAATGCAATGCGCTCGCGAGCCGCATCCTGTTTTCCGGGCGGCGCGCCGTGGGCGTGGAGTATCGACGCGACGGGGCCATGGCGAGCGTGTTCGCGGAGCGCGAAATCGTCGTCGCGGGCGGCGCGTACAACTCGCCGCAATTGCTGATGCTCTCCGGCATCGGCCAGGCGGACGAACTGCGCGCGCTCGGCATCGATCCGGTCGCGGACCTTCCGGGCGTCGGGCGCAATCTGCAGGATCACGTCGTCGTCGCGATGATGTATCGCGCGCTCGGCGACGTGACCTTCAACCGCTTCTTGCGCTTCGATCGCGCGGCGCGGGCGGTGCTGCAATGGAAGCTCTTCGGCACCGGCGCGTTCGCACAGATTCCGCTGTCCTGCTGGGCGTTTCGCAAGACGTTGCCGACGCTCGAACGGCCGGACGTGCAGTTCTTCTTCAGCCCCGTATCGATGGATGCGCGCCTCTGGTTTCCCGGCGTGCGCGGCCCGACCTCCAACATCGTGACGGCGCGCAATGCGCTGTTGCGGCCGAAGAGCCGGGGCGTGCTGCGGCTTCAGTCGCGCGATCCGGCGGCGCCGCCGCAGGTCGTGTCGAACATGCTCGCGGATGCCGAGGACCGCGAGTCGCTCGTGCGCGCGATCCGACAGACGCGCGAGCTGTTCTCGATGCCCTCGCTGCGCGCGCTCGTCGACGATGAAGTCGCGCCGGGTCCGGCCCGGTCGAGCGATGCCGATCTGCAGGCCTTTCTGCGGCAGAACGCGCGCACCGCGTGTCATCCGTGTGGCACCTGCGCGATCGGCATCGACAGTCATGCCGTGGTCGATCCGCACTTGCGTGTGCATGGCATCGAAGGACTGCGCATCGCCGATGCCTCCGTGATGCCCAATGTCGTCAGCGGCAACCTGAATGCGCCGACCATCATGGTCGCGGAAAAAGCGGCGGATCTGCTGCTCGGACGCGCGCTGCCGCCCGCTGTTTTTGCGCAGGATGCGGAGGGCATAGAGCCGTCGCGTGAACGCGTTCATTGAACGCATCAAGGGCTTCACGTGTGCATGCAAAGCACAACTGGTTTGCAGCGCGAACCCCTTAAAACACGCGATATCGCTCGTTAGACTGGTGCCATCGACCGGGCGCGGGAAGCATGCGCCGCGCGTCTTTCCAAACGTCTTCAAAGGCCAGGCCAGATGACTTCAGTCTTGTTCAGGAACGTGAATATTTTCGATGGCAGCGGCGCGGAGCCGTTCGCCGGTGCGGTGCGCGTCGAGGGGCAGCGCATCGTGAGCGTGACGCGCGGCACGCAGCCCGTCGACGAAGGCGATGCGCGCGTGATCGACGGCAACGGCGCGACGCTGATGCCCGGCCTGATCGAGGCGCACGCGCATCTGTCGTTCGCATCGTCGACGGGGCGCATCATTCGCGAGCGCACTCTGCCGGCGGAAGAGCATCTGCTCATCACGGCGCACAACGCGGCCGTGCTGCTCGACAGCGGTTTCACGAGCGCGTATTCGGCGGGCTCGAAGGGCGCGCGCTTCGAAGTGGCGCTGAAGAAGGAGATCGACGGCGGCTATCTGCCGGGACCGCGCCTCGTGCCGTCCACGTTCGAACGCGCCGCCGATGCCGACAAGTCGCGCAGCGGTCCCGAAGCGCTCGCGCAGTTCATCGCGCATGCCGCGCAGGACGGCGTGCAGTCCGTCAAGCTGCTCTTGTCCGGCGACGACGCGTTCGGCAAGGGCGGCTCGCTCGATGTCGAATACACCGACGAGGAAGTGGCCGCGGCGGGCGTCGCCGCGCGCGGGCAGGGCATCTGGCTCGCCGCGCACGCACAGGCGCCCGAGGCCGTGAAGATGGCCGCGCGCCACGGCTTTCGCGTGATCTATCACTGCACGCACGCGGACGAGGAAGCGCTCGATCTGCTCGAAGCGCGCCGCGACGATGTCTTCACCGCGCCGGCCATCGGTATCGTGTATGCGAAGGCGTATCTCGGCGAAGCGTTCGGCTTCACGCGCGAAGTGGCGGAGAAAAACGGCTACTTCGATGCGCTCGAACGCAACATCGAGGTCTATGCACGCATGCGCAAGCGCGGCATTCGCGTGCTGCCGGGCGGCGACTACGGTTTTCCGTGGAATCCGATCGGCGAGAACGCCCGCGATCTCGAACTCTTCGTCAAGCTGTTCTCGTGGCCCGCGAAGGACGTGCTCGTCGCCGCGACCCAATGGGGCGCGGATCTCATGGGCATGGGTTCCGAACTCGGGCAGATCAGGGAGAGCTTTCTCGCCGATCTGCTGCTGGTCGACGGCAATCCGCTCGACGACGTCACGATTCTTCAGGACCGCGCGAAGCTGCTCGCGATCATGAAGGACGGCGCGTTCCGCAAGGCGCCCGCGCCCGCGCGGCAGGTGAGCGAAACGGCGGAATTCGCGCGCTGACATGCGTCTCGCGGGTTGTTGCGAATGGAGACTTCGCGCGGCCCGCGCCTATACTGTCTGTCCTGCAATACGAGAGCACGAACGGCCGGAGACATCGATGGACCTCGCAAAACTGGAGGCGTTCGCTTGCGTCGCGGAGCTCGGCAGCCTGTCGAAAGCCGCCGCGCGTTACGGGCTCGTGCCGTCGGCGCTGAGCCGCCAGTTGTCCGCGCTGGAAACGGAATGCCGTGGACGCCTGCTGCATCGCACGGGGCGCGGCGTCTCGCTTACCGAACTGGGCGAACGCATCCTGCCGAAAGCGCGCGCGCTGCTCAATGACGCCAAATCGCTCGAAGCCGAAATCAGCGAGAGCGCGGGCACGGTGCGCGGCACCGTGCGCATCGCCTGCCTGCCGTCCATCGCCAGTTCATTGATGACCAAGGTCGTTAGCGAGGCGCGAAAGGCGCTGCCCGATGTGATCATTCACGCGTCGGAGGGCTTAAGCGGCAACATCGAACAATGGCTGGCGACGGGCGTCTGCGATCTCGGCTTCGTGCTGCGCAAAGGCGCGGGCTGCGTGTTCGAGCAGCCCGTCGCGAAGATTCAGCTTTGCCTCGTCGGTCCGCCCGGCGATCCGCTCACGCAGGATGAAACCATTCCGCTCGCGCGGCTTGCGGGCGTGCCGGTGCTTCAACCCGGTGCGCCGAACGCGATGCGCCTGAGCCTGGAGCACACCGCGCGTCAGCATGGCTTTAGCTGGAACGTGGTCGCGGAGATGGAGTCGGTCGCGCTGACGAAGGAGATGGTCATCGCGGGCGTCGGCTATGGCGTGCTTTCGATGGCCTCGGTGCTGCCCGAGATTCAGCGCGGACGCCTGAGCGCCGCGTGCATCGTCGAGCCCGTGCTGGAGCGGCCGATCTACCTGAGCGCATCATCGACACGGCCTTCGACGGTCGCGGTGCGTCATGTGTCGCGGCTGATCCGCGAAGCGGCGCAGGAGCTCGCGCCCGCGATGGGCTGGACCTTTCCCGCAGAGGGTCTCGATCTCGCGCCTGAAGACGGCGCGCTCGACGCCGATTGAGCGGTTTATCGGCAGCCGTTCCCGTTTGCTCATAGCTGCTTTGCCGGGCGTGGCGTAGGCAGGCGCAAAACGCTCGCATACAGTCTCTCTAAACGATGCACGAAGGGAGACGAGTCTTGTACCAGGCAGAAGCGAGCGGCTTTCACGATACCGGCGAAGTGAGCCTGCGCTATGACGTGCGCGGCAGCGGGGCAGGGATGGTGCTGTTCCATGAACTGGGCGGCAGCGTGCATAGCTGGGACGGCGTGATCGACGCGTTGAGCGCGCGGTTCCGCGTGCTGCGTTTCGATCAGCGCGGACACGGCCTGTCCGAAAAGGTGCGCCGTCACTTTTGCATGACGGATCATGCGAACGATGCGATGCAGCTCGCGCGGCATATCGAGTTCGATGGGCGGCTGTGGCTCGTCGGCGTCGCGGCGGGCGCGGCCGCCGCGCTGGCATTCGCCGCGCGTTTCGCGGATCGCGTCGCGGGAATCGTGCTCTGCGCGCCCGCGCTTTCGACGGATGCCGCGCGCCGTTCATATCTCGAAGCGCGCATGCAGCAAGCGGAGCGATCCGGCATGCGCGCCATCGCCGATGCATCGCTGGACCGTTCTTATCCCGCCGATCAACGCGCGGACAAGCGCTTCGACACGTATCGCGCGCGCTGGCTCGCCAACGATCCGGTGTCCTATGGTCTCGCCAATCGCGCGCTGATCGACTTCACGCTCGATGATCGGCTTTCATCAATCGACTATCCGTGTCTGCTGCTGGCGGGCAGACGCGATCCGCTGCGTCCGCCTTCCTACGTGCGGTCGCTGGTGCCGCTCTTCGCGGATGCGCGCTACGCCGAGCTCGATTGCGCTCACGTGATGCCGGTCCAGGCGCCCGATGAACTCGCCCGGCACATTCTCGACTTCACGCGTGACCGCCGCGCGCATCCCGGAGTACACGCATGACGTCAAACGCTCTCTTGCTCGTTTTGATGGAGCCGCCCGCGGCCCTCGAAGAAGAGTTCAACGATTGGTACGACACCGAGCATTTTCCGCAGCGCCGCGCGATGCCGGGCTTCGAGTCGGCATCTCGCTGGGTGTGCGTGGATGGCTGGCCGCGCTATGGCGCGCTCTACGATCTCGAATCGCCCGATGCGCTGCGCAGCGACGCCTATCTCGCCGCATCCGGCGCGCAGTCCACGCCGTGGAGCAAGCGCATGCTGCCGCGCACGTGTGGACGTCGCAGGGTCATCGCGACGGCTTTGAGCGCAAATCCGCCGCACTGCGATGACCGTCCGGTATCCCGCCTGCTCATCGCTTGCTATCCACGCGTGAAGGAGTCGCACGCGCTGCTCGCGCAGGCTCACGAACGTCTCGGCGCGCGCGACGATGTCGTGCATGTTCGTGGCTTCGAAGCGCGCGAGGACGACGCCACGTCGCTCTGGCTGATGGTCGGCTTCAATGCGCCGATCTCGGCCACGGCGCTTCACGAGCCGCTGGCAGCGCTGAAGGGACACGGCGCGAACGTGTTCAACCTGTACGTTCCCTACACGCGAGGCTGACGGCATGAGCAACACGACCACGCTTCATGCATCGCGCCGGGGTGAATGCTTTCACCTGCACACGCCGCGCGGACCGCTGAATGTCAGACTGGACGGCAACGCCAATGGTCCCGCGATCGTCTTCAGCAATTCCCATGCGACCGATCTTTCGCTGTGGTCCGCGCAAGCCGCTTCGCTCGCGGATCGATGCAACGTGATTCGCTACGATCAGCGCGGACACGGCATGACGCCCGTGTCGTCGGATGAAGTGACCTTCGACACGCTCGCGCAGGATGTCGTGGCCGTTCTCGATGCGCTCGATGTCGAACGCGCGCTGCTCGTCGGCGTATCGATGGGCGCGGTGACGATGCTGCGTTGCGCGGCATTGCATCCGTCGCGCGTGGCGGGCGTGCTCGCCTGCGATGGTCAGTGGGCCGCGCCATCCGGCGCGCGCGAGACCTGGCACGCACGCATGCGCATCGCGATGGACGAAGGCATGGCGGCGCTCGTCGAACCCACGGTGTCGCGCTGGTTCACGGCAGGCTCGCTCGCCCACGCGACGGATGGCGTGCTGCACGCGCGACGCATGATCGGCGCGACCTCCGCCGCGGGCTACATCGCCGCCGCCCGCGCGATGCAGTCGTACGACTTTCGCGCGGACTATCCGCATCTGCGCGTGCCGGTGCGCTATGTCGCCGGCGCGAACGATGGCGCGCTCCCCGCCGTGATGCGGCAAATGAGCGACGCAACCCCTGACGCGCGCTACATGACGATTCCCGACGCGGGCCATCTGCCCAATCTCGAACGCCCCGACGCATTCAACGACGTGCTCCGATGTTTCGTCGCGGAGCTGACATGACTTCACGACCAACACCCATGAAACGAATCGCCGATCTCAATGTATCCGCGCTCGACGCGGAACAGGCGCAAGTACACGCGGCCATCGCGGCCGGTCCGCGCGGCGGCGTGCGTGGACCGCTGGCCGTGTGGTTACGTCGGCCGAAGCTGGCCATGCATGCGCAGGCGTTGGGCCAGTATTGCCGCTACGAAACCTGTCTGCCCGCGCGGTTGTCCGAGCTCGCCATCATCGTGACGGGCGCGATCTGGCAATCGCCGTACGAGTGGGAAGCGCACGCGCCGCTCGCGTTGCAGGCGGGCATCGCGCCCGATATCGTCGATGCCATTCGCGATGGCGTCACGCCGGCCTTCACGGCGTGCGATGAGCAGGCCGTGCACGACTTCGTGACCGCGCTGCATCGCGAGCGCGCCGTCTCCGATGCACTGTACGCGCACGCCGTCGAGGTGCTCGGGCAGGACGCGGTGATCGATCTCGTCGGCCTGGCGGGCTACTACACGCTGATCTCGATGACGATCAACGCGTTCGGCGTTCAAGCAAAGCAGGCGGTGACGTTCGGCGGAGACCGCTCATGATGCGCACGGATATCGTCGAGATCGACAGCGGGCGCATCGAAGGTCTCGTCAGCGAAGACGGCGCCTGCCGCGTGTTCAAAGGCATTCCGTTCGCCGCGCCGCCCGTCGGTCCGTTGCGCTGGCGCGCGCCGCAGCCGGTCGAGCCGTGGCAGGGCGTGCGGCGCGCCGATCGCTTCGGCCCCGCGCCGGTGCAGCCGCTCATCGCGGGCGACAGCATCATGCGGCAGTTCTCGTTCGCGAGTCCGCCCGAATGCGGCATCAGCGAAGATTGCCTGTATCTGAACGTATGGGCCGGCGCGCGTGCTTCCGGCGAGAAGCGGCCCGTGATCGTGTGGATCTTCGGCGGCGGGCATCGGGTCGGCAGCGCGTCGCATCCTGTCGCGGACGGCACTCAGCTCGCGAAGCTCGGCGCGGTCGTCGTGTCGGTGAGCTACCGGCTCGGCGCGCTCGGCTATCTCGCGCATCCCGAGTTGACGCGCGAGTCGGGCGCGTCGGGCAACTACGCTGGTCTCGACCTCGTGGCCGCGTTGCAATGGGTGAGGCGCAACATCGACGCGTTCGGCGGCGATCCTTCCTGCGTGACGCTCTTCGGCCAATCGGCGGGCGCGGCGCATGTGAACGTGCTTGCCGCGTCGCCGCGCGCGCGGGGGCTGTTTCATCGCGTGATCGTGCATAGCTCCGGGCGCTTCGCAGGCGGGCCGATGGGCGCGCCGATGAAAACGCTCGCCGAAGCGGAACAGGACGGCGAACGTCTACTCGCTAGCCTCGGCGCTCGCTCGCTCGATGAACTGCGCAACATGCCCGCCGATGCCATGACGGGTCCGCGCGGCATGTGGAATCCGATCATCGACGGCACGCTTCTCGCCGACAGCGTGCAGGCCGTGTTCGAACGCGGCGGCGAAACGCGCGTGCCCGTGCTCACGGGCTATACGTCGAATGAAGCCGCGCCGTATCCGCAGACCGATCTGCATACGCGCGAAGGCTTCATGCGTCACGCATCGAATACTTATGGCGACGACGCCGAGGCTTTCCTGCGGCTCTATCCGCATGCGACGGACGAAGAGGCCGCGCAGTCCAGCTATCTGCTCCGGCGCGACACGGCGTTCGCCTATCAGCCGTACAAGTACGCGCAGTTTGCGGCGCGCGCGGGCATCGCGGATACCTGGCTCTTCAATTTCGAGCGTGACGTTCCCTTGCCGCAGACGGCGCGCTTTCACGAACCGGCGCCGCCGCACGGCTACGGCGCGTATCACGGCGCGGAGCTCTGGTATGTGTTCGATACCCTGAAGCAGCAGCCCTGGGCGTGGACGGCGCAAGACGCGCTCATCGCGCATCACATGTCGCGCAGATGGGTGGCTTTCGCGCGCACCGGCAATCCGAATGTCGACGGCCTGCCCGCATGGCCCGCCTTCACGCCGCAAGCGCCGCTCGCGATGCGCTTCGGCGATCGCATCGAAGCAGGCGAGCCGCTCAATCGTGAAGCGCTCGAATTTCACGACGCCCGGTTTCAGCGCGCGCGCTCGGCCGCGCGTGAGACCGTTCCGAACGCATGAAGAGCATGAACACTACGTGGAGACCCGTTCAATGAGCAGCATCGAATTCTGGCATGACCATGCGGGCATCAGCGTGCCCAATCTCGACGAATCGATCGCTTGGTACGAAGGCGTGCTCGGTTTCACCGTCGAGCGCCGCAACACCATCGAATCGATTCCCGCCGAAGTGGCGATCCTGATCAACGGCAACCTGCGCCTCGAACTGTTTCAGGTGCCGGGCGCCAAGCCGCCCGCGGAAGACCGCAGCCTGCCGAACGAAGACCTCAAGACCTTCGGCAACAAGCACGTCTCGTTCGCGGCGGAAGATGTGTTCGCGCTTGCCGACGAACTCAAGGCGCGCGGCGCCGATATCGTCTGGGTCAAGAAGTTTCCCTTCGGCTCGAATCTTTTCATGCGCGACAACGCGGGCAACCTGATCGAGTTCGTGCAGCGCGCGAAGCCGCCGACTCAGCCCGCCACGCTCTGATCGCAACGAGGAGACGACATCATGCAAAGCCTCTGTCTCGCCGATGCCAGCCGCATTATCGAAGCCGCGCTCGCCGCCGCGCGCAAGCGCAATCACAAGCCGATGACAATCGTCGTGCTCGATGACGCCGGGCATCTGAAGGCCATGCAGCGCGAAGACGGCGGGAGCATGCTGCGCTTCGATATCGCGCAGGGCAAGGCGTATGCGGCTGCCGGCATGGGCGTCGCGAGCCGCGCGTTGCTCGAACGCGCCAAGGAGAACCCCGCGTTCTTCGGCGCGCTCTCGGCGACCGCGCAGGGCAAGTTCGTCCCGCAAACGGGTGCGGTCGTGATCGTCGGCGGCGAGGGGCAGATGCTGGGCGCGGTCGGCGCGAGCGGCGGTACGGGCGACGAGGACGAAGCCATCTGCATCGCCGGCGTGGAAGCGGCTGGCTTCACGCATCGCTGAGGCGCCCATGCATCACACGATCCATTGCTCATGCGCGAAGGGCGGCGTCGATATCCATACGCATGTCGTGCCCGCATCGTTTCCGGCGAGCGTCGCGGGACGCGTACCGGATGGCTGGCCTTCGATGGAGCCCGCGCACGCGTGCCATCGTCACGTGATGATCGACGGCAAGCGCTACCGGACCGTCTCCGAGCAGTGCTGGGACGTGCCGCGCCGCATCGCCGATATGGACGCACAGCGCATCGGCCTGCAGGCGCTCTCGCCGATGCCGGAGCTGCTCTCGTACTGGATGAGCGAAGCCGACGCGCTGCCGTTGCTGCACTACGTGAACGACGTCATCGGCGAGATGGTGGCGCAAAGCGGCGGCCGCATGATCGGACTCGGCGCGGTGCCGCTGCAAAACGTCGATACGGCCATCGCTGAACTGGAGCGGCTGATGCGCCAGCCGGGCTTCGCGGGCGTCGAGATCGGCAGCAACGTGAACGGCGCGCCCATCGGCGCAATGCAGTTCGATCCGTTCTTTGAAGCGGCCGAAGCGCTCGGCGCGGCCGTGTTCGTGCATGCGCTGCGGCCCGCGGGCAAGGAACGGCTCATCGGTCCGCCGCAACTGGTTCAGGCGCTCGCCTATCCGACCGATGTCGGGCTCGCGGCGGCTTCGGCCATCTGCACGAATCTGATGGTGCGCCGACCGCGCCTGCGGATCGCGTTCAGTCATGGCGGCGGCACGCTCGCATCGCTGCTGCCGAGGCTCGAACAGGCTCACACGGTGTTCGCGCCGCTCGGCGATGCCATCGAGATGACGCCCGTCGAACAGGCGCGCCGCATGTATTACGACGCGCTCGTGTTCGACGCGCCGACGCTCGCGCATTTGCGGACGATGTTCGGCGATACGCGAATCATGCTCGGCACCGATTATCCGTTCGCCTTCTCCGATACCGCCGCGCGCGAACGCATCGAACGCGCCGTGCCGGACGAGGACGTTCGCGAGCGCCTGATCCATCGAAACGCCGAGTGCTTTCTCGGCCTGCAATGAAGGAGTCACAGATGACACAGGGCCTCGTCACCGCATTGCGCGGGATCGATATCGGCGTGCCGGATCTCGATCTGGCCACGCAGTTCTACACCGGGACATGGCGGCTGTCCGTCGCCGCGCGCGATGCCGATACGGTCTATCTGCGCGGCACCGGCGACGCACATCACGTGCTCGCCCTGCATCGCAGCGAGACGCCGCAGGTGCGCGCCGTGGTGTTTGGCGTGCCGTCCATCGAGGCGCTGCACACGCTGGCGCGCACGATCCCCGAGTATGGCGGCGCGATCCTGAGCGGCCCGGAGGCATCGGCGGATCCGGCGGGCGGCGTCGAACTGGTCGCGCGCGATCCGCAAGGGCGGCGCTTTCGCTTCGTGACCGGCGACGCGCGTCATGCCGATACGCAAGCCGCCGCCGACCGTCCCGTGAAGATCACGCATGTGGTGCTCAACAGCGAGAACGTCGCGGTCGCGCAGCGCTTCTTCGAGGACGCGCTCGGTTTCCGGCTTTCCGACCGGACGCGAATCATGGCGTTCATGCGCTGCGGTTCCGACCATCACAGCATCGCGCTGGCGGATGCCGAGGAGAACAGCCTCAACCACGTCGCGTTCCTGATGCCCGATCTCGACTCCGTGATGCGCGGCGGCGGACGCATGAACGACGCGGGCTATCCGATCGAATGGGGCGTCGGGCGGCACGGGCCGGGCAACAACGCGTTCGCCTATTTCGTGGGGCCGTTCGATTTCGTCATCGAGTACACGGCGGAAGTGCAGCAGGTGGACGACACCTACAAAACCGGCGGACCGGAAGACTGGAAATGGCCGCCGGGACGCATCGATCAATGGGGCATCGGCAAAGCGCCGTCGCCCCGGCTGAAAGCCGCGCAGAAGGCGATTTTCTTTGCGCAAGACAGCGCGTTGCAGGCCTGAGCGTTTCGACGCCTTGGACAATTTCGAATTCATTTTGAGGACTCTTACGTTGAAGCTGATCACATACAAGACCGAAGCGGGATATCGCCTCGGCGTGCTGGACCAGGAACAGGTCGTCGATCTGGCGAAGGCGGACGCGTCGATTCCCGCCGATCTGCGCGAGGCGTTGCGTGCCGGCGTCGATATCGTGGCGGCGGCGCGCAAGGCGCTGGACGACAGCGGGAACGAACGCATGCCGATGGCATCGCTCGAACTCGCGCCGCTCGTTCCCGAGCCGGGCAAGATCGTCTGCCTCGGTCATAACTACTACGACCACGCGAAGGAAGGCGGCAATCTCAAGCCGGAATATCCGCTGATCTTCTTCCGTGGAGCCAGCTCGCTGATCGCGCATGGCGATCCGGTAATTCGTCCGCAAGTGTCGGAGAAGCTCGATTACGAAGCGGAACTCGTGATGGTGATCGGCAAGCGTGCGCGGCATGTGAAGCGCGAGAACGCGCTGGACTACGCGTTCGGCTATGCCTGCTTCAACGATGTCTCCGTGCGCGACTATCAGAAGCGCACGAGCCAATGGACCATCGGCAAGAATTTCGATGGTACCGGCGCGTTCGGCCCGTGGCTCGTCACCGCCGACGAGGTTCCGCCCGGCGCGGCAGGTCTGGATCTGCGGCTGCGTCTGAACGGCGAGGTGATGCAGCGCGCCAACACGTCGGACATGATCTGGAGCGTCGCGGAAACCATCGAGCTGCTGACCGAATGCCTGACGCTCGAACCCGGCGATGTCGTGGTGATGGGCACGCCCGCGGGCGTCGGCTGGGCGCGCAATCCGCCCGTGTGGCTTAAGCACGGAGACACGGTCGCTGTCGAGATCGATGGCATCGGCGTGCTGAAGAACGTGGTGCAAGACGAGGCGCGGACGCAATGACGGCCAACGATGAACAGTTCGATGTGGTCGTCGTCGGCTTCGGTCCGTCCGGGGCGGTGGCGGCCGGATTGCTGGGGCAGAAGGGCATCCGCACGCTCTGCGTCGACCGCGCGAAGGAGGTGTACGACAAGCCGCGCGCGATCGCCGTCGATCACGAGATCATGCGGGTGTTCCAGGGAATGGGCGTCGCGGATCGCGTGATGAAGCACGTCGCGGCGTTTCCGGCTTCCGAGTTCTATGGCGTGGATGGCCGTCTGATCAAGCGCATCGACACCGTGCCGCAGCCGTATCCGCTCGGCTACACGCCGACCATGGTGTTCACCCAGCCTCCCGTGGAAGCGGCGTTGCGCGAGCATGCGGCATCGTATCCGAGTGTCGAGGTCGCGCTCGGGACCGAGCTTGCCGGCTTTTCCGAGGAAGGGGATAGCGTGCATGTCGAACTTCGTGCGGAGGACGGCGGCATTCGGCGCGTGACATGCGGGTATCTCATCGGTTGCGATGGCGCGTCGAGCACGGTGCGCGCGTCGCTCGGCATCGCGTATGAAGACCTGGAATTCGATGAGCCGTGGCTTGTCGTCGATGTGAAGGTCAACGAGCGAGGCCTGGCGAAGCTGCCGAAGACTGCCATCCAGTATTGCGAGCCGAGCCGCCCGTGCACGTATATCGTCGGGCCGGGCGGGCATCGGCGCTGGGAAATCATGTTGCAGGAGGACGAAGATCCGGCGCACATGCAGCAGGCGCAGCAGGTCTGGAAGCTGCTCGAACGATGGATGACGCCCGAGGACGGCGAGTTGTGGCGCGCGGCGAGCTATCGCTTCCATGCGCTGGTCGCGAAAGCGTGGCGGCGCGGGCGCGTTTTCATCGCCGGCGATGCGGCGCATCAACAGCCTCCGTTCATCGGTCAGGGCATGTGTCAGGGCATCCGCGATGTGACCAATCTGATCTGGAAGCTGGACGCCGTCATGCGGGGCGCGGCGTCGGATGCACTGCTCGACAGCTACGAAACGGAACGCAAGGCGCATGTTCGCGAGTTGACGACGCGCATCAAAGCGCTCGGCCGTGTCATCTGCGAACGCGATACCGCGGCGGCTTGCGCACGCGATCAACGTCTGATCGACGAGGCGGGCGGGACGATCCGCACGGTCACGCGGCAGGAGATCGTTCCCGGATTGCGCGACGGCATGCTGAGCGGCACGGCGCATCCGGCCAACGGCACGCTGTTTCCGCAGCCCCGCGTGCGTGACGACGCCACAGTGAAGTTGCTCGATGAAGTCATCGGCGGCGGATGGCGCGTCGTGGTCGCCGATCCATCGCTGGTCAGCGACGGCGCGCGCGCCAGAGCGGCGGAACTGGGCGTGCATTGGTCCTGCTTGCAGCCGAATCCGCGCGACGCGGGGTTCGATGGACAGGTCGTGCAGGAGACTGAAGGCGTGCTCGCGGGATGGTTCGAAAAGCATCAGTGCGGCGCTGCAATCGTGCGGCCCGATCACTACGTCTATGGTGTTTCCAGTGACGCGGCGCTTCTGGCAGGACAACTCGACGACTTGAGCGCCACGTTGCGCTAGCGTCGTCGTAACGCTCGTAACCCTCGTAATTCATACCCACAACGATGAGACACAGGAGGAGCAGCATGAAATTTCGCACGGCAGCAAGAGTCGGTATCGCGTGCATGGTGATGGCATCCGCCGCACTCGCGATGGCTCAAGGTCCCGGTCAGGCGAGCGACGCGCCGGGCAAAGCTCCCGCATCGGGCGCGCAGGCGAGACCCGCCGACAGGGAACTGGCAAAGGACGTCCGGCGCGCGATCAGGAAGGCGGGGGGCGTCGACATGGCAGCCCTCAGTGTGCGCGTGAAGAATGGCGTGGTGACGCTGGCGGGATCGGTGCCGTCGGCGATCGAGGCATCGAAGGCGGGAGAGGTTGCCAAAGGTGTGAGCGGCGTCGTCGAAGTCAGAAACAAGCTGACGGTGCAGACCGAAGAGAACTGAAGGCGTACTCACGCGGCCGCGTGTCGTCATGCGCGCGGTCGTCAGAACGGGACCCGTTGGTGAGAAAAAGCGCCCACCCCGCAAGCTAACAGAGGGAAGTCTCAACGCTTCGGCGGAACAGCCTGCTCCCCGTTCAGGATGACCGGCGAATGACCGGTGTACTTCATCAAAAGACGTCAGTCCGACGGCGCATCGTATGGCCGATGAGGGTCGATATCGGCACATGGTGCTGTAATCAACTATGGACCAGCTCATCATTTGCAGAGTTCAGGCTTGGTGATTGCGGCTCCTCGCCCTTAGGCTTGGAAGATCGCGACGAGCGGTTTTCCCGCTGATTTCAGTTGGCCAATTTCCAACGTTGGAAAAGCACGCCATGACGGTTAACCTTGCACAGAACCAGAAGGGGGTCGGTACGGATCGATCGACACCGGCGCGTGGATTGTTGACATTGCTGGTGTTGGGTTGGGGAATCAACGCACCTCAACAATCACCGCGCCAACTGCTCCGCCGCGTCAAGTAGTACCTTTGCAACAGTTGGGGATGACTGTGCTCCTAGTTCAGCCCACTTCCCGAGTTGCGCGGTCAACTTGCGTCTGTTGTGAGTTGGTGCCGCGCTACTCCAAGTGTCCAAATGCTTTTTCGCATTTTCAACCAAATTTACAATCAGCTCAGTAACGTCTTCACCTGACTCGCTCCTAAACGCAGCACTTTAGAACTCCGTTAGGTAATTGCTTACAACACCTTCATTCCGTTCGTCCATCGTTTTAAGCTCCGGATTTAGTTGACATAGTTGCATTGAGGGCAGAGCGTATAGATCGAACCTGCTCACAGCTGCAGTGTGGGCACGCCCCAAAAAAACGCCGACATTTGAGGTCGGCGAAAAAGTCCTGACCATCCGAGCAAGTCAGGACCTGAGAGAGGCCACAAAAAGAGGAAAGACCGATCGTTCTAAAGTGCATGAACAAATATTATACGACTTGTAATCGTTAGATTGTCTGTTATACCAATTAACTTGCGAGATACGTTGCATAACAGGCGCCAACCTCGTGCGATTGGATCCCGGTCCCACCAAACCAGCTAGCGGATTCGCGCGATACCCCATGAATACAGTTTTCCTTTCGACGCAGCCGCCGTTCTCCAAAGCGTAAGAGAGCGCTTCAACTGCTGTTGAGGCGCTTCAATTCCGCTACTGGGTGCACTGATTCCGCTAATACACCGTAGGTCAGGCGATTTGGAGCTTCTGCTCGTTTTCGCTTACCAGGATAAGCAGCCGATCCATGTTTCGTGCTCGCCGCGCGATTGCTGCTGGAAACCGATCGAGTGATGTTCCGTGCACCTCGCAAGGGGGACATGCCGACCTTCCGGCGTACCATTAAGCTGCCAGGAGACCGCGTTGCGTCCCGCGGCAACTACTATCCGCTTTGCTTGGGAAGCGAGGTTGTAAACACCTCGTCGATGATCATCTCAGCACGGATAAAGTCACGTGGCACGCAGGATCTAATGGCAGTGCTGATTGCCCACGCGGCGATCCGAATGCCTCGTCCGACTCGTACCTGCCGTTTAGCACCAGGCCGTTGCCTGACCACTTCATGGTTGGCGTAAAAAGATTAAAATTGTCTAAAGTTCGGCTAAAGTCTGCCGTCACTCAGAAATGTCTTTCGCAGGACCCGAGGGCCGAAACGCGGACATAAGCGTATGCCATGCCCAGCAAAGAGCCGAAGAGGCCAGCTGGATCTAACCCGCGTTTCGCGGGTTTTTTTTGGTCGTCGCTCTGTTGAACCGGGCCGCAATTTCTTATTGAAGGACGGCAACTACCTAGAAGCGCAATTTCGGTTAATTTATGCACTTAGGCCAACTAATTTCCCCTGATTCCGCTTGGACACTCCTGCTTACGCCATTGACATTGCTTCGCAAGCAGGTGTTCGACTTTCTCTGATGCCGCGATTATCGCGTGCAGTCGGGTCTCGCGCATCTGGCGATCGTACTCGTTGATAACCAGCGTGAATTGACTGGTTAGAGCTTCCGTGAATGTCCACACACCACTGCTTGCGCCATTATCTAACGCATCAAAGGCACCTTTTCGGGCCTGTTGAATTAGAGGCAGCGGCAATAGACCATGGCCGGCTGCCGTGATCATCTCGCACATAAGCGAGATCGAAGCCATGTTCATGGCGGCGGCTCTATCGCCTCGGCCTTCCCGCATCGCCTGAAACGACAGGCGCGCTTGTAAGCACAACCGGTCAGACTCCGGCTGTTTTAGAGGCAAATACAACTGCTTTTTGCGGCGCGATTGTACGGTTCTCGATTCGGACGACCTTTTGCGCTTTTTCGATACCGGCATGGTTAAGGCGGGGGCAAAGGGCTCGATAATAGGTCGATAAAAAACGGCGTGTGGTGCAAGGCATGAACAGTCTGAACGGCTGGTGCGAACATCGTGTAAGCAATAAGCTGCGCTATCGCGAACAGTGCCTGAATTTCGCCTGAACCAACAGGTTCGACGCAGCTTTTTGTCTCGAAAAGAGGTTTGATTGTTAATTTCTATCAATCTTCCACGCCTCATCCCTCCGTATTATCGGATATCGTTTTTAAAGGTAGAATTGAGCGCTTCCTATTTGCTGAGAGGGTAGCGCCCCGTGGCACAAGGGAACAACGGCATTAAGCGCCGCCGCGGATAATTCAACAAAGCTCGGTCGGGGCGCTGGTAGCGGCACTCACATCAGGACTGGCACGTCTACGGCCGAATAGCGACGTGCGTCAACGCATGTCCGTTGAACTAAGAAGCGGTCGTTGTCGGCCCGGCGGACCGAGGGACGGGTTCGGACTGGGCAAGCAGGCTTCAGCCGCGTGTTCGGGCCGGACCTCCCTAACTTTCAGGTCAGTCAAATGGATCGAGTATCGCCGCACATTCCTAATCGGGCGAAGTTTTGGCGGGAGCCTGCTTTCGCTGGTATCGAGATGCTACAGGCGACCTACCGTACTCATCGGTTTCCGCCGCACGCGCACGACGAATTTGCCTTCGGCGTCATTGAGCGAGGTGCCCAAACATACCTCGACGCACGTGGACACCGTCTCGTGATGCCCGAACGTACGATCTGCGTCATCAACCCCGGCAGCGTGCACGAAGGGCGACCCGCGCTCGAGGGTGGTTGGGACTATCGAATGATGTATGTGCCGACCGCCGACCTGACGAACATGCTGAACCGTGAGCGCCGGCCATTGAGAGGAACGCTTCATTTCTCCGAAACCGTCATCGACGATCCGCAGACGATGCGGTTGCTGTACGAAGCCCATCGTTGTTCGGAATCGACCGACATTCATCCTTTGGAAACGGCCTCGCGGCTCACCGCAGCGTTGTTCCAATTGGTTCAGCGGCACGCACAGACAGCTCCGCAAACCGACGTTTCAACGTTGCTGCCGGGTGCGGTTAAACGGGCACGCGAATATATCGATGCGCACTTCGTCGAGAACCCGACCCTCGACGCGATCGCAGCAGTCGCCGGAATGAGTTCCTATCAGCTCATTCGCGTGTTCAAGCATTCCGTCGGTATGGCGCCGCACGCGTACCTGGTCCAGCGCCGGGTCGCGATGGCAAAGCAACTCTTGCTCAAAGGACAGCCGCTGAGGCAGGTTGCCGTCGAAGTCGGATACTGCGACCAAGGACATCTAACCCGGGAATTCCGACGCTTTTTCGGCGTACCGCCGAGTCGCTCACGCCGTTAATAAGCGCAACTTTGTCCAAAAGTATGCACCTACGGCGATACACAATCTGGGCACGACAATCATCCCAGAGAGCACGAAATGATCGACTTGCGTAGCGATACTTGCAGCCAGCCCACGGCGGCCATGCGAGAAGCCATGGCGTCCGCACCGGTAGGCGATGACGTCTATGGCGACGACCCGACCGTAAGGGAGCTCGAGCGAGAAGTAGCAGAATTGCTGGGCAAGGAGGACGCAGTATATATGGTGACCGGCACCATGACCAATCAGGTCGCCATCCGGGCTCACACGGAACCGGGCGACGCGGTGCTGTTCGATCAGAACGCACACGTTTATATTCTTGAGGGCGGCGCGCCAGCTGCTTTCTCAGGTGTGCTCCCGCGGCTTTTGCCTGGCGTACGCGGCGTGTTCTCCTCGAAGGACGTGGCGGACGCACTAGGTGTGCCGCATCGATTCTTTCCGGCTACGATCCCCGCCCCGGTCAAGCTGCTATGTCTGGAAAACACTCACAACATCGGCGGGGGGAAAGTCTGGCCGATTGAGCAGCTTGTCAGTGTTTGCGATGCAGCCCGATCGAAAGGCCTGGCGCTGCATCTCGATGGGGCGCGGTTGTGGCATGCAACGGCGGCTACGGGTATTCCTGAGCGCGACTACGCAAAGCACTTCGACACGGTCAGCGTGTGTTTTTCAAAGGCCCTTGGCGCGCCTGTCGGCTCTGCGCTGGCCGGTCCGCGCGACTTCATCGCTCGGGCGCGTCGTTTTAAGCAACAAATCGGGGGTGGCTTCCGTCAGGCGGGCATCATCGCGGCAGGGGCACTCTATGCGCTACGTAATCATCGTACCCGTCTGGTGGAAGATCATGAGCACGCGCAAATGCTTGCCCGTGGAATTGCATCTTTGCCCGGGATCGCACTGGACGTTGCGTCGGTGGAAACCAATATCGTACGTTTCGGCGTGACATCGCTGCCCGCTGGAGAATTCGTCGAGAAGCTCCATGCAAAAGGACTCTACGTTCTTCCCTCAGGCGCTGATGCGGTTCGCTCAATCCCGTACCTGAACATCTCCCGTCAGCAAATTCAGCAAGCTATCGAAGTTATCGCTTCCGTCCTCGAGCCTCACTCGGCTGCTGCGGGGACGCTTGGCTCGCAACCGGGCCGCAGGGCAGCCGCCGGATATTGAACCTTACTCTCCATCCTTTGCGCTGGAACAGCGATTTAAAGGAGACTGTCAATGCCAACCTACATGTCGCGGCTGCGGGAGGCCGCCTGGACGCTCAACTGAAGCAAGCAATCGCTTCCGGCATCACACAGGCGCACAGTTAAGCGACGGGCGCCCAGGCGTTCTTTGCCCAGGTGATCTTCCAGGATATCGCCGCCGGGAATCATTTTCTGGCGGGTCAGCCTAAAGCGTCGGACCACATTTTTGTACACAGGTAGATTCGAGCGGGCCGAACGTCCGAGCAAAAACAACGATTGCTCGAACGTATCGTGACTATCGTGGTTGACGAGGCTCGGACGCCTAGCCGCCACGTTAGGGTCTACCTGTCGGAATTGTCGCCGTCGCAGATGGTCGAATTCGGTAGAGTCCTTCCTGAACCCGGGCGCGAAGTACAGTGGCTCGAGGGGATGTCCCTTGATGATCGAAGATTTCTAGACGCGCTGGGCTGATTCGCTTCATGGTTACGAGCGGCGTGGAGGCAACACCGTCCGTAGGCTCGCGTGACCGGAGGGTTCCTACACCGGCCGTTCGACTGCGATTTGCCCGAACGCCGGCAACGGGTCGAGTACGGCAGCTCAAGCCGGCGGCGCATCGGCATCCCGCGAACCTGTCTTTATCTTCGGCAATCGGCCACCTTCTGCCATTGAGAAATGCATTCGTTTCGGGTACGCCGCTGCTCGCTTGACTTTGGCACCGGCCAAAAAAAGCTGATCTCCGGCTGTGGCCGATCTCGCTTGGGCCCAGAGATTCCGAATAACGCATCTACACGCCTACGGAGACCGCTTTGATGGTTTTGGTAATAGTCATCAAAGTCATTTCAGGACCGAGGCTGCCGGCGCATTTTCGCATCCGAGAACGTGCGGCGCGCATGAGCTGGCTGCGCTGCCGGAATGGCTCGACTCGTGAAGACCCAGCGAGGTAGACGATCGCCGGCCTCTCACGGGGGAGGGCCATGGCCACTTCCCCGGCGGGATCGTCTTTTGCCCAACGCGCACTGGTGAGACAAGGTGCTCGCCGTCAAGCATGGCACCCGCGATTCCTCGCATTGTCAACGGTGCGGTTTTTGGCAAAGGTAAGGGCGTCGGGGAGAAGGTCAAAGGCAAGATCAACCAGAGCGTCGGCAAAGTGACGAACGATCTGGCACAGGCAAGGGGCGACGCGCAGCAGGTCGAAGGCAAAGTGCGCAAAGACATCGGTGACGCCAAGGAGGACCTGAAAGATGCGCCACGGACGATCCAGCGAAGCCGTAACTGGATTCGCGTATAGTCGCCGCGCCGTCTCGGTGCTTGGAACGGCTCAGTTCAGCGCCCGCCTTGCGCGGGCGTATTCTGTTGGATCTTTTTTCGATGGTTCGTCTTCGATGGCCTCGAAACCTTCGCCAGCGGATAAAGCGCGCCGCGGGTAATACACCGAGAGCTCGTCAAGATCGACCTTAGCGCGCTTTAGCCCGAACGTTCCGGCAACTTCTTGCATTTGATACAGCTTGACCGGCCGCGCTCGTCCCTCCAGCGCGCTCGCCACCGTGTGAATCACGGTTTGATCACACCGCATTCCAAAAATGATCTCAACAAGTTCCAGGGGAGAGTCGCGTTCGCCCCGTGGTCCGAGCAGACGCCACTCTTTCTCATAGCGCCAGTCCTGCGCCTTTCTCAACAACACGGCCTCATCAACGGCTACGCGCGCGTCTGCATCACCTGACACCATCTGTGCAACTGCCTTTGCGCTAACTTTTCGGTTGCCGCCGTAAATAACGCGATGAATGTTCGATCGACACTCCACGGGCACGCTATAGCCAATGCAAAGTCCCCCATGTTGATTGCCATAGTGACTCCACATCAGCGGGCAGTTATATCGCTTAGCAAGCGACAAAATCCCCTTGTCGGACTGATGGAGAAGCTCACGCTCCATAGCGTAAGAGAGCAGGTGAACATACGCTTCGGCCTGGTTCACATTTTCAGGATCGGTGGCTTGGTAACGAAGCATTTTGAGATTTTGATCTGCCTCAGAACGAGCAAGCTTCGCGATGTGATCCATTGTTCTCGGTCCACGATACCGAATGGCGCGGGCATTTGCTTTCAACGCGCTTTCGATGCGACGTCTGACCAGCTCCGATACGGCGTGCTCCAAAACCTGAACGTCACAATCAGCTTCAACGCATGGTTTTGTATCGAGGGGATCGTTGAACGTGTTCGGGTCAGCGTAATAAACAAGGTCGCCACAGATAAGCTTCATCGAGCGCTCATCGAAGTGGCGATACTTATACAGCACGTTCGGTACAGCCTTCTCCATACGATGCTCACGAGATAACGACCGCCTCGATGATAGAGCATCGAATCGCATGGCGCCTGCCTCCAAACTGCCCTTGGGCGAAGTCAAAGAAGCTTTTGACGCGTTGTCGTTCGCGCGATTACGCAAAACCCACGCGTGGAACTGCAGCAGCGTCATGCGCATGATGACGGTACTGATGCAAAAAACCTCGACGTTTTCGAAAACATGCGCAGGTCGAATGTGCTCACGCTGGACACAAGGCGAGCGTGTCGCTTCTTCGGAGCAGGTGACTCATCATGGTGTGACGATGCACCAGGCAACCGGCGCTTCGCTGAAAACGCGGAAAAATGAAGAGTGTCACGCTGAGGACGATCGGACTTATCCTGATCGGCCAGTTGTTATTGGGTCCGAGGCGGGTTCTAATTGATGTGGTCGCGCCGGACCGTATGCGCGCGGCCCCACGTTTTTACGGCGCAAAGCAAGTAGGATTGTTGTGGGCAGTTGATTTGCCAGAATGAAGAAAGCCGGCGCTGGCCGGCTTTCGGATAAGAGGACGAGATACCGATTGCATGCTTTCTCAGGGCCAGCATCGGTCTCGTCCGTGTCATGAACCCACCTGTGGAGGTAAGCACATGGCAACTGCTACGGCGGAGGAATGGATTGAAGCCATTTCCTACCTATGTATCGGGGTCGTGCGACTGATCGCGCTGATCGGCGGCTAACGGTAAACCGGCGGGCGCTACCTGGCCGGCCGGTTTAGCCACCTTAACACGCTGTAGCATAGGCTACAACGCGAAAACCCGTAGATATTCGGCTTTAACCGAGATGCACAGGCGCCACGACGGCCACTGTGTGTCGTCAGCATGGCTCCCTGCGCTTTCCTAGGACCGAGGGCACGCTGCGTCTGCGTGTCCATTATCGATTCAACGGGATCTCGACGGAACCGATAGCGTCATGCTCGACGCGCGATGGTGCAGTCATGATGTGACCCATGGGTTTTTTGAGTTGAGCGCGGTGGCGTGTCCGCGCTCCGTTGAGACATCAAGTTCACGTTAAGGCGTGTTGCGGGCACCTTTATGCGGAATGCCGTGTGGATGCGATTCGGATTGTTCATGTCTTCGGGCGACAAATTGCCGTCGGCCAGGTATTCGTCAGCCCGCGCAGTTTCAGGATAGCGCTCCGGGTGCAGATGCCGTCCGCGATAGCAGCATCGAAAGTCCGCGACCACTTGGCGATCACGACCGTCGCGAGGCTATTGCCAATGGTATTGCAAGTGGCGATCGCCATCGACAGGAAGCGGTACACGCCGAAGATCAGCGCGAGGCCTTCGACCGGAAGGATGCCCGTGGACGTGACCGTCGCCGCGAAGACGACGAACGAGCCGCCCGACACTGTGGCCGCGCCCTTCGACGTGAGCAGCATGAGCAGCAGAATGCCGATCTGGTGATCCAGGGCGATCGGCACGCCATACGCGTGAGCGATGAACATCACGCCCATCGACATGAAGATCGACGTGCCGTCGAGATTAAATGCTGATGAGGGGCTTTAATTCTGCTACTGGGTGTACTGATTCTGCGATACACCGTAGGTCAGGCGATTTGGAGCCTCTGCCGGTACTTGCTTAACAGAATAAGCAGCCGATCCATGTTTCGTGCTCGCCGCGCAATGGTTGCTGGAAATTGCTCGAGTGTTGTTCAGTGCACCTCGCAGGCGGCGATGTCGGTGTCGAGCCATATCCGCTTCCAACCCGGGGGGCGGCTATATCAACGGGATTGAGCACAAGACATCGAAAGCAGTAGAGCAGGTGTGGACGGTCTGACATCCACTTGCTGTCTAACTCGTGCGCCTGTTCTCCTGTGTTCCTCCAATGCTACGACCCCGGAGTCCAGCCCGATTCGTCTCCAGTGAAGTAGGGGCAATGCCCAACAGTCTTCGAAACATGCGGCGGTGAGCGAAAGGACGTCGCAGCGGTACGCCTGAGCGCACCTGAGATTTCTCAACGCTGAGACAGCCGCACCGAGACCCCGCGGCATCGGTCGCATCGCATGTACCCTAGCTTCCTTGTCCCTGCTGGCTTCGCGAGGCACGCGCAGGACGCCCGCCATGCGGGAAGGCGCTTGGCATGGCCGTTGCATTGCACTGCGCAAGGCGGTTAGCGCAACATATGCTTCCCCTGTGGAACGACAGAAGGCAACGGGAGACATCGTTATGAGCAATCAGCGGACGGAAGACATCTTGCGCGAGGATGCGGCAACCTTGCAGCGGTTCGGCTACGAGCAGGAGTTGTCGCGCCGCATGTCCGCGTTCGGCAACTTCGCAGTATCGTTCATGGTGATAGGCGTGTTCTTTGGCGTGAGCGTGAACATGCAGCAGGGCATTGGCTCCGCGGGCATGTTCGGACTCACGGCGATGTGGCTCGTCGGTGGCGTGATCGCGCTCGCGACCGCACTGTCACTCGGCGAGATCAGCTCGGCGATACCGACAGCGGGCGGCCTTTATCATTGGTCGTCAGTGCTAGGCGGCCGCGGCTGGGGCTGGGCAACCTCGTGGATTAATTTGCTTGCCTATGTATTCTCGGTCGGCGGCACGGCGGTGGCGACCTATCTGGTATTCAACCAGATGGTGCTTACTGAGATCTTCAAGATTGACACCTCGCAATGGGGCTATTTTCAGCAATTGCTCGGCGTCTCCGTGCTCATGCTGACTTGGGCCGTCTTCAACCATATCGGCGTGCGCACTCTGTCGCGGCTCGTGGAGATCGGCGCATACATTACGTTCGTCGGCGCGACGGCACTGTGCGGAATCATGCTGTACAACATTCAACCTGCCAATCTCGCGCATCTGTTTGACTTCGTGAACAACACTGGCGAGGCGGGCGGCAATGTGGTGCCGCACACGACGAATCTGCTGCTGGTCTGCGGCTACGCGCTGTTGCTGCCGATGTGGCTCGTCACCAGTTACGACGCGTCCGCGCACGTCTCCGAGGAAACGGTCGATGCGACGCGCGCAGTGCCAAAGGCGATGAAGAACTCCGTCCTTTTCTCGGTCATTCTAGGCTTCGTGCTGTTCGTGATCTTCGGTCTCGCAATGCACGACCCCGCAGAGATTGCGCGCAAGGGTCCCGACGGCTTTCTCCGGCTCTATGAAGAAGTAGTGGCGCCGCAATGGCTCAAACACTTCGTCGGCTTGTCCATTGCGATTTCCGTTTATATGTGCGGTGCGAGCTGCATGACCGGATTTTCGCGCGCGCTTTACTCGTTCGCGCGCGACGGTGGCCTGCCAAAAAGCTGTGCGAAGGTCTCGCGTTCGTTCCGCACGCCGGCCGTGGCGATCTGGTCGGGCGCGGTCGCGGGTGTCGCGGTCACGCTATACTCGCCGGCTTTCGCGGCGCTCACCGCGGGCACCGCGCTTTTCTATCAGATCTGCTACGGCATGGCGATCCTCGCCGCGATGTTCGCCAGGGAGCGCAGCTACGGACCGTTTCGTCTCGGTGTCTGGTCGAAACCTTGCGGCGTCGTCGCGGTGGTAGGGGGCATGTTTATCGTGTGGGTGGGTTTGCAGCCGCCAACCGAAATTCTTCGGCATTATTTCGTCGGTCTGTTCGCGGTGCTCGCGGTGGGCTGGTTTGGCCTGGAGCGCCGCCGCTTTCCGGGACCGCCCGCCGGAATGGCGGGCACGCAAACGCGCGACACCACCATCGAACTGAGGGAAGCCTCACCGGATGCTGCCAAATGAAGACTCCGTCCTCGGCCAGAGCCGCGCCGGCCGGCTCCTCGTCGTCGGCGGCGGGTTGGTCGGCCTGGCAACCGCGCACGCGCTACTGCGCGATGGACTTGCCGTCACACTGATCGATCCCGGCATCGCCAATGCTCGATGTTCCTTCGGCAACGCGGGCAGCATCAGCGCCGGCTCGGTCGCACCGCTTGGCATGCCAGGCGTGTTCCAGCAAGTGCCGGGCTGGCTGCTGGATCGGCAATCGCCCTTGCACGTGACCACGCGCTACTGGCCGCGCGTGATGCCGTGGCTCTTGCGCTTCGTGCTCGCCTCGCGGCAGGAGCGGGTCGAGCGGATATCGCGCGCGCTCAAGCCCTTGCTCGAAGACTCGATCCCGCTCTACAAGCGCCTGCTCGGCGATATCGGCGCGCTTGACCTGATCACCGAAACTGGTCAGCTTCAGCTTTATCCGTCCGAGGCGTATCGCAACAAAGACGCCGGCGCGTGGACGCTGCGCCGCGACTGTGGCGTGGCGCTCGACTATGTCGGCCGCAGGGAGATCGACGATCTTGAACCTGCGGTCGGCCCGCGCTACACGTGCGGGGTGTTCCTTCCGAACGAGGGTCTTGTCGTCAATCCGGCCCGTCTCGTCGATGTCCTTACCACGAGTTTCGCCGCTGCCGGCGGCACGCTGATCCACGCACGAGCGAAGAGCTTTCTTCTCGACGCGGGCGTCGTGCGCGGTGTAGAAACGGATGCAGGGCGCGTAACGGGACGCGCGGTAGTGATCGCGGCGGGCGCATGGTCGCGCGAACTGTCCCGCCAACTCGGCGACGATTTGCCGCTGCAGACGCAACGGGGTTATCACCTCACGTTTCCCGCGCCGCACGTGAACATAGGGCGCGTGGTGGTCGCAGTGGATCGGAAATGCTTCATCAGCCCGCTGGAGACGGGGTTGCGAATCGCGGGCACGGTGGAGTTCGACAGTCTCGCGGCCGCGCCGAATTACGATCGCACGGATGCGCTCGTCAGAACCATCGAAGACCTGCTGCCGGGCGTGAATACCTCCGATGCAACGGCTTGGATGGGCAATCGCCCATGTTTCCCGGATTCCATGCCGGTGATCGATCGTGCACGGCGTCATTACAATGTGTTCTATGCGTTCGGCAACGGCCATCTCGGACTTACCGGTGCGCCTAAAACCGGGCAACTCGTCGCGGACATGATCGCGGGCCGCGAGCCGTCCATCGATATTCGTCCGTTCAGCGCAAGCCGCTTCTAAACGACGCTGGCGTTCGCATCGCCGATGCGAACGCCAGCGTGTCCTGCTTCAATCTAGCCGTTTACACCGTCGATGATTCGAGGTCCGCGCAATATGCGCGCAGCTTCGGCATCACTTCAGTGGCGAGCAGGCGCATCGACGTCTTGTGAACTTCTGGCTGGTCCCAGTCCTTCTGCGTGGCGAGGAGCGTGCCGAACGGGCCGCCGACGTAATCGACGAACGCAACCAGCTTGTCGAGCACGGTCTTCGGCGAGCCGGACATCACCATCCAGTCAAGACACTTCTTCGCCGTGACTTCGGCGTCGGGAATGTCGGCGCTCGGTTTCAGCACGCCCAGCATATTGAAGAGCGCCATGTCTTCGATAATGTAGTCGTAGTACCAGGAATAGCTCGATTCACCATCCAGATACTCGGCTGCTTGTTCGTCGGTTTCGGCGACAAGAATTGATCGAGCCACGCGCCATTGCGAACGGTCGGCGAGACGGCCCGACAGCTCGCAGCCCAGCGCGTACTGTTCCCAGTGCGACTTCGCGTGTACCGGCGGGATGAAGTTGGCGGAGACCACGCCCCAGCCCTTCATGGCCGCATGCTTGGCGCTGCTCGAGTTCGGGCTCATGCAGGAGATCGCCAGCGGCGGATGCGGCTGCTGATACGGCTTGAGCATCGGACCGAAGCCGATCGATGGATGCACGTTCTTGTCGATCACGACGTCCCAGTACTTGCCCTTGATGTTGTACGGTGCGTCGCCCGACCAGATCTTGTGGATGATTTCGACCGAATCCACGACCATCTCGGCGCGATTCTTTTCGCTGGTCCCGAATAGCTCCATGTCGGAGACCAGACCGCCGGGACCGACGCCCATGATGAAGCGACCCTGCGAGAGATGATCAAATTGCGCGACGTCGCCCGCCACGGCTGCGGGATGATGCTGCGGCAGATTGATCACGCCCGTCGCGAACTTAATATCGCGCGTGGCGTGGACCAGCGATGCGAAGAACTGCAGAGGATTTGCGATCGGTTCCGCGCTGCATGAATAGTGTTCCCCGACCCAGGCTTCGGCATAGCCAAGCTTGTCGGCCATGATGATCGCTTCGCGATCCTGCTTGAGCAGTTCGGTGTAATTCCGCTTGGGGTCATGAAGCGGCATCATGAAAAGGCCAAGTTTCATTCTAGTTCCTTGAGCAACGGGTTGGATGAATGCAAGGCCGTCCGGGCCTTGCCCTGAAAAAGGCAAGTCGTATGCCAATCACGTTTTCGCGCGTAAGCGTCTGAAAACACGGCAAATTCCGTCCGATCGCGACGAGTGCAAAAAGACCTGTCTCACGGGCGCGACGATTTCTCATCAGATGCTGAGACGGACTGATGTTCATCGCACTAGGTCATCGCCGATCGAATGGTCCACATCTTGCAGAACATGTTTTGCAAGCATTCACTCGTGGAACCATCCTCATGAACAACATCGATCCGAATTTCCTCATGCCCGACGTCCAGGCGTTTCCCGATAACCGCCGCATCGCGATACGCCGCGTCGGCGTGCGCGGCATTCGCCGTCCCGTTGCCGTACGCATGCGCGGCGCAGCGAGCGCGACGACCGTCGGTGTCTGGAATATGGATGTTTATTTGCCCGCATCACAGAAGGGCACGCACATGTCGCGCTTCATCGAACTACTCGAACGGCATACGGCCGCGCTTTCGACCCGCAGTCTGTTCGCGCTGCTGACGTCGATGCAGGAAGCGCTCGAAACGCACGCGGGCCGCATCGACGTGAGCTTTCCGCTGTTTCTGGAGAAGGCCGCGCCAGTCTCGCAGGTATCGAGTCTGATGGATTACGAAGTGACGATGACCGGCGAGATCACGCGTGAAGACGCGCGTATCACGCTCAAAGTGCTGGTGCCCGTGACCAGTCTATGCCCGTGCTCGAAGAAGATCTCGCGGCACGGTGCGCACAACCAGCGCTCGCACGTCACGATCACCGCGACCGTAACCGGCGATATCGCGCCCGAAGAACTGATTGCGATCGCCGAGCAGGAAGCATCGTGCGAACTCTGGGGCTTGCTTAAGCGTCCCGACGAGAAGTACGTGACCGAGCGCGCTTACGAGAATCCCAAGTTCGTCGAAGACTTGGTGCGCGATATCGCGCATCGACTCTATAACTTCGCGGGAATCGAATCGTTCGTGGTCGAGGCGGAGAACTTCGAGTCGATTCACAACCACAGCGCGTATGCACTTGTCGACTCCAGCGATCTCACTGAGGACACAAGAAGCGCGTCGCAGTCGTGCGAATGCATCGCGTGAAGTCTCATGAATGAGACCCGGAAACGCGTGCTTCGGATGCAATGCGCGCGTGAACGGTGCTGCGACTTAGCCCGGCAAATTGGCATAGGCCTTGCAATATCACCATCGCCGGGCCGCGTGGCGGTCCTCCAAGAGAAACGAAGCGCCTTAAGACCGGAAGCGAGCTATGCCTATGCTGAACCAACTCACCCCTGCCCATGTGCTGATCGACGAGATTCGTCGCGGACGCATGGTGATCCTGGTCGACGATGAAGACCGCGAAAACGAAGGCGATCTCGTGATCGCCGCCGAAGCGGTGACGCCGGAGATCGTTAACTTCATGGCGCGTGAAGCGCGCGGCCTGATCTGCTTGACGCTCACGCAGGAGCGTTGCCGCCAGCTCGATCTGAAGCCAATGGTCGCTAGCAATACTTCGCAACACGAGACGGCGTTCACGGTCTCCATCGAAGCGGCGCGCGGCGTGACGACCGGTATTTCTGCGCACGATCGCGCAACCACCATCCTTACCGCCGTCGCATGCAACGCGTCACCCGCCGATATCGTGTGTCCGGGCCATATTTTCCCGCTCTGCGCCAAGGCTGGCGGCGTGCTTGAACGCACGGGCCACACCGAAGCGGGCACCGACCTCGCGCGGCTCGCGGGTTTCGAGCCCGCCTCCGTGATCTGCGAAGTCATGCGCGACGACGGCACCATGGCGCGCCTGCCGGATCTGCTCGAGTTCGGGCAGCGTCACGGCATTCGCGTGGGCACCGTCAAGAGTCTTGTCGAGTATCGCAGGCGCTACGACGCGCGCGTGTGGGTATCTGCTCGGCGCACGGTGATGAGCGACTTCGGCTCCTTTGAGCGCATTACGTTCCGCGATGGCGTGACGCACGCCGAACATGTCGCGCTGGTGCGCGGCCGTCCGTCATCGGCGCTGCCGACCGCCGTGTTCCTCGAAGCACGCGAAGCGGACGCTGCGTGGATCGACACCTCACTGTTCGATCCGCAGGGCCGGCTTGCGCAGGCCTTGTTCTCGCAGCCGGGATCAAACGCGGCGGTCTTGCTGCTGCTAAATCTGGATGCGCGCGGCGATAACCTATCGCTCAGCGTGCGGCAGATGAACGAGGCGTATGCGCGCGGCAACGATGTGATGTCGCAAATTCTGTCGGATCTGCACATACGCCAGCCCGTGTTCGTCGATGTTGACTGCGCGCGGCCGGTTGTGGCGCTCGCCGCCTGAGCACAAGAAGCAAGAGTTAGCACGAACGCAAGCACTCAACCCCAGAACATTATCTTCCGGTCTCGTTGCCCGTCCGCGTGGGGTGGCGCCGGTGGGACCGGGCAACAACCTGAGGCACTATGAAGATTCAAAGCGCAAATGTCTATCTGATTAAGAGCGGATATGTGAATCCTGTCATCGTCGAACTGATGACGGATGAGGGTGTGACGGGCATCGGCGAAGCGGCAATTGCTTACGGCATCGGCAGCACGGCGGCGGCCGGGATGATCAAGGATCTCGTCGAGCGTTTGGTGCTTGGCCACGATCCGGCGCGCATCGAACAACTGTGGTCGGAAATGTACGATATGTCGTTCTGGGCTAAGGGCGGCGGCGCGATCACCTTCGCGGGCATCAGCGCGATCGAGCAGGCGATGTGGGATATCAAGGGAAAGGCGGCCGGCCTGCCGGTGTATGAATTTTTCGGCGGCAAGATTTTTGATGACGTGCCGGTCTACGCGAACGGCTGGAATTATCACTGCCTCGGTGCGGAAGAATGGGCTACAGCGGCTGCCCGTCCGATCGAAGACGGCTACAAGGCGCTCAAGTGCTACCCGCTGGCCACGCAGGACCATCTGGGCCGCTTGAAGCACGTGACCCGCCGCGCACACGATCGCGAATTCACCGAACTGGCTTATCAGCGCGTGAAGAAGCTGGTGGAGTTCGTCGGATCGGATGTGGAGATCATGCTCGATCTGAGCGGAGGCCTGACGACCGATGAAACCATCCGCCTGTGCCAGCGTTACGAAGACCTGGGCATCCGCTGGCTGGAAGAACCGTGCGATGCCTTTGATGTTGGCGCGCTTAGGCGCATTGCCGATTCGACCAATATGTCGATCGCGGCGGGCGAGCGTCTTTATACACGGTATGGCTTCCGCAAAGTGCTGGAGCCGCAGGTGGTGGATATCGTGCAGCCGGATATCGGCAACACAGGCGGCCTGATGGAAACCAAGAAGATTGCCGCGATGGCCGAAGCCTTCAACCTGAGAGTCGCGCCGCACAACTGCGCGAGCACATTGTGCACGGCGGGCACGCTGCAAGTGTCCGTCACGCTCGCCAACTTCATGACGCTCGAAATCTACCCGTATTTCAGCGATGCCCCAAACTACGTACAGGTGCTCGAAAATCCGCCGGAAGCGCGCATCAAGGATGGCCGTCTCGCGGTGGAAGACAAGCCGGGCCTCGGCGTGACGCTCGCGAAGGAAAACGTGAAGCCGTTCCTTTGGGCCGAATGCAGACTGTAATTTAGCGATAAAGCGGTGTTAATACCGCGCGCCGTTGCGTGTCTTGCGCGACGGCGTTTTCGTATATGGAGGACGTGAATGAAGAGCAAGCCGGTTCTGACCGAAGCCGAGCTGAAGACCATGCTAGATGCAGCCGCCGCTGAGGCGAATCGCAATGCATGGCCGGTGGCAATCGCAATTGTCGATGACGGCGGACATTTGCTGTCGTTTCTGCGGCTCGACAACTGCACGCCAGTTTCGTCGGAAATCTGCATCGAGAAGGCGCGCGCGGCGGCTCTCGGACGCCGCGAATCGAAGGTTTATGAGGAGATGATTAACGGCGGACGCACGGCGTTCCTCAGTGCGCCGCTGCGGGGAGCGCTGGAAGGCGGCGTGCCCGTCGTGGTCGATGGACAGGTGGTCGGAGCGGTGGGTGTGTCGGGAGTAAAAGCGCCGCAGGATGCGCAAGTGGCGAAGGCGGGAGCGGCGGCGGTGGCGTAAAGGGCGTGATCGGGGCAGGGCAGGGAATCTGCTCGGGATTTCTCAATGCAATGCCCCGGAAGCCTCCGGGGCATTCAACCCGCTCCAGTCAGCGCCTCAACACCACCACCGCGTCGTCATTCCACCCCAATCGCACGCGATGCCCGACCTCCAGCGCGATGCCTGACGAAGGCCGCGCCGTCTGACACGTCATCACATCGCCAGATGCGCCTTCCACGCGGTACACCACGCGGCTGCCGATGAACGCGATGTCCTGCAAAGTGCCAAGCATCGAATTAATGGTCGGCGCCCGCACATTTGCACTATCGTCCGCGCACAAGCTGATGCACTCTGGCCGGATGGACAAGGACACGTCGTCGCCGCTCATGCTGCCGCGCGCCGCACCGCGAATCGTGCCGCCGCCTTTTGCCGACACTGACGCCAGATTCGCATCGACCGATTCTACCCGTCCCGCCACGATATTCGTCTCACCGAAGAACTGCGCGCAGAAGAGCGTTTCCGGCGCCGCATACATGGCCTCGGGCGCGGCGAGCTGTTCGATGGTCCCATGGTTCATCAGCACCACGCGGTCCGACAGCACCATCGCCTCGTCCTGATCGTGCGTGACGTAGATGAAAGTCGTGCCCGTTTCCTGATGAATCCGCTTCAACTCGCGCAGCATGTGATGGCGAATCTTCAAATCGAGTGCGGCGAGCGGTTCGTCCAACAACAGCACATCGGGTTCGTTGACGAGTGCGCGCGCCAGCGCCACGCGCTGCGACTGCCCGCCGCTTAGTTCGTGTATCCAGCGGCTCGCATGGCCCGATAGCTGCACGAGTTCGAGCATGCGCTTCACGCGCCAGTCGATCTCATCGGCGCGCACCTTCTTCAGCCGCAAACCGAACGCGACATTGTCGTACACATCGAGA